>NZ_JBVIHJ010000034.1:42043-55417 GCF_055570355.1 Streptomyces sp. NPDC031225 | reverse complement strand
CCCTCCCCCTCCCCTCTTCCCCCTTCCCCCCCCCCCCCCCCCCCCCCCCCGCCTCCCCCCCCCCCCCCCCCCCCCCCCCCCCCCCCCCGCCCCCCCCCCCCCCCCCCCCCGCAGCCATGAGGAATCAGTTCCAGGGCGGACACGCACTACGCGGCGAACGCGTTCACGTCCGTCAGCTCCGCCGACAGCTCCCACAGGCGTGCCGCCTGCTCGGGGTCGGTCGCCCAGTCCTTGACACCGCGCATCTCGCCGTCGGCTGGAGCGGGGTCGGCGACGTCACAGTCCTCAAGGTAGAGGCCACCCAGGTCGGCCAGCTGAGGAGACGTCGCCGCCCACACCTGCGTGGCCGCGCCCCGCTGCGGGGTCTTGAAGAAGTCGGGGTCGCGCAGGTTGCCATCCTCGTCGAACCAGCCGAACTCCACCCTCTCCGCCTCGGGAACGTGCCGCAGGAGCGGCGTGATGATGACGCCGGGATGCACGGCGAAGGCGCGGACGCCGGAGTCCTTGCCGAGCCTGTCCAGGTGCACGGCGAAGAGCGCGTTCGCGGTCTTCGCCTGCCCGTACGCCTGCCACTTGTCGTAACCCCGCTCCCACTGGACGTCGTCCCAGCGGATGCCGGACATGTGATGGCCGCCGGAGGAAATGGAGACGACCCGTGCGCCGCCGGTTTCAAGGGCCGACCACAGACGGTTGACGAGGGCGAAGTGGCCGAGATGGTTGATCGCGAACTGGGCCTCCCAACCGGGCCCGACCCGCGTTTCGGGGCATGCCATGATCCCGGCGCTGTCGACGACGAAGTCGACACTCCTGCTTGAGGCGAGGAATCGCTCGGCAAAGCCGCGCACGCTTTCCAGGTCGCCGAGGTCCAGCTCGTCCACCTCGACTCCGGGAACCCCGTCCAGCGCCTCTTGCGCATCGGCCGGCCTGCGCGCGGGGACGACGACACGGGCACCGGCGCGGCTGAGCGCACGGGTGGTCTCCAGGCCGATGCCCGAATAGCCGCCGGTGACGATCGCGAGCTTCCCGCTCAGGTCGATGCCCTGGAGGACGTCGTCGGCGGTACTCGTGGCGTCGTAGCCCGAACCGATCTTGTGCTGTGTGGTGGTCATCTCTGAAACGCTCCAAACTTGAGCAGCGGAAAAATCTTGGTTTCGATGCCTGTCACCCACAACTGACAGTGCAAGGGCAGGCGTTCAGGCTCGTCGCTTGTTGAGAAGCGGTCCGCGGCGACCAAGGCCCCACGCGAGGAGTGCGACGCAGCCGAGGCCGGCGCCGGTCAGGGAGACGGCTGTCCAGCCGCCGCCCGACCACAGGACGGAGGCGGCGGCGGAGCCTGCCGCACCGCCGAGGAAGTTGCAGGTGACGAAGGCCGTGTTGAGCCGGCTGCGGGCCCCCGGCGCGAGCGCGAACAGCCGTGTCTGGTTGAGGATGTTCACGCCCTGTACGGCGATGTCGAGCAGCAGGACGGCCACGATGATCCCCGCTGCGGAACGGCCGGCGAAGGCCGCGACGACGAAGGAGACCACGATCGCGGCCCATCCCCATCCGGTCGCCGGCATCGACAGGCCCCGGTCGTGGAGCCGGCCCGCGCGCTGGGCGGCAAGCGCCCCGGCCAGGCCCACAAGGCCGAACAGGCCGATGACGGAGACCGAGTAGGAGAACGGCTCCGCGCTCAGCAGGAACGTCAGGGCGGTCCAGAACATGGTGAAGACGCCGAAGGCGGTGGCGCCGAGGAACAGGGTCCAGCGCACTGCCCGCTCCTGCCGGATGACGTGCCAGACCGAGAGCAGCAATTGCGGGTAGGAGAGGCGGGCCTTCGGGGCGAGCGGCGGGATCGTACGGTGAAGAAGCAACGCGAAGGCGGCGGAGACCGCTGCGGCGACGAAGTAGATGGCGCGCCATCCGGCGGCATCCGCGAGGAGTCCGCTGATGGTGCGGGAGGTGAGGATGCCGATGAGCAGCCCGGAGACCACCGTCCCCACCACCCGCCCGCGGTTGGTGTCGCCGGCGAGGTCACCGGCGAGTGGGGTGAGCAGTTGTCCGCTGACCGTGGTCAGGCCCAGGAGGGTGACCGCGACCAGGAGCGAGCCGATGGACGGGGCGAGCGCGCAGGCGATGAGGGCGAGGGCCGCGCAGAGCATCATCCCGGGGATGAACCGGCGCCGGTCGAGGACATCGCCGAGTGGCACCAGCAGCAGTGCTCCGGCCGCGTAGCCGAGCTGTGTGGCTGTCACGAGCCAGCCCGCGAGGGTGGTGGAGGCGTGCAGGTCGCGGCCGATGAAATCGAGCAGCGGTCGGACAGCGCGCCCAGGAGCGGGGAGGCGATCGCGGCGGCGAAGGCGCCGACGGACAGCACCGTGCTCAACGTGGAGACCCGTTGGCCCGCGCCGACCACGTCACGCACGCGCAGCGCCATGCTGACAGTGGGCGGGGACATCACCGCGACATAGGCGCCGTAGTAGGCGGCGACCAGCGCGACGGGAAGCAGTACGCCGGCCCGCATCGTGGCTGCCGGAGAACTGACGGCGCTACTCGCCGGAGGTACGGCTCTGGTCATCCGTGACTCGCTTCCTTCGACCCGGGACCGGACAGGGCGGACGTTCGCCATGGCCCCCGAGGCGACGCGGCCCGTCTGCGTATCCCTCTGCGCAGTTCTGCGTTCGACAACAAATTTGCTGTTGCCGAGGAGAAAGTAAAGAGAAGTTTTCCCTCCCCGGTACGAGTTATCCAGGGGACGGATCCCTCCCCCTCACGCAGCGATGTGCATTTCCTGCCGCGTAGATATCGTCAGTCACGCCGGACAGATATGTGAATTCCGACGTATGCCGCGCCCGCCAAGTTCACGAAGAATTCGATTTCAGGAGGCGGCAATGGCCCAGGAGCTGGGCGAACGGGCGGCAGACCCGCAGGGGGCGGCGGGACACCGGCACGGGGTGCGGATGTCCATCGGCGCGCTGCTGCTCGGCATGCTCATCTCGGCACTCGACCAGACGATCGTCTCCACCGCGCTGCCGACGATCGTCAGCGACCTCGGCGGGATGAGCCATCTGTCCTGGGTCGTCACCGCCTACCTGCTCGCCTCGACCGCGGCGACCCCGCTGTGGGGCAAACTCGGCGACCAGTACGGGCGCAAGAGGCTCTTCCAGGCCGCGATCGTGATCTTCCTGGTCGGATCGGCGCTGTGCGGACTGGCGCAGGACATGTCCCAGCTGATCGCCTTCCGCGCCGTTCAGGGCCTCGGCGGCGGTGGCCTGATGGTCCTGTCGATGGCGATCGTGGGCGACATCGTGCCGCCCCGGGACCGGGGCCGCTACCAGGGACTGTTCGGTGCCGTCTTCGGCGCGACCAGCGTCCTGGGGCCGTTGCTCGGCGGGCTGTTCGTGGACCAGCTCAGCTGGCGCTGGGTCTTCTACGTCAACCTGCCCGTCGGTGCCGTCGCCCTGCTCGTGATCGCCGCCGCGCTCCGCATCCCCGTCCGGGCCGAGAAGCACCGGATCGACTACCTCGGCACGCTCCTGATCGCGGCCGTCGCCACCTGTCTGATCCTGGTGACCTCGCTCGGCGGCAGGACCTGGGGATGGACGTCGGCCCCGCTGACCGGGACCGCGGTCCTGGGCGCCGTACTGCTCGTGTGGTTCCTGTTCGTCGAGCGCAAGGCCGCCGAACCGGTGCTTCCGCTGAAGCTGTTCCGGATCCGCACGTTCACGCTCTCCTCCGCGATCAGCTTCGTGATCGGCTTCGCGATGTTCGGCGCGATGACCTATCTGCCGACGTTCCTGCAGGTCGTGCGTGGAGTGTCGCCCACCATGTCAGGTGTGCACATGCTGCCGATGGTGCTCGGACTGCTGCTGACGTCCACGGTGTCGGGCCAGATCGTCTCGCGTACCGGGCGCTGGAAGGTGTTCCCGGTACTCGGCACCGCCGTCACCGCCGTGGGGCTGCTGTTGCTGCACCGGCTCAGGGAGTCGTCCGGCGACATCGAGATGAGCCTGTGCTTCTTCGTCTTCGGCCTCGGGCTCGGCCTGGTCATGCAGGTGCTCGTACTGATCGTGCAGAACGCGGTGTCGTACGAGGACCTGGGCGTCGCCACCTCGGGAGTCACCTTCTTCCGCTCGATCGGCTCCGCCTTCGGTGTCGCCGTCTTCGGCACGGTCTTCACCGGCCGGCTCGACGACAAGCTGCGCGGCGCCTTCACCGGTTCGGCGCCGCCGGAGACGGCCGCCGCGCTCGAAGCCGACCCGCGTGCCATCGCCCGACTCCCGCCCGAGCTGCGCCCGCCCGCACTGCACGCGTACGCCACCTCGATCACCGACGTCTTCCTCTACGCGGCCCCGATCGTTCTGCTCGCCTTCGCGCTGTCCTGGCTGCTCAAGGAGGACAGGCTGCGCGGTTCGGTCACCGCGCCCGACCTGGCGCAGACCCTCAGCGCCCACCCCGTGCACCGCTTCTCCCGCGAGGAGGTGCAGCGGGCCCTGTCCGTGCTCGGATCACGGGAGGGACGGCGCGGGATCTACGAGAAGATCACCGCCAAGGCCGGCTACGACCTGCTGCCCGCCTCCAGTTGGCTGCTGCTGCGAGCACTGCGCCCGGAACGGTCGCTGTCGCCGACGCGGCTCGCCGAATACAGCCATGTGCCGCTGCCGGTGATCCAGGCTGCCCTGCAGCAGATCGAGCAGCAGCACCTGGCCACACGCGAGGGCATGGACCTGCTCCTCACCGACGCCGGGCACGAGGCCGCGGCGAAGCTGTCGGCCGCGCGCGAGGACGCCTTCGCCGAACTGCTCGGCGACTGGTGGGGGCCCGACCGGCCGACGGACCTGGTCGAACTGGTCGAGGACCTGACATCGCAGTTACCGGGCTCGAACAGGGGGCGGGCCGGCTGATCGCGCTGGCGGTGGACCGCATGCGCGCCGTGTGGAGCGGCGAACGGGCCCTGCTTGCCCGCCAGTGGCCTGCTGGTCGAAGAGGTCTTTGAGGGCTTCGAGGGCTTCCTCGCACTTCCGATATGGGCAGATGGGCCATCGGTCAGGGCCCGATCTGAGGAGGAGGGCCTGCGCCGAACTGGCGCGGGTGTCGCGGGTGTTGCTCTCCGCCGCCTCCGGACTGCGCATTCTGGCGGCGCGCCGCCACGCGCTGGGCATCACGGCTGAGCATGTCTTCACCGCGCCCTCCATGAGCCGGGCGCCGTATCACCTGGAGTTCGATCGTCAGGCGACAGGAGGACCGCCTGCTCCACTCCCTGGCCGCAGAAACTGCAACGGGATCAGCAGGCACCATTCCGCCCCGCTCACGGATCGGCCGTTGCGTGGTCTACCAGGCGTATGCCTCGGGGGCCTCTCCACCGGGGCCGGGCCAGATCTCATCAAGCCTGCGCAGGGTGTCGTCCGACAGATGCACGTCGAGAGCCCGCCGGCTGGCCGCGAGCTGCTCGGGCGTGCGGGGGCCTGCCATCACGGCCGTGAGGACGGGGTTGTGCAGCAGCCAGGCCAGCGCGACGTCGGCGGGCTGTGCGCCGATCTCGGCGCACAGGGCCTCGTACTCCTCCAGCTGGGGCCGGTACCGCTCGATGGTCTGCTGCATCTGGGCAGAAGCGCGGCGGCCGTTCTCGATCTTCTGCAGGACTCCACCGAGGAGGCCGCCGCCCAGCGGGCTCCATGGGATGAGCCCGATCCCGTAGTGGCGCAGGGCGGGAATCACCTCCAGCTCGACGGTCCGTGCGGTGAGGTTGTAGACGCTCTGCTCGGACACCAGGCCCATGAAGTGGCGATTGACTGCCGCGTTCTGGGCGGTGGCGATCTGCCACCCGGCGAAATTGCTGCTGCCGACGTAGGTGATCTTGCCCTCGCGGACCAGCTGCTCCATGGCCTGCCAGATCTCCTCCCACGGCGTCGACCGGTCGATGTGGTGCATCTGGTACAGGTCGATGTGGTCGGTCTGCAGGCGCAGAAGGCTGGCCTCGACCGCCCGGCGGATCTTGTACGCGGACAGATACTTGTCGTTCGGGCCCGGGCCCATGGGCTGGTACAGCTTGGTGGCCAGCACGACCCGGTCTCGGCGTCCGCCGCCCTGGGCGAGCCAGTGCCCGATGATCTCTTCCGACAGGCCGTAGCCCTGCTTCATGTCGGGTGACTGCGGGCCGCCGTACACGTCGGCGGTGTCGAACAGGTTGATGCCCGCGTCCATCGCCGCATCCATGATCTTGAAACTGGTGGCCTCGTCCGTGGCGTCGCCGAAGTTCATGGTGCCCAGTGCCAGGCGGCTGACCTTCAGGCCGCTGCGGCCGAGGTGTGCGTAGTGCATGTGGTGTCCTTTCCTTGGCGGCGCGGGACGGCTACGTGACCGTTCCGCACACGGCCGGAGTGTCCGGAGGCGGCCGTCGTGTCGTCGACGGGCCACCCGGGGCGACGGTGTGCTCCGCCGTGCTGGTGTGGGGGTGTGGCGGCCGTGCACGCCTCAGATGCGACGCGCGGGGTCTGCGGTCGAGCGGCTGCCGACCCGGCGCACGGCCCTACGCAGATCAGGAGACAGTGGCGTCGTCGATGTCTGAGCGGTAGCGGACGTCGCAGGCCGACTTGCGTTGCAAGCCTCGCTGCCCTGGTAGGAGGAGATCACCTCGATGTCGGCGCCGACGAGTACTCAGCACAGAAGTCGAGCATCTCGCGGTCTGGCGCTCGCTTTCGGCAGGTGCCAATTTCTCCGGTGCCATGGTTCGGCTACTCCATTGCGCTCGGTTGCCTACGGGTCACACGAAAGACAGTCGGGGATTCCCGAATCCCGCATCAGGTTCCGGCTTGAGAAGACCTGCGGACAGCCGCGTTCCCGCCTGAGCGTCACCTATCCAGGTACAAATCCTTACCCCCTTGGCGCGGGCATTCGGGGCAATGCTGCAAGGGCGTGACCACAGCGCACATGGCAACACCGTCGGTTGGGATCCCAGAACGTCGTCGTCCGCGAGATGTACGACGCCAACACCCCGACGGCTGACCCAGTCCACCGACACCGAGGAGGCACCCGCCACATGCCACCTGAGCCGGGCGCCACCATGAACGTCCTGTCGAACGAAAAGAAGGAGTGGATGACCATGAAGTTCCGCACCCGACGTACCCACAAGGTCACGTTGGCACTGCTGGTGTCCTGGGCGCTTGCCGCTTCCGGGACGGCGGCGAGTGCGGCAGAGCACCAAGGACACCCATGGGTCGGTGGCTGGGAAGCGGGCATGACGGCCGGCGGGCCGGGTTTCTCCGAGCGGACAGTGCGGATGGTGGTGCACACCACCGTCGCGGGACAGAAGGTGCGGCTGCGGCTGAGTAACGAGTACGGCAGCGCGCCGCTGGTGATCGGCGCCGTCAACGTCGCCGTACGCACCTCGGGCGGGAGTGTCGCCGCCCGCACCCGGCACAAGGTCACCTTTCACGGCGCTACCGGAGCAGTGGTCCCGGCAGGAGGTGAACTCCGCAGTGACGCCGTCGACTTCACCACCGCCGCCGATGAGGATCTGTTGGTGAGCGTCTATCTGCCGAAGAGGACCGGGCCCGCCACCTTCCACTCCGTGGCCCGGGACACCAGCTACGTCTCCACGACGGGCGACCACACCGCGGACACCGGCACCCAGGACTACCCCCGCACGACCAGCTCCTGGTATTTCCTGGACGGCCTGGAGGTTCTCAACCCCCGCGCTCGCGGCACGCTGGTCGCCTTCGGCGACTCCATCACCGACGGATTCGCCTCTTCGCCCGGCACCGACACCCGCTGGCCGGACGACCTTGCCCGCCGCCTCACTTCGCAGCCGGGTGGCAGCCGCGTGGGCGTTGTGAACGCGGGTATCAGCGGCAACCGGCTCTTGACCGACGCACCGGCCGCCGAGCCCGAACTCGGCGTCAGCGGATCGGACCGCTTCGCCCACGACGCCCTCGGCGCGCCCCGGGTCCGCAGCGTGATCCTGCTCGAAGGCATCAACGACATCGGCAACAACGCGGGCCCCAACGGCAAGCCACTCACCGCCCGGGACCTGATCGACGGCTACCGCGCCCTCATCGCCAAGGCGCACGCCGCCCACGTCCGCATCTACGGCGGCACCCTCCTGCCCTACAAGGACGCCGCCTACACCAACACCAAGGGAGGCCCCTACTACACCGCCTCCGGCGACGCGATCCGCCAGAAGGTCAACCACTGGATCCTCACCAGTCACGCCTTCGACGGCACCATCGACTTCGCCAAGACCGTCGCCGACCCGTCCGACCCACTGAAGCTCCGCGCCGCCTACGACAGCGGAGACCACCTGCACCCGAACTCCTTGGGCGACCAGGCAATGGCGAACGCCATCGACCTCGCGCAGTTGCACTGACCCGCACGGTCCGATGCACAGAGCGGCACGGCGTTGCAGGGGAACGAGATTCGCGGCGCCATGGCTGAAGACGCCGACCAGCAGCCCGACTCAAAGAAGAGACAGTCTCTGGACAAGGCGGGTGCGCGCACGGATGAGCCTGGGCACACGCCGACTTCCGGCCCCGTCGCCTTCGACACCCCTCTCGGAGATCGAAGCCGGTCCGCGTGCCACGGTCGAACTCCCGCCCTGCTACTGCGGGCTGTGGCCGACACGGTCACTGCCGTCGACGCGGCTCGCCGAGTTCAGCGAGGTGCCGCTGCCGGTGGTCCAGGGCGCCTTGGACGAGATCGGACAGCGCCGTCCGGCCGTCCGCGAGGGCATGAATCCGCCCCTCACCGATGCGGGGCTTGAGGCCGGCAAGGCTGTGGGCCGCCGCCAGGACTCCTTCGCCGAACCGCCCGGCGACTGGCGGGGCCCCGACCGGCCGATGGACCTTGTCGAACTGGTCGAACTGGTCGACGAGTTGCCGTTGCAAGTCGTCGGGCTCCGACGGCGACACTCGCACCGCTCTCGGCGCCCCGGGGCCGCGCCCGTCACACATGGCCCCAGGGCATGCCCCGTTTCCGGGTGTGGGTAGGCGCAGCGCCCCACCCCTCGCCCAGGCCCTCCACAGCGGGGGCCTGGCCTCCGCGTCGGGCGGCCTCCACGATCCGCCAATCCTGCGGCTGTCGGCGAGTCACCTGGACCCGGAGAACTCAAGCTGCCGCATCCTGCGCGGGCTGGTCAGGTTCCGCGGTCCATGACGCCAGGAACAGCAGCCCGTCGTGGGAGGGGGTACCGGGATCGGCGGTCGCGACCACCAGCTTCTGCGTGGGGTCGGCGGTGCAGGTCAGGCTGTCCCAGTCGAGGGTGAGGTCGCCGACGATCGGGTGGCGCAGCCGCTTGGTGCCCATCCGCCTGCCGGGCATCTGGCGCCCTGCCCACCACTGCCGGAAGTCGGCGTCGGCGACGGACAATTCGCCGACGAGGGCGGTCAATCCGGGGTCGCCGGGATGCCGGGCGGCCTCCGTGCGCAGATGGGCGACACAGGTGCGGGCGTTCGTCCTCCAGTCGAGGCAGAGCTCTCGGAAGGCGGGGTCGGTGAACATCAGCCGCGCGAAGTTGCGCTTCCTGGCGGACACGTTGTCGAAGTCGGTGAGCAGAGCGGCCGCCAGAGGATTCCAGGCGAGGATGTCGAGACGCCGTCCGAGGACAAGCGCCGGGGTCGCGGTCAGCTCGTCCAGGATGCGTCTGAGCTGCGGGTGCACCTTCTGCACCGGCCGACGGCGCGATTCACACTCACCCCCCGCAGCCAGCTCGAAGAGGTGGTCGCGCTGGGCGTCGTCGAGGTGCAGGACATCGGCGAGCGCGGCGAGCACAGTCCGCGGCACCGGGGCACGCCCCTGTTCCAGCCGGGCGTAGGCGTGGGTGCTGATCCCCACGAGGCGAGCGACCTCCTCCCGACGCAGCCCCGGCACGCGCCGGGGCGTACCGGACTCGGGCAGACCGACGGTCCGCGGGCTGAGCTGGGCCCGGCACACCTTGAGGAATTCTCCCAGTTCAGGAAATCGCACTTTGGTGTACATGGAAGTGAGTGTCACATCGTTCAGCCGAAATGTAAGGGGGAAGTTTTTCTCCCGGGTCTGCCATCCGTCCCTCGCGAAGCGGCGGGACCGAGGCGATGGGCGTATCAGCCGGGCTGACCGGACGTGAGCCCGTCGGGCCGACCGGTGGTCTGCGAGGCGAGGGCGCGCAGACCGTCGTACGACGGCGTGCCCGGCTCCGCCGTCCAGACAACGAGTTCCTGATCGGGATCGCCGCCGCAGACGAGGGTGTCCCAGTCCAGGACTAGTTCACCCACGAGGGGATGGCAGAACCTCTTGACGCCCGCCTTGCTCGACGGCGCTCGACGACCACCCCACCACTGACCGAATTCCCTGTCCTCCACGGAGAGTTCACCGACCAAGCTGATCAACTGCGGATCCTCAGGGTATTTGGCGGCCTCCCCGCGCAGATGGGACACGCAGTCACGGGCGACGGCCCGCCAGTCCGCGTAGAGCGTCCGCATGGAGGGATCGGTGAAGAGGATGCGGACGCAGTTCCGCCTGCCCTCCGGCACCTTCGCGAAATCGGTGAACAGGGCGACTGCGAGCGGATTCCACGCCAGGATGTCCATACGGCGGCCGATCACCACGCCAGGACTCGAGGTGAGATCGTCGAGCAGGCGGCGCAACTGCGGATGCGCCTTCTGCGCGGCCGGACGGCGGTGTCGTGCCCGTTGTCGGCCCCCCAGCTCGAACAAGTGGTCACGCTGGTGATCCGACAGGCGCAGCACCTGGGCGAGCGCGGCCAGCACTGACGCGGACGGCTTGATGCGGCCCTGCTCCAGCCGTGTGTAGTAGTCGGTGCTGATGGCGGCCAGCAGAGCGACCTCCTCCCTGCGCAGACCGGGCACACGTCGGCCACCGGTGTCGGGAAGACCGACGGCGCGCGGAGTCAGCTCGGCCCTCCGCGCCTTGAGGATTTCTCCCAGCTCATTCAGATGCGCGTCGCCGGCCATGACGCCAGTGTGGCATCGCTCGACCGCCGGGAGGGGGGTAAGGATTTCTCCCCTGGATAAGGGGATCCCCGGATGAAATTCTCCCCTTGCAGGTTCCTGGGAAAGTGACAGGGTCGGTGACGTGGCCGCCGGAAAGAATGTTTTCCCGAATGTCACCGATATCCAGTATTCCCGTGGAAGGCGGAGGAAGCGAGGCCAGACAGTGCGGACGGATGTCCCCTTCCTCGGCAACGCGCTGGCCCTCACCGGTGGCCCCACAGACCTGGCGCCCGTGCCGGAACGCCTCGAAAGCCGCGTGTGCCACCCCTCCTCCCGCCCTCGCCTCGGTCCTCGGTCAGCAATCCGCCCAGCCCCGGTCGACGGCCGGGCAGCGTGTCCCCCCACCCGAAACCACGCCAGGAGCACCACCTCATGTCCGAACGGAAGAAGTTCGCGCCGCCTGCCATTCAGGAGTTCGCCGCCAAGCTCGCGGAGGTGACCGACACCGTCCTGTTCGGTGACATCTGGGAGCGGCCGGGTCTGTCCCCGCGCGACCGCAGCCTCGTCACCGTCACCGCTCTCGCCGCCCTGTACCGATCCGACCAGCTCGGCTTCCACCTCGGCAAGGCGCTGGAGAACGGCGTGACCAAGGACGAACTGATCGAGACCATCACCCATCTCGCCTTCTACGCCGGATGGCCCAACGCCATGACCGCGATGACCCAGCTCAAGGAGATCGTGG
The DNA here is from genome assembly GCF_055570355.1 of Streptomyces sp. NPDC031225. Lineage (NCBI taxonomy): Bacteria > Bacillati > Actinomycetota > Actinomycetes > Kitasatosporales > Streptomycetaceae > Streptomyces > Streptomyces sp. NPDC031225. The sequence goes on along the minus strand of NZ_JBVIHJ010000034.1, from coordinate 43,771 downwards.
AGAAGTCCGACCGGTCGGACTGATGCTCCTCCGCCCGCACATACCCCACAACACGGGCTCTCTCCCCCACACACCGCCGTTGCGCGGTCCGGTGGCAGCACCACACCAGAGGAACGACACACCATGGAACTGCTGAAGCGGCCTCCCACCATGAAGCTCCCGGCCGAGTGGTTCACCGGCGACGCCTACGCCGACGTGATTTACCGCGGTGAGGACCCCTCGCGGATGCGGGCCAACCTGGTCCGATTCACTCCCGGAGCGCGTACCGCCTGGCACTCCCACGCTCTTGGCCAGACCCTCCACATCGTCGAAGGCATCGCCCTGGTGCAGTCCCGTGGCGGTGACATTCTCGAGGCCCATCCCGGCGACGTCATCCACACGCCCCCGGGTGAGGAGCACTGGCACGGTGCCGCGCCCGACCAGTTCATGGTCCATCTCGCCCTGTGGGAAACGGACGACACCACGTGGCTCGAACACGTCCCGGACGACGACTACAACGGCCCGCGCGTCAGCACCCGTACCCACCCCTGACGCCACGACAGACCGATAGGAACTGGGAAGCCATCATGCGAGCAACCATCATTCACGCGCCCGGGGACATCCGGGTGGAGGACGCCCCGGAGCCGAAGATCGTGGCGCCCACGGACGCGGTCATCCGCACTGTCGCCACCTGTGTGTGCGGCTCCGACCTGTGGAGCTACCGCGGCATCAACCCGGTCACCACGCCGCAGCCGATCGGCCACGAGTACGTCGGCATCGTCGAGGAGGTCGGCAGCGACGTATCGACCGTCAAGCCCGGTCAGTTCGTCATCGGCTCCTTCATCGCCTCCGACAACACCTGCCCGAACTGCCAGGCCGGCTACCAGACCAACTGCATGCACCGGGACTTCCCCAACGGCTGCCAGGCCGAGTACGTCCGCGTCCCTCTCGCCGACGGCACTCTGGTCGCCACCCCGGAGCAGCCGGCCGAGGAGCTGATCCCCGGCCTGCTGACACTGTCCGACGTCATGGGCACCGGCTGGTACGCCGCCAAGGCGGCCGAGGTCAGGCCTGGTTCGACGGCCGTGGTCGTCGGTGACGGCGCGGTGGGCCTGTGTGGTGTCATCGCCGCCAAGGAACTGGGCGCCGAGCGCATCATCGCCATGAGCCGGCACGAGTCCCGGCAGAAGCTGGCACTGGAGTTCGGCGCGACCGACATCGTCGCCGAACGCGGCGAGGAAGGCGTCGCCCGCGTCAAGGAACTGACGAACGGCATCGGCGCCGAGTCCGTCCTCGAATGCGTCGGTACCCAGCAGTCCATGCACCAGGCCCTGCAGTCCACCCGCCCCGGCGGCAACGTCGGCTTCGTCGGCATGCCGCACGATGTGCAGATCGACGGCCAGGAGCTCTTCTTCTCCCACGTCGGTCTGCGCGGTGGCCCCGCTCCCGTGCGCGCCTACCTTCCCGATCTGATCGACCGCGTCGTCGGCGGTCGCATCAACCCGGGCAAGGTCTTCGACCTCACCCTGCCCCTGGACGAGGTCGCAGAAGGTTACAAGGCCATGGACGAGCGCCGCGCCATCAAGGCATTGCTGCGCCCGTGACCTGCAGCTCAGGCTGTGGTGGGGGGGGGGGGGGGGGGGGCCCCCCCCCCCCCCCCCCCAAAAGAAGGCGGGGGGGCCCAACCCCCACAAACCGCCAAAAAAAAAGGACAGGAAACCCTAACAAGAAAGAGACCACCCTTCTCCC
>NZ_JBVIHJ010000034.1:0-42033 GCF_055570355.1 Streptomyces sp. NPDC031225 | reverse complement strand
TCACCCGCGCCCGCAGGAATAGCCCTACTGCCCCGCCCCCCCCCCCCTCCCCCCCCCCCCCCCCCCCCCCCCCCCCCCCCCCCCTTCCCCTTCCCCCCCCCCCCCCCCCCCCCCCCCCCCCACCGCCGACCCCGACGAGCGGCGGCTGGGCCGCACGCCCGTCGCAGCCGCCAGACAGAACGGACCGGCAGCCATGACAAGCGAGGCGATCGCCGTCGTCGAGGCGTACTTCGAGGCCTTCGGCACGCGCGACATGGAGCGCGTCCTGTCCCACTTCGCACCCGAGGCGACCTGGACGATTCCGGGCGATCAGGCCCTGACCCCCTGGGCCGGGAGCCGCACCGGTCCGCAGGAGATCCGGCAGTCCCTCACCGCATTCTTCGCCGCCGTCGAGCCACTCTCATTCGAGCTGGGCACCGCGGTGGAGGCCGACGGACAGGTCTTTGCACCGGGCCGGTACACCTCCCGGTTCCACCCCTCAGGACAGGTACTCGGAAGCGAGATGATCATGCGCTTCACCGTCGCCGACGGAATGATCAACGACTATCGCGTTTTCGAGGACTCCCTCAGCGTCACCCGCACCTACCTCGGTGAGCCGCTCACCACAACTCCCACCTGACCACGAGTCTTCCGGCACCCTCCATCACAGCGGCACCGCCTCATGCCCTGCTTGGCCTCCGGAGTTCCCGCATGTCCGCCCCGCTCGCCGCCCCCTCGACCGGAGAACACCGATGACGCAATGGACGAACGACGAGCTCGACCGCATCGCCGCGGCCGACGAGCTGGAGATGGCGCCGCGCCGCGGTGACAACACACTGCGAGGTCCGGTGCCGATCTGGGTCGTCCGCGCCGGCGACGACCTGTACGTCCGCTCCTTCCGCGGGACGGACGGCGGCTGGTGGCGCACGGCCCGCGCCGGCCACGAAGGGCACATCCGCTCCGGCGGCGTCGACAAGGACGTCACCTTCGTCCACGTGGCGGACTCCGAGATCAACGACCGCGTCGACACCGCATACCGGAACAAGTACGGCCGTTTCGGCGGCACATACGTCAACCCCATGGTCGCGGCGCGCGCCACGACACTGCGACTGGTGCCCCGATGACCAGGACGATCCCGGTGGAAGCCGCTCAGCCACCACCCACAGCCAGTCCCGCACAGGAGTAAGCACCATGCTCGGTCTCGAACTCGTCGTCGTCCTGGGTGCGGCCGTGCTGGTGGGCAACGTTCTGGGGCAGCGCCTCCGCGTCGCGCCGCCCGTCGTGCTGCTCGTCGTGGGCGCGCTCATCGGTCTCGTCCCGGCCGTCCGCCAGACCCAACTCCCGCCCGAAGTGGTGTTGTTGCTCTTCCTTCCCGTGTTGCTGTACTGGGAGAGCCTGACCACGTCGATGCGGGAGATTCGTACGAACCTGCGCGGCATCGTCCTGCTGAGCACGGTCCTGGTGATCCTCACCGCAGGGGCCGTGGCGGTCGCCGGGCACGCGCTGGGGCTGCCGTGGGGACCGGCGTGGGCTCTGGGCGCGGCCGTCGCTCCCACCGACGCCACAGCGGTCGGCGCGCTGGCCGGCTCTCTCCCCCGACGTCAGATCACCGTGCTGCGCGCGGAAAGCCTCGTCAACGACGGCACCGCACTGGTCATCTACGGCCTGGCGGTCGGTATCACCGTCGGCGAGGAGCACCTCACCCTTCCGCACGTCGGAGCGCTGTTCCTGCTGGCCTACGGCGGCGGGGCCGCGGTCGGAGTGGCGGTCGCCTGGGTCAACATGAACCTGCGGCGCCGGCTGGACGATCCCCTGCTGGGCAATCTCGTCATGATTCTGGCCCCGTTCACGGCGTATCTGCTGGCCGAACAGATCCATGCCTCCGGCGTCCTCGCGGTCGTCGTGAGCGGACTGATCATGGCCCAGGTGGCTCCGAGCCTCATCCGCGCCGATCACCGCCGCCAGGCACTGGCCTTCTGGCCACTGGCCACGTTCATCATCAACGGCGCGCTGTTCGTCCTGGTCGGGGTGGAACTGCAATACGCACTCCGTCACCTGAGCCGCTCCGACCTCCAGGATGCCCTGATCGCGATCGGAGCGATCAGCGTGGTCCTGGTCGCGGTCCGGTTCGCGTTCCTGTTCTCGTCCGCCTACCTGATCCGCGTGATCGACCGGCGTCCCGAGCAGCGGCTGCGGAGAATGAGTGACCGGGCCCGCGTGGTCAGCGGGTTGGCCGGCTTCCGGGGCGCGGTGTCGCTGGCCGTGGCGCTCTCCGTACCGGAGACCCTCGACTCGGGTGCGCCGTTCCCCGGCCGAGCGTTCATTGTCTTCGTCACCTCGGGCGTCATCGTGGTGACCCTCGTGGTGCAGGGGCTGCTGCTGCCGGGTGTGGTGCGCTGGGCCCGGCTGCCGCGCGACACGTCCGTCGACGAGGAGCAGGTCCTCGCCGAGACCACAGCCACCGAGGAAGCCATCAAGGCGCTGCCCCGGCTCGCGGCCGAACTGGGCACCACCCCCAAGGTCATGGAGTGGCTGCGCCAGGAGTACGAGGCCAACCTGGCGACCGCACGAGCAAGGGGCGCCGGCACCCACGACGATCCCGCGCTGCTCCACAACCGCCACTACACCGACCTCCGCCTCGCCCTCATCGCCACAAAGCGTGCGACTGTCGTCCGCCTGCGCGACGAGTCGCAGATCGACGACACCGTGCTCCGCCGGCTCCAGGCAACCCTGGACAACGAGGAGGTCCGGTTGGCCGGAGGCGAGCAGGTGGAGTAGGCCGATTGCGGTGTTTGCCTTGACGACGCGATCCCCACGAGAAGGAATCCCGCTGCCATGTCCTCCAGTCTCATCGATGTCCACGCCCATCTGCTTCCCGACTTCTACGTCCAGCAGGCGACGGCGGCCGGCCACGCCCACCCCGACGGCATGGGCGGCTGGCCGTCATGGTCCGTGCAAGCCCATCTCGATCTGATGGACCGCAATGACATCGAGACCGCGATGCTCTCCATGTCCTCCCCCGGTGTGCACTTCGGCGACGACAAGGCAGCCCGCCTCCTTGCCCGGCGCGTCAACGAGTACACCGCCGAACTGACCCGGGACCACCCGGGCCGTTTCGGCAATTTCGTGTCGCTTCCGCTGCCGGATGTCGACGGTGCGCTGGAGGAGATCGCCTTCTCCTTCGACGAACTCGACGCCGACGGCGTGGCGTTGCTGACTCACACCCACGGGGTGTACCTGGGCGACCAGCGCCTGGACCCGGTGTTCGCCGAGCTCGACCGGCGGCGGGCCGTGGTCTTCCTGCACCCCACCTCCCCCGTGTGCTGGGAACAGTCGGCGCTCGGCAGACCGCGTCCGATGGTCGAGTACATCTTCGACACGGCCCGCACCGTCACGGACCTGGTGATGGCGGGCGTCCTGACGCGTCACCCGAACATGCGGGTGATCGTCCCGCACTGCGGCGGCTCGATTCCCGTCCTGGCCGACCGCATCAACGAGTTCATGAGCCTGTTCCTGCATGCGCGGCAGCCGCCCAGCCCCGACGCGGTGCAGCAACTCCGCGGCCTGTACTACGACATGGCGGGCACAGCGTTCCCACGCCAGGTCCCCGCACTGCTGAAGCTCGTCGGCCCTGACCGCGTGCTCTTCGGCAGCGACTACTGCTGGACGCCTGCGCCGCTGGCCGACGCCCACATCGCGGCGATCGACGCGGCCGAACCACCGGCGCAGGACACGACATGGCGATCGCTCACGACCGAGAACGCCAAGCGCCTGTTTCCGCGCACAACGCGGTGAACGGAAGTACGCCGGCCCCCAGCGCGATCACACTCCTGACGTGGCCTGCACGATGGCCACCACCAGAGCTGCGACCAAGCCGTCACGACGAACTCCGCGGTCAGGCTGAGGCACGGTCGTCCCGCTCTGTACAAAAGCCGGCGCGCCCGACGCGCTAAGGAAAAGCAACTCGCGACGAATCCGGATGCGGCGGCGGCCCGCCCACGGCCTGGAGCCCACCCACCGGTATTGCCAGCAACGAGGAGGAACAATGCACACCCGAACACTCGGACGCGACCTGCATGTCTCCGCCATCGGTCTCGGGGTCATGGGAATGTCCCAGAGCTACGGCCCCAACCCCGGCGATCGCACCGACATGATCGCCGTACTGCGTGGCGCCGTCGACCGCGGAGTCACGTTCTTCGACACCGCGGAGGTGTACGGCCCCTACGTCAACGAAGAGCTCCTCGGAGAAGCCCTCGCTCCAGTGCGGGAGCAGGCAGTGATCGCCACCAAGTTCGGATTCCGCATCGAGAACGGCGCCTCCGCCGGACTCAACAGCCGGCCCGAGCAGATCCGCGCCGTCGCGACGGCCTCCCTGAAACGGCTCAGGGTCGAAACGCTCGACCTGTTCTACCAGCACCGCGTTGATCCGGATGTGCCGATCGAAGACGTCGCCGGAACCGTGGGGGAGCTCGTGCAGGAAGGCAAGGTGCGCTGCTTCGGGCTTTCGGAAGCCAGTGCAAGGACCATCCGCCGCGCCCACTCGGTCCACCCGGTGACGGCAGTACAGAGCGAGTACTCGCTGTGGACACGGGACCCCGAGCATGAGGTTCTGCCGACCTGCTCGGAACTCGGCATCGGATTCGTACCCTTCAGCCCGCTCGGCAAGGGGTTCCTGACCGGGACTGTGGACGCCACCACTCCCTTCACCGCCGACGACGTCCGCACGAACATTCCACGGTTCACAGCCGAGAACCGGGCGACGAACCAAGCCCTCGTCGACCACGTCACACGGCTTGCGCAGGCCAAGGACGCCACACCGGGCCAGGTCGCGCTCGCCTGGCTGCTCGCGCAGCATCCGTCGATCGTTCCGATCCCCGGAACCCGGCGCACCGCACGCATCGAGGAGAACATCGGCGCGACCCAACTGCCCCTCTCCGCCGACGAACTGGCCGACCTCAACGAACTCGCCAGCCGCATAGGGGTACAGGGAAACCGCTACAACGAGCACCACATGTCCCTGGTCGACAAGTAGCTCGGCCTGTCCACTCCGCCAAGCCGCTTTCCTGCACCGCTCCTTCTCCCGGCCCACCCAGTGGCCAGGTTCTCGGCGAACAGTTCGCTGAGGGCGGTCGAAAAGCTGTCGCGGCACACCACCAGTGCGACTCCGCGCCGAGCGTGTTCCAGTCCCCTGCCGGAAGCCTTCGTAGCGACGACCCTGCACCAGCCAAACCCGCATCCGCCCCCCTTCCCCTTCCCCTTCCCTCGACCATTGAGGAACCCCTTCATGCGCATCGACACGCACGCGCACGTCTACCCCAGCGACTACCTGGACTTCCTGGCCGACTCCGGCGTCACCACCACCCGCGGGCAGCGCGGGCTCGGGGCCGACGACACAGACAAGGAACTCGAGGCCCGCTTCTCCCTGATGGACCAGGCCGGTGTGGACAGGCAGGTGATCTCCGCCTCCCCGCTGACGGGCGCACTGCCGGATCCGGATCACGCCACGGCGGCCGCACGCATGATCAACGACCGGTACGTCGACCTGGTGGACCGCCACCCCGACCGCTTCCTGGCCTTCGTCGTGCTTCCTCTCCCGCACGTCGACGCGGCCCTGGCCGAACTCGACCGCGTCCTCGACGCGCCGGGGGTGGTGGGCGTGGCCCTGACCACCTCGGCCGCGGGCCGGGCCCTGACCGACCCGGCCTTCGCACCGGTGTGGCAGGAACTCGACCGCCGCGGCACCGTGATGTACCTCCACCCCGCCGGCGACGGCGTCGCCTCGCCGCAGATCACCGACCACAACCTCACCTGGATGGTCGGCGCGCCCGTGGAGGACACCGTCGTAGCGGCCCAGCTCATCACCCGTGGGTTCATCACGCGCTATCCCCGTGTGCGCATCCTCAACTCCCACTTCGGCGGCGCGTTGCCCATGCTGCTGGAACGGTGGGACAACCTTGCCCGCTTCGAGGCACCTGATGCTCTTCTCCCGCCGAGCCAGGCGGCGCGCCGGATGTGGTACGACACCGTCGCCCACAGTTCCCAGGCGGCACTGCGAGCCGCGGTCCAGGCGGTCGGTGCGGACCGACTCGTGCTGGGCAGCGACTTCCCGTACCAGGGTGGCGAGCACTACCTCGACACCGTCGCCTACATCGAACGGGCCGGCCTCGACGCAGAGGACACCCAGGGCATCCTGGCCGGCAACGCCGAAGCGCTTCTTGGACTGGCCTGATCCTCGGGGGGCTGTCGAGACCATCCGGGCCGACAGGACAGCTGTGGCCGGATGTCGGGACGGGATAGGGGTGGGACCGGCGGACGCCGGGGGTCAGCTGGAGGCGGGAGTCCGGCCGGCTCCGGGGATGTCTGCCTGCGGTAGCCGCAAGGTGAACGTTGCTCCCTTGCCCAGCCCGTCGGATTCCGCGGTGATGTCTCCTCCGTGGGCCCGGGCGATGCCACGGGCGATGGTCAGTCCGATGCCGCTGCCGCCGACGGCAGCGGGTCTGCCGGGATGTTCGAGGCGCTCGAAGCGGTGGAAGATGCGCTCTAGGTCGTGTTCAGCGATGCCGATGCCGTCGTCCACAACGCGGACGATCACGTGGTGCCCGGGCGACGGTTCAGCGTGAACGGAGAGCGCCACTTGCCCGTGCGGATCGGACGCGGCCAGTGCGTTGCCGAGCTGGTTCACCAGGACCTGGGTGATCCGGTCCGGGTCGCAGAAGGCGACGACGGGTCCGTCTGCTTCAACGATGAGGGTGACCTTCTGGTCGTCGTACTGGGGGCGCAGTCGCTCGGCTGTGCTCCGAGCCAGCATGGCCACGTCGGTGGACTTGCGGTGGAGATCGAAGGCACCTTCCTCCGAGCGTGACAGGCTGGAGAGATCACCGGCAAGGCGCTGCAGCCGGTCGAGGTCATCGGCGAGGGAGGCGAACATCGCCTCGTCGGGGGTGAAGATGCCGTCGGCGATGCCCTCGATCTGGCCGCGAAGAATGGTGATCGGGGTGCGCATCTCGTGGGCGACCTCAGAGATCAGCCGGGCGCGGCGGCGCTCGGTGTCGGCGAGGGCGGCCGCCAGCGTGTTGACGTCTTGGACCAGCGCTGCCAGGTCCGGCTCACTGGGGAGTTCGAGAACATCGTCGTAGTGTCCTTCGGCCAGTCGGCGCGTGGCGGCGCGCACCCTGTCGAGCGGACGCAGCAGAAACCGGGACAGGGCGACGGACGCCGAGAAGGCCGCGGCCCCTCCGAACAGAAGGCCGACCTGCAGGACCACGTCGCCTTCGATGTCGTCGAATCCGAGCCACACCTCGATCAGCGCGCTGATCGCCGCCATGGCCGCCAGCGCCAGGAGCAGCACCATGACGTGCGAGAGCACCAGCCGGTTGCGCAGCGACAGACGCTCCTTGATCCGTCGCAGCCGCACACGAGACCGGTGGTAGGCCGGAAAGTTGGAGGCAGGCATGCGTCGGTGTCCTTCCTGGCCGCTAGGCAGGGCTCCCGATGAACCGGTAGCCGATGGTGCGGACGGTCCCCACGAACCGAGGTGCGCCCGCATCGTCGCCCAGTGCGCGCCGCAGAGTGCGGATGTGCACGTCCACGACGCGCTCGTCACCGAAGAAGTCATCGCCCCACACCTGGGCCAGCAGACCGCGCCGAGTGAAGACCCGCCCGGGGGAACGCGCCATCGCGAACAGGAGATCGAAGTCGAGGGCGGAAAGCTCCACCGTTCGATCGGCATCGACCAGGACGGTCCGTGTCTCGGGATCGACCGTCAGTCCCTGGAAGCGCAGCACCCCGTCCTCGGGGTCCGCCTCCGACCGGCTGTCGGTGCGGCGCAGGATGGCGCGTACGCGCAGTGCCAGTTCGCGGGGGCTGAACGGCTTGGTGACGTAGTCGTCGCTGCCGGTGGTGAAGCCGATCAGCCGGTCGACCTCCTCGTCGCGGGCGGTCAGCATGATCACCGGAATCTGGCTCGCCTCCCGGATGCGGCGCAGGACCTGGAATCCGTCCAGTCCCGGAAGCATCACGTCGAGCACCACGAGGTCCGGCCGGTCGCGGGTGACCGCCTGCAGGGCGGACGGCCCGTCCGCGGCTTCGACGACGTGGAACCCGTCCGCCTCAAGGTAGCCGCGCACGGTCATGCGGATCTTGGGCTCGTCATCGACGACCAGAACCCGCTGCGTACTCATCGTCCTCGCTTCCATCGCCGAGGTGGGAGGGGGACGGCCGCTTTGGCCGCGGGGTGACCGGCAGCATCAAGGCAGAGGGATCGAATGCGGCCAGCGTACGGTGTCCGTCGCGGCCGGCGACGGGGTGAGGGCTGGTCTCCGCTTGATCAGGACCAGCGTGGGAAGGGGATCGCGGTGCCTCGGCTGACCTTCCACCGCACCCCGCTCCGTCCCGCGGGCCTCCCCCGTCAACCGGCCCCGGCATTTTGCGCAGGTCCCCGCCCGCGCCCCTGGGCGGGGCAGCGGCGGGGTGGGCCGCGGTGGGAGCGCGGTTCAGCGCGAACCGGCGCGGCGTATACGTGCCTTCAGCTTCGGGAACTGCTCAAGCGCGTTGGTCCGTTCGAGCGCGATCCGCTCGCGCCGACTGTAGATCTCGTCGACGGTCGGTTCGGGGTCGCCCGCCTTGAGGAGCGGCAGGCTGCCCTTGAGGAAGGGCATCGTCTCGACGTTGTCGGCCGCGTAGAGGTGGCGGGTCGCCGGCCAGTCGCTGCCGAACATGATGTGGTCGGCGGGCACTAGGGACGACAGCGGCTGCAACTGCGCGGCGGTGAACGCCTGTGCGTTGTCGAAGAACAGCCGCTTGATGTAGGTGAGGGGGCCTTCCGGCAGCACCTCGTTGAACGGCGGGAAGGCGGAGTGCCGGGTCGCGAGCCGGTAGGCCAGGAACGGCAGTGCCCCGCCGCTGTGGGTGAAGTGCCAGCGGATGTTCGGGTAGTCCCGCAGGACGCCGTTGTAGATGAGGCTCGTCATCGCACGGGTCGCGTCGAAGGTGTACTCGAAGACGTTGTTGCCGGCTGGGATGTCGGGGCCGAAGCAGAGCTTGGGAGCCGGGTTGTTCTCCGGACCCGTCGGGTGGACGTAGACGTAGGCACCGCGGTCATTGAGGATCTCGTACAGCGGCGCGAAGGACGGATCCCCCAGGTAGGTGCCCTTGTAGTTGGTGAGCAGGCAGATGCCGTCGAGATCCAGTTCGCCGAGCGCGCGGTCCACCTCGGCCACGGAGCCCTCGATGTCAGGCATCGGGGTGACCGCGAAGATCCCGAACCGGTCACCGCGGGTCTGCACGAGGTCGCGGGCGTAGTTGTTGACCGCGCGGGCGGTGGCGCGCCGGTCGTCGACCGGTCCGACGGTGACCTGGAGGTCGCCGAACGACAGGACGCTGGCCTGGATCCGGTACTGGTCCATGAAGGCCAGGTGCCGGTCGACCGACCACGGACCGTACGCCCCGGTGATCGCGCCGAGGAGGCCGTAGCGCTTCAGGTAGTCGTTGTACACGTCCGGGGAGTAGTGCGCGTGGGTGTCGATACGCCAGTTGCCCTTCGGCAGTCCCGGACCGGCCGATGCCGACTCGGGACTGGCCATGGCAGCGGGCACCGTGGCCGCAGCCGCCGTGACGAGCGCCGCGGCCGACGCCCCTTCAATCATCCTTCGACGCGAGATGTTCCGTCGCAGGTTCATTTCGGGTACTCCACTTCGCTCTGTGTGCGAGTCAGGTCGTATGTGCGTGCGTCACGGTGCTGTCGCCAGGCCGGCACGGCTCCAGGCCGAACGGGGAGCGCAAGCGGCCAAGTCGTTTCTCGGCCGGGCGGGTTGCCGCCAACAGATCGGTCCAGCGCTCAGGCGTGGGCACCGGCCGGCAGTCGGCTTCGGAGCGGCTGCGAGCAAACGTGGCCGAGACCGCTGCCGAACAGGCCGGCGGTTTCTTCATGCAGCGCCTCGTCGCCGGCCTCGGGCCCAGCCTGGTCCACGTGCTGGCCGGCCCAAGCCGAAGGAACGTGCCGCACAGCAGGGTGATCAACGTTGTCCATCGGCGGGACGAGGAGTACGTGCATGACCGTCAGACAACAGGCGGCCCATAAAGCACCTACCACTCAGCGCATGAAGCTTCTATGAAGCCAATCGGCGGCCGTGCAGGCTGCGAGTGTTGCCCCGCTGCGGCGGCGAGTCTCACTCGGCAACGGTGGCGAGACCGGCGGACACGAATACGCCTCGGTGACCGCTCCTGGGCATCCTGCGCCGTCGAAGGCATCTGCGAAGGCGAATGACGACCGCTGAGGAGATGGCGGCGAGCGCCGTCACACCGCCTCGACGGCGCCCGCCTCGCCGCGGACGACATCCCGCAGACGCTTCTTGTCGATCTTCCCGACCTTTGTCAGCGGCAACTCGTCCACGACCAGCAGGTCTTCGGGGAGCTTGTATCGCGCCACCTGCATCGCGGTGAGGGCGGCACGGACCGACTCGAGGCTCAGGTGAGTCCCCGGCTCGACGACCACGACCGCGCACACCCGCTCCCCCAGGTCGGGGTCGGCCTTCGCGACGGCCGCGACGCGGGCGACACCGGGCAGGCGGTAGATGAGGTTCTCGACCTCCTCGGCGGAGATCTTCTCGCCGCCCCGGTTGATGAGGTCCTTGTCCCGTCCCTCGACGACGAGATTGCCCGACGGGTGCAGCCGGACGACGTCACCGGTGCGGTACCAGCCGTCTGGGGTGAACGCACGGGCGTTGTGCTCGGCGGCCCGGTAGTAGCCGCGCGGGGTGTACGGCCCGCGGGTGAGCATGGCGCCCATCTCGCCGGGCGGGACCGGGGCGTCGGAGGCGTCGACGACGAGGATCTCGTCGTCCGGGCACATGGGGCGCCCCTGCGTCTCGATCTTGATGTCGTCGGGGTCGTCGGGGCGTGTGTAGTTCAGCAGCCCCTCCGCCATGCCGAACACCTGCTGGAGTGTGCCGCCGAGCACGGGTTCGGCGCGGCGGGCGATCTCCGGCGCGAGGCGGGCGCCCCCCACCTGCAACAGCCGTAGTGCGGGCGGGGCGGGGTGGCGGCCGGAGGCCACCGCGTCGATCCAGCGCTGGACGACGGCCGGCACAGCGGCGGTGGCCGTCACGCCCTCGGCGGCCATCAGCGGCAGCACCTTGCCGGGTTCCGGGGTCCGGGCCAGGACGACCCGGCCGCCGTTCATGAGGGTGCCCAGGATGCCGGGGCAGGCCAGGGGGAAGTTGTGTCCGGCAGGCAGTGCCACCAGGTAGACGGAATCGGAGTCGAGGCCGCAGACCTCGGCGCTGCGCCGCGCGTTGTACTCGTAGTCGTCATGGGTGCGGGTGATGAGCTTCGGCAGTCCGGTCGTGCCGCCGGAGAGCAGGAAGACGGCGATGTCGCCGCTGTCTGGGGCGATCCGGTCGAGCCGGGCCCGTGCGGCGACCGGGTCGTCGGCCGGTTCGGCCAGGGCGCGCAGATCCGTGGCGTCGGTGCCGGCCCTGCCACCCGCGACGAGCAACAGCCGTACGCTCGGGGTGTCTTCGGCGATCTCCCGGCCCAGGGCCTGGTGGTCGAAGTCGCCGATTCGGTCCGGTACGGCGATCGAGGTGACCTCGGCATGTGCGGCCAGGTAGCGCAGTTCGTGACCGCGGTGGGCGGGCATCGCCATCACGGGAGCGATTCCGGCCCGCAGACAGGCAAGGGCGAGTGTGACGAACTCCCACCCGTTGGGCAGCTGGATGAGCATCGCGTCACCGGGGTTGAGACCACTGTCCAGCAGACGGCATGCCAATCCATCGGCCCGGTCGACGAGTTGACGGTACGTCAGGCGTATGTCGCCATCCACGACGGCCACTGTGTCGCCGTAGGTCTCGGCCCATTCGTGGAGGTACGAGCCGAGCGGCCTGCCACGCCAGTACCCGGCCTCGCGGTAGCGGTCGGCCGCCTCCTTGGGCCAGGGCACGAATCCCTCACGCGTCATCGGATCCTCCTTGATCCCGGGGGTCACGCAGCAGCAGTACGGCGTCGAGCGCGACGACATCGCCGTCGGGCAGGACGCGCAAAGGGTTGATCTCGCACTCGGCCACGGCGTTGTCGGCGGCGAGGGAGGCGAGGGCCAGCAGCACGTGGGCGAGTCGCGCACGGTCGACCGGCGTGGCGCCCCGCGCGCCGAGAAACATCGCGCGGGTGGCGAGTTCGTCGAGCATGGCGTGCGCCTCGTGCGCGGACAGGGGCGCGAGGCGCAGGGAGACGTCGCCCAGGATTTCGGCGGCTGTTCCCCCGGCGCCCAGAGCCAGCACGGGGCCGAAGACCGGGTCGCGGCGTACGCCGACGATGAGTTCGGGTCCTGCGGGGGCCATCTGTTCGACCAGCAGCGCGGGGCTCGCGGGCATGCGGGCGAGGGCGTCGTCGAGCTCCTCGTGCATGCGGATGCCGACTCGGACCCCGCCGACCTCCGTCTTGTGCAGGATCTCCGCGTCGAGGATCTTCACGACGACCGGCCCGCCGAGCTCGTCGAGGGCCGCGTGCGCCGCGGCGGGGTCGGCGCACACGCGCCGTACGGGCGTACGGATGCCCAGGTCCGCGAGGACGTCCTTGGCGGTGTGTTCGTCGACCGGGCCCGGCGGCAGGGTGGGTGTGTCGGAGGCCGCGACGACGTTGGCCTCAAGGCGGGTGCGGGCGGCCGCGTCCTCGACGAGCGCGCGCACCATGACCGATCCGGAGGCCGGTGTGGCCGCGCAGGGAATGCCGGCTTCGCCGAGTTCTCGGCGGGTCCGCCGCGCCTGCTCCACGGGTCCGCCGACGACGGCGACGAGCGGGGTGGCCGTGCGGGCGGCGGCCAGCACGGCCGGGAGGTCCACGACGGTGGGTTCCAGCAGCCCGTACACGGCGGTGACGTCAATGCCGGGATCCTCCGAGACCCGCTCCACGACCTGCGTGAGCGCGGGCGAGGGGCGGCCGGTGTCGACGGGGTTGTTCAGGTAGGTGAGGGCCGGGAGCAGCTCGCGCAGCTCCTTCACCGTCCGCTCGATCAGGGGCGGGACCTGGATGCCGTGGGAGCGCAGGTCGTCCGTGAGCAGCAGTCCGGGTCCGGCCTGGGCGGTGACCACGCCGATGCCGGGGCGTGGGTTGGCCGGGAGCCGTACGCGGCTGAGCGCGGTGACGGCGTCGACGAGGTCGCGTTCGTCGTCGACGAGGACGGCTCCGGCCTGGCGCAGGGCCGTCCTGGTCACGCGCCAGGAGGTGGCCAGGGCGCCGGTGTGGGAGCGGGCGAAGTCGCCGATGTCGCTGCGGCCCACGACCAGGGCCACCACGGGGACACGATCGGTCAGGCGGCGTACCGCTTCGGTGAGGCGGCGGCCTTCCGCGGCGGTCTCCACGTGCAGGGCGACGGCGCGTACGCCGTCGTCCTCGGCGAGGTGGTTCAGCACGTCGGCCTGGGTGACGTCCAGGCTGTTGCCGAGGCCGATGCCGAGGCGTAGGCCGACGCCGGCCTCGGCGAGGGCGAAGGCCAGCGCGTGGTTCACCCCGCCGCTGGCAGCCACTACCGCCACCGGACCCGGTTCCAGGTCGGCCACACCCGGGACGAAACTGGCGGTGAGATGTCGGTGGGGGGCGAGGAAGCCCGAGGTGTTCGGTCCGAGGACACGGATGCCGGTGTCCCGCACCACCTCGGCCAGGGCCTGTTGGTGCAGCGCACCGTCGCCGCCCGCTTCGGCGAAGCCGCCGGCGCACACCAGGGCGGCACGGGCTCCCGCGCCGGCCGCGTCGCGGACGGCTCCGGCGGTGGCGGCGGCCGGGATACAGGTCACCACCAGATCGGGTGCGATGCCGTGGGCCGCGGCGGCGTCGGCGACGGTCGGGAAGAAGCCCCGGTCGGGATCAGGCCGGCCGGCGTTGACCTTCAGCACCGGTCCGGGGAACGAGGCGAGGGAGTCGGTCATCGCCGCGCCGAGCTTTCCGGGTGTGGCGGAGGCACCGAGCACGGCGATGGCCCGGGGGGCGAACAGCGGTTCCAGGGCAGTCACTTGGCGCCTCCGACGAGGTCGGTCCGGCCGGACAGCAAGAGCGTGGTCGCGGTGTCGTCGTCGTAGGGGCCGATGACCGCGGCGGGCAGGCCGTGCGCGAGCCTGGCCTCCTCGGCGACGAGCACACGGGTCAGCGTCGTACCGCCGCGTACGCCGATGAGCGGGGCGCCTGCCTCTGCCGCCTCCCGCACCTGGTCGAGGGCGAGCGGCATTCCCTCCTCGGTGTCCGGGGCGTCGATCCACACGCCCGCGCTCGACGGCTCACCGCTGAAGGGGAGCATCGGGATCGCTGTACCGTCGGCCCCGGTCAGGAGATCGTCGCCGGCCGTGACACGGCGTGAGGGAAGCCGGAAAGGCCCGCCACTGAACGGTGTCTCCAAGGGCGGTGTCCCGTGGTGTTGCCGCCACCATCCGTCGACGCGGTCCACGTACGCCGTGTCGCGCACGACGAGTTTGCCGCGCGGGATGCTGCGGGTGAGGAAGTGGAAGGCGAACTGTGTCGGGTCGTCGAGCGTCCGGACGTAGCGTCCGAAGTGCTCCCACCAGGACAGGCTGGGCCGCGCCGAGTTCTGGATCCTCTCGACCTTGGGTCGGCGGCGCGACTCGTAGGCCTCCAGTGCCTCCGGCACGCTGTGCGGCGCCCCTTTCAGGGCTTCGGCGAGGGCGACGGCGTCCTCCATGGCCATCTTGGTGCCGGACCCGACGGAGAAGTGGGCGGTGTGCGCCGCGTCGCCCAGCAGTACCCACTTCCCGTGCCGCCACGAACTGGCTTTGCGGGTGGCGAAGTTGGCCCAGCGGGAGTTGTTGCCGACCAGCGGATGTCCGTCGATCTGTTCGCGGAAGAGGTCTTCCAGGTAGCTCTTGGTCTTCTCGTCGCTCGTGCCCGGTGGGGTCGACGGATCGAAGACGTCGAGTCCGGCCCTGGCCCAGGAGTCGGCGTCGGTCTCGACGATGAAGGTGCTCAGGGAGTCGCTGATGGGGTAGGCGTGGGCGGCGAAGACACCGTGGGGGCCGTCCTGGTGGACGAAGGTGAGCCCGTCGAACATGTAAGTGGTGCCGAACCAGATGAACTTCGCGCTCGCCACCTCGGCGGTCGGTCCGAAGTCGTCGGCGAACAGGGTGCGGAAGCGGCTGTTGGCGCCGTCACAGACGACGACCAGGTCGAAGTCGTCCAGTTCGGCGCGATCACGGACCTCGTGCTGGAAGCGCATCTGGACGCCCTCGGCGCGGGCTCGTTCCTGCAGCAGGCTCAGCAGCGTCTTACGAATGACCGCCGCCATGCCCATGCCTCCGACGCGTTCCCGGGCGCCGTGTACCCGCACCTCGATGTCGTCCCAGTGCCTGCCGTGCTTGTCCAGTGCCTCGCTGAGTACGGGATCGGCGGCGTCGATGGCGTCGAGGGTGGCGTCGGAGAAGACCACCCCGAAGCCGAACGTGTCGTCGGGACGGTTGCGTTCGAACACCACGACCTCGGCTCCGGGCAGGCTCCGTTTCAGCAGTGTGGCGAAGAACAGCCCTCCGGGTCCCGCACCGATGCAGGCAACTTTCATGATCTTTCCTTCGCGCTCACAGCCACGCGGGCAGTTGGGGTACGGAACAGCCGTCGGCGGGGTGCAGGGGGCCGGGCACGGGACGCCCGGTCGCGTAGGCGGCCAGTCTGGTCAGGTCACCGCTCACCACGACGGGCTCCGCGCCGCCGGGCGCTCCCAGGAGCCAGGTGCGGTCGGCGTCCTCGGCCCGCAGTTCGACGGGAGGACAGTCGGGGCGGGCCCGGAAGGAGGCACTCACGTCGTCGAGGAGCGCGTCGCACACCTCGTGCGGCACATCGTCGAAGGTGGAGTCGATGTCCAGGTCGACGGCGTGGACCCACACCTCACGCACCCGCATCCAGGCCACCTGGGAGGCGGGCACCTCACGCCCTCGCGCGGTGCGGACCGTCGCCGCCCAGCACTCGTCGGGCAGTGCGGCGAGTTCCGCGGCAAGCCGGCCGTCGGCCGCGAACAGTGCCGCCCGTAGTTCTGCGGCCGGCCGCCGGGCGCCCTCCTCTATCTCACGCGCCCGCTGGTCCCCACTGGCGTACATGGGCGTCTCGACACCGGTCCGCGCCCAGGTCAGCAGGTTGACGAGCGCGTCGGCGTTGCGGGCGACATGGGCGACGAGGTGGGCCCTGCTCCAGCCCGGCAGGTACGAGGCCCTGGTGAATCCCGGGCCGGTCAGCCGGTGCACGGCGGCTTCGAAGGCCACCGTGCCCTTGGCCGCCTGCTCCAGCATCACTGCCGGGCGTGCGCTCACCGAGTCTCCCGGCGGCAGGTGTTGCGGGTCTCGCCGATGCCCTCGATCCGGGTGACGAGGCGCGTACCGTCCTGCAGATAGCGGGCCGGCTTGCGGGCGTGGCCGACCCCGCCCGGAGTACCGGTGGCGATGACGTCGCCGGGCACAAGGGTGACGATCTCGGACAGGTACGCGACGAGAGTGGCCGGGTCGAAGACGAGGTCACCGGTGTCGGCCTTCTGGACCGTGTCGCCGTCGACCTCACAGGTCAGGCTCATGCCCTGGGCGGACGCCGCGGGGTCGTCGGCCGTGACCAGCCAGGGTCCGATGGGGGTGGTGGCCTCGAAGGTCTTGCCCTGGTCCCACTGGGTGGTGCGGTACTGCCAGTCGCGGGCGGTCACGTCGTTGAGCACGGTGTACCCGGCGATCGCGGCCCGTGCCTGCTCCGTGTCGGCGTGCCGGACCTCGGCCCCGATGACGACGCCCAGTTCGGCTTCCCAGTCCATCTGTGTGGAGGCGGCGGGCAGGGTCACGTCGTCGTAGGCGCCGACCAGCGCTCGCGCGAACTTGGAGAAGAGTGTGGGGTGCGAGGGGAGCTCGCGGCCCATCTCCAGTATGTGGGTGCGGTAGTTGAGACCGACGCACACAACCTTCTCCGGCGCGACAACGACTGGGGCGTAGTCCAGGGCACCTTCGTAGGTGTCACCGTCAGCCTCCGCGGCGCGCGCCGCCCAGTCGGTGTGGCGCAGGAAGGCCACCAGGTCGTTCTCGCCGAGGTCCACGGCCTTGTCCTCGTCGACGCGGACGGCGCGTGTGGTGCCGTTGACACGGATGGTGGCGAGCTTCACTGCTGTTCTCCTCGGGAGGTGCGGGCGAGGCCCAGGGCCTCGTAGACGGGCTCGTCGCTGAAACGGAAGAGGTCGACCTGGGTACGGGCGGACAGCGAGACCTCACACCAGGACGGGACGACGAACAGGTCCCCCTTGGCGATCTCGAAGACCTTGTCGCCCACCGTGGCGATTGCCTCGCCCTCGAACACCTGCCAGACCGCGGAGCCGACGGTGCGTACCGGGACGGTCCGGGTACCGGCCCGCAGTCGGCGCATCTCGGTGCGCATCGTGACCAGGGCGTCCCTGCCGGTGGTGGGGTTCGAGAAGCGGATCCCGGCGTGCCCGGGCTCGATCACGCCGGGAACGCCTTCCTCCTCCAGTTCCAGCTGGGCGGTCAGGGCGGCGTCGGTGTGTTCCCAGCGGTAGGCGTTCAGCGGGGAGTTGGGCTGGTCGGGCCGGCTGATCGGGCGCAGTCCGGGCTGTCCCCACAGCCGTTCGCCGCGCGATCGCTCGGGGGTTTCGCGGGTGGACAGCTCATCCGGGCCGAACTCGAAGAAGCCGCCGTCGAGTTTGGAGACGAGCGGGATGTCGAGGCCGTCGAGCCAGGCCATCGGCTCGTCGGTGACGTTCTGGTGCTCGTGGAAGGCCCAGCTCGGCGTGAGCAGCAGGTCACCGCGGCGCATCGCCACCGCGTCCCCGTCGACGTTGGTCCACACGCCTTCGCCTTCGAGCACGAACCGGAAGGCTCCCTGGCTGTGCCGGTGCGAGGGGGCGACCTCGCGCGGGCCCAGGTACTGGATCGCGGTCCACAGGGTCGGAGTGGCGTAAGGAAGGCCCGGAAGTCCGGGGTTGGACAGGGCCATGGCACGGCGCTCGCCGCCACGACCCACCGGTACGAGTTCTCCGGAACGCTGCGCGATGGGCAGCAGGTCCGTCCACCGCCACAGGTGTGGCACCACTGCGGGCTGCGGCGACATCGGCATGAGGTCGTCCACCTGGGTCCACAGCGGGATCAGACCCGCGTCCTCGAAGTCCGCGTACAGCTCGTCGAGCAGCTTGCGCTCGGTCTGTTCGCTGGTGGTATCGGTCACGGAAACCTCCACGTCGTGTGTTCGGCGACCGCCGTAACAAGCGCGCATCCTGCGGCGCTGTTTCCTGACGTTACGCCGACGTTTCCCCTCATCGGAATCCTTGAAGGGTAGGATTCCGCTATGGAGAATTCAGTGGAGCGTTCGCCCGGCCCGTCGTATCCGGTGAGCGCCGCCGGCAACGCCCTGCGCGTCGTACGGCTGCTGCACGAGCTCGACGAGCTGCGGGTGATGGACGTCGCGGACCGGCTCGGTGTCGCGCGCTCGACCGCGCACCGGA
Organism: Streptomyces sp. NPDC031225; assembly: GCF_055570355.1. NCBI lineage: Bacteria > Bacillati > Actinomycetota > Actinomycetes > Kitasatosporales > Streptomycetaceae > Streptomyces > Streptomyces sp. NPDC031225. The sequence continues at coordinate 23,582 of NZ_JBVIHJ010000034.1, read as the reverse complement.
TCCTGGCGATGCTGGTCTTCGAGGGATTCGCCGTGCAGGACCGCCACAAGGTGTACCGGCCGGGGCCGGCTTTGCAGGCGATCAGGGGAAGCCAGGCGGCCCCTCCTCCGGACCTGATCACCATCGCCCACCCTCACCTGCGACGACTGGCGGACGCCGTCCGGGAAACGACCCACCTGATGGTGCTCGAGGGCAACGGCAGCCGCTTCCTGGACGGCGTTGAGGGCTCCCAGGCGCTGCGCGTCAGTTACCGCACCGGCACACTCCTGCCCGCCCACGTGACCTCGGGCGGCAAGGCCCTGCTCGCGGCACTGACCCCTGACCGGCTCCGAGCCCTCTACCCCAACGGACTCCCTGCCGACGGGGCCAAAGCCCCCAAGGACTTCGAGAGCCTGCTGAACGAGCTGGTGTCCGTGCGTCGCCACGGCTACGCCCTCAACTTTCAGGAGAGCGAGCGCGGAGTGCACGCCGTCGGCGCGTGTGTGCGGGACCGCACCGGCGCCGCAGTGGCCGCCGTGGTCGTGGCGGCCCCGTCCGTCCGCTGCACCCGTGCACGGCTCGCTGAATTGTCCCAGCCTCTCCTCATAACCGCGCGGGACATCGGTCAGGGACTGTGAACGGCAGCGGCGCACGCCACCTCAACCCACAGGGTGGCGCGCGCCGTAGCGGTCTTCGAGGAATGCCACACGACCTCTTCGAAGGGTGTCCTGCTGAACGCGCGGTTGCAGTTGTTCGCCAGGGCGGCCCCGTCCGGCACTGCCCTGCTCGCCCACCGCGCGCGACTGCTGGTCATCGACAGGGATGAGACCCCGTCAGAGCTTGCGCACGATCTTTGCTCACAGTCCCAGAATGCGGTCGGCGTTGCCGTGCGCGATGCGTGCGAGGTCGGCCGGTGCGTGCGGTGCCGAACGCAGGAACTTCACTGCCTCGGCACTGGACTCGAACGGGTAGTCGATGGAAAACAGCACCCGGTCAGCGCCAACGGCATGGACGGCTCCCAGCAGCGCGGCATGCGACATGACTCCGCTGGTCGTGACGTACACGTTGTTGCGCAGGTAGTACGAGGGCAGGTGCCGCAACCGGTGCTCGGCGGGCACCTGGTCGTAGCGACTGTCGAGCCGGGCCATCTGGAACGGCAGCAGCTCACCCATGTGCCCCAGCATCACCGACGCACGCGGGAACTGGTCGAACACCCCGCCGTAGATCAAACGCAGCGCATGGGCACCCGTCGTCGCAGTCCAGCCCCACGACGGCCCCACCAGCACCGGATACCCGTCAAAGACACGCCAGTTGTCGGCCGGGATCACAGCCGGGTGCAGATACAGCGTCACGCCAAGACGCTCCAGCTCCGCCCACACCGGCCTGAACTGCGGCTCGTCCAGGTAGTGACCGCGCACATGGTCGTTGTACAGCACACCCTTGAGCCCGAGTTCCTCCACCGCCCGGCGCAGCTCCACGACCGCGGCCTTGGGATCCTGCAACGGAAGGACCGCGAAACCCGCGAACCGCTTCGGATTTGCGGCCACCGCCTTGGCCAGGAAGTCGTTGACCCGCCGCGCGACAGCCACCGCCTCCGCCGGATCCTCGATCACTTCCAGACCCGGCGTCGAATACGACAGGACCTGGACATCGACGCCGTTGGCATCCATGTCCGCAAGCCGCAGCTCGGTCAGATCATCCAGACGCCGGAACCACTCCTGCTTGATCGCCTCCGGCGCGTGCAGGCGCTGACGGATCGCCGCCTCCTGCCGGATAGCTCCAGGAATGGAGAACGCCTCTTCCACGGCCACAATGCGCATCTTCTTCTCCCTTTTGGCGTTCCGATGGTCCTTCGAGCCGCCGACCGTCGCAGAGACACGGCCACCGGGCGCCGCCTCGGCAGCGAACGCGGGCTGTCCCGAGGCGAGACCGCCGACCACGGCGGCTCCTCCGGCAGCGGTAGTCGCGGCGATAAATCTTCGCCGGGTGGACCCGGCAGGAGGCTTGGTGCGGTGCTCGGCGGGCGGAGTCTTTGCTTGGAAGGAACGGTCGTCGGGCATGTCCACTCTCCCTTTGGGGTGCGCGGGTGATCGCCAGGGTCACGCCAATGGCTGTCGCGCTCCGCGAGGGTGCGCGTCGTTCGCGATGGGGCCGATGGCCCTTCGAGCCGCAGCCGTTGAAGGCATGGCGCCGGCCAGGGGCTGGTTGTAGCCGACTGGTCGCGGTCAGCTCGCAGAGTCGGCGGGCCGCGTCCGTCGACCTGGCCCGAGGGTGAGTGCACCCTCTTGGGCCGAGCTCCTGCCCGCACGAGGTCAGGCACTCAACTCGGCACCTCGCCGGCGCCCATCCCTGTGCGCCACCTGACCATCAGCGCCTGAGCAGCGGAAGGGTCGGCTCTTGCCGCTCCAGAGCGCTCCTGGGTGAAGTGGGGACCGCCGCCCCCTTCTCTCTTGAACTGGAGCCAAGCTAGTTCTAGGGTACTTTCCAGTCAAGACCAGTAAAGAGGTCAGATAGGCACGGGCTTGTCTCATGACCCGCAGTCAAGAGTCCGGCAGTCTGTCAACCTGTACCGACCGCCACGGCCGGGCCACGCGACGGGGCACCCCAGATCGTCGGACTGGTCATTTTCCTGGTCCGCCCCGGGTGAACCGCCTGGTCGGGATCCGCTCGCACAGGGCCTTCCCGGGCGCGTGAGGTGCTGGCGGCTGTGCCGGGCCTGCGATGAACCGCTTAACGATCTGAAGGAACACAAGAGTGGAACAGACCATGATGGCGGTCCGCCTGTTCGAACATGGCGGGCCCGAGGTGCTCAAGTACGTAGAGGCACCGATCCCCGACGTCGGCCCCGACGACGTCTTGTTGCGCGTGCACGCCACGGCCGTCAACAGCTGGGACCTGCGCTACCGCGCGGGCAACCTGCCGCAGCCCCTCCCGGGACGGCCGGCCTGGCCCCTGCCGTTCCAGCTCGGCCGCGACGCGGCCGGTGAGATCGTCGCCACCGGCGAGAACGTCACCCGCTGGCGCCCCGGCGACAGGGCGGTCCAGCTCCCGCACCCGCCATGCCGCAACTGCGCCCTGTGCGTACGCGGACTCGAGAACCTGTGTATAGACACCGCCTACCCCGGACACCAGGTCTTCGGCGGATACGCCCAGTACGTCGCGCGCCGCCAGGACGCCGTCCTGCCCATTCCCGACGGCGTCGATTACGAGACGGCCGCAGCCACCATGTGGACCTACACCACTCCGCTCAACTGCGCCAGGCAAGCGCCCGTCGGCCCCGGCGACACGGTGGTCATCACCGGCGCCAGCGGCGGAATGGCGATCGCCTGCGCACAACTGGCCAAGCTGAGCGGCGCCACCGTCATCGGCACCACCACCAAGCCGGACCGCGACGAAGCACTCAGGAAGCTCGGCTACGACCACATCGTGCACTCCACCGATCCCCGGATGCCGGCACAGGTACGGGAGCTGACCCATGGTCTGGGCGCCGACGCCGTCTGGGACTGCGTCGGCGGCAACGACTTCTTCCAGCTCTCTCTTGCCTGCACACGCCTCGGCGGCACCGTCATCGTCCTTGGCACACCGACCGACCAGGGGTCCCGCCTCGAACTGGACGCACTCGCCCTCATCGGCCAACAGGTCAAGATCGCCAGCGTGCGCGGCGCCACCCTGCGCGACCAACAACTGTGCCTGGAACTGCTGGCAGACAAAAAGATCACCCCGATCATCGACCGCGCCTACCCCCTCGAAGAAGCAGCCGAAGCCCACACCTACCTCGAAAGCCAACGACAGACCGGCAAGGTAATCCTCCTGCCCTGACGCCCAGCCAACTGCCGAAGGAGTACGGGTGGAGTCCGGACTGGCCGGCGGCCTTCACAGCGATGTACGGAGTGCGCCGAGGTGAGCGCGGGTCCATGAGGCGCCGGTGGCGATCGCGCCCTTGCCTGCCGCGGGCAGGCGGGAAGCCGTGGAGCCCGTCACTGTTCGCTGCATGACCCCACCCATGCCGTGCCGCCTGGTCCGCCCGAGCCCCTGCCGCCGCCACGTGGCCATTGCGATGCGGGTGGGTGACGCCGTTCGTTGGCCTGCGTGCCGGGTCTTCGCACGCACCGTGCACAGCCGGGCCTGACCAGCCGGCACGCGCGTCCCGGCACGCCTGCGTGACGCACCCAGGTCCGACGCCGACAAGCATCCGGAGCAGCAGGAATGTACGGCTTCCCTCTCGGCGGGGGGGGGTGAGAACCGCAAGCGCTACATGTCGAGACACAGGTGGGTGCTGCCCCGGGGGCAGAGGCATTGCGCGGACGTGCGACATTCACCGCTGCGCTGCGAGCGAAAGGCCGGAAGGGCACTGTCCGAACAGTTCGTCGACACACTGCTCCACGGCCTACGGACCGTTGCCTCCCCGCGCGGTTGAACACGTCGCCACCGAGGGCAGGCCCGCTGCCACCCGACTCCGGCGCACCGCACCCGGCTGGAGCGCGCACCACGCATAGTGGTGACCCCGGCCATACGTCTGAAGAGAGCATGCGCATTCGCTGGACGCCTCACGGCGCAGGTCACCGTGTTGGCGAGCACGAGCAGCCCTCGGTGCCATGGCGGTTTTACGTTGCAGTCGCTGCGCGGGGTGTCTCCCCTGGTTCAGGGGAGACACCCCGACTGCGTGGTGAGCGCTCAGCCTCGCGCGGCGAACGCGGTGGCCGCTTCTTCGAAGGACGCGGGTTCACGGCCGAGCAGCATCCGCAGGACGTTGCTATTGCCGCGCAGGCCGTGCCGGTCATAGTCCTGCCACATGGCGCGCATGTCCGAGGCCCGGGACGCGGAGTCGGCCACGCCCGGCGGGAGCGGTGCGTCCGCCCAGCGCACCGTCCTCGCCTCCAGATCCACTCCTCGTGCCCGCCCGGCGAAGCGCACCGCGTCGGCCAACGTCAGGGCAGGTCCGGCGAGTTCGTAGGTCGCCGAGTCGTGCCCCTGCTGGGAGAGCACCTTGACGCCGGTTTCCCCGAGGTCACGCAAGTCGATGAACGAGAACTCGTTGTCGACGTTGAACGGCACCTCGACGGGGCCGGCCGGAGCCTTCCCCCACGTCGACAGGACGATCTGCGCGAACATCGAGGGCTGCAGGATCGTCCAGTTCAGCCGCGAGGCCCGCACCGCGGCCTCGGCGTTCGCCTTGCGCAGGTGGTGGCGCAGCCCGGGAGTGTGCGGGTGGAGGACCGACAGGTACACGAACCGGCGCGCGCCCTCGTGCACAGCCGCCTCAAGTGCCCTGACCGCGAGCACGTCTTCCTCCGGATGGAATGCCGGCGGAATCATGAACACGAAGTCGGCGCTCTCCAGCGCCTGACGGACGGTGTCCGGCTTCTCCAGGTCGGCCTCGACGATGTCGTCCACGCCCAGGGCAGCGACTCGGTCCCGCCCTGCCGGGCCGTGCACCACGGCCCGGACCCGCAATGGAGCTCGCAGCGCGGCCTCCAGCACGTACGTACCGCAGAGCCCGGCCGCCCCGATCACCGCGATCAGGGGCGGCTCCTGGCTGCGTACGGCTTCTGATTCGGACACTTTCCGGCTTCCTCTCACTGTTCTGAGGCGACTCCGCGGAGCCGTGACGCGTGCGTGCGTCGGGTCATGGATTGATCACGGTCATCCACATGGGGTCCTCGACGCGTTGCTGCATTGCGTCCATGGCCTTGAGCGCTTCCGTGAGCGGGAACCGGTGGGTGATGAGTTCGTCTGCCGTGAGGGTGCCCGCCGCGAGCAGACGCAGGACATCCGTCGCGTCCTGGCGGGTGTAGGCGCGCGTGGAGACGAAGCGCCAGCAGTGCATCATCAGGGCGATGGGGGGCAGCGCCAGCGGGGTGGAGTTGCCGCCCATGTGTACGAGTGTGCCGCCGGTGGCCATAGCGGCCATGGCCTGGCCGAGGGCGGGCCCCTCCGGGATGAAGTCGATGACGGCATGGGCTCCCCCGGGTGCCAGCTCGCGCAGCCGACGGGTGAGAGAACCGTCGGTCGACCAGTTCTTAGGAAGTTCGCCGATTGCAACGACGTCGGTCGGTATGCCGCCAGCGAGCCCCGCCACACGGTGGAGGCGCTCGCTGTCGCGGCCGACGAGGATCAGACGGGCGACTTTGAAGTGCTCCGCGAGTTTGACCGTCGCGGTTCCCATGGTGCCGGTCGCGGCGGTGACCACGAGCGTGGCCCGTTCCGGAAGGTCGGCGCACTTGAGTGCGCGCACGGCGTTGGCCAGATCCTGGACCTTGGCCGCGACATCGAAGCCGACGGAGTCCGGCAGCGAATCGATCAGCCAGTGCGGGACACGGACGTACTCCGCGAGTCCGCCGTCGTGGTACTGCTCGTACAGAGGCATCGCGGCATCGCCGAAGGCGGCGTGGCCGAGCATGGCCTGCTGGGCGCACATCATGTCCCGGTCGGTACGGCAGTACTCGCACTCACGGCAGTTCAGCAGAGGGTGCACCCGCACCCGGTCGCCGACCGCGTGGCCGGTGACGTCCCGGCCGACGGCGGAGATGACGCCTGCGGCCTCGTGGCCGAGGGTGGTGGGCAGGTGCTTGAGCGCTCCCATCCGAAGCAGGCGCATGATGCCCGGCGCCAAACCGGCGGAGGCGACCTTCACCACCACGTCGAGCGGACCCGGGTCGGGGACGGGCACCTCCTCAAGGACGAGCGCTTCGGCACCCTTGTGCGCACGCAGGGCAAGCATCGTGGCCATCAGCGGACCTCCACGGTGAGGCTCGGGAGCCGTTCCGGCGTGTACGCGTCCGCCGTACGCGCGGTCTCGGCGACCTGGGGCAGTTCCTGGTGCGAGAGAAGACTGACGTAGTGACCGGGCTCGGTCACGACGCTGGCGTGGGAGATGCCGAGCGGGATGCGCACGAAATCACCCGGCTCAAGGTCGACGATGCCCCGCTGGGTGATCAGCGTGCGGTGGCCATGGGCCTGGTACTGGATTTCGTCGGCGTCGAGGGTGCGCCGGTAGCGGCGCTGCCCGCCAGGAACGGTGGTGACCATGCCGAGGCGGATGCGATCGGTCGAATACAGCCAGGTCACGTCCTGAGCGGGATCGGCCCGCAGCACCGTCATCCGCCGCTCCTCCTGGTGCACCTGCTCGAGCAGGAGCTGTTCGTCGGCCCCGAAGACGGTGATGTCGTGACCCGCCGCGGCCATGCACTGCGTGATCGCCTCGTTGGTCTCGCCGGGCTGCCAACCGGGGAACGGCGGGATCATGGCCTCTGACTCCCGCTGGGCCAGTGCGAGTTCGGTGACCGGTGCGGGGATGTAGAACAGCAGGTGGCTGTCCTCGCGACCGTAGTTGTCGTGGGCGACGCCGCGCGGGATGCGGGAGAACTCGCCGGTCTGGAACTCGATCACACCGAGCTCGGACATCAGCGTCCGCTCGCCACCGATCTGGTAGGAGATCTCGTCGACGTCGCAATTGCGGTGGTAGAACGGCTGCCGGCCGTCCATTTTCTGCCACTCGACACGGATCTCGTCGTTCTCGTAGACACCGCGCGGCGGGGCGAACACCTCCGGCTCGTACTGCTGCGGATAGTGCACCACGGTCAGCGGCGGGTGCTCCCCCCACAACTTGACGGGCACCTTCGGGGGATGCGGCGGCGAGAGCAGCAGGTGCTCGTCGCGGACGATACTGCGCAACGGATGGTCGGAGCCCAGAACCATGACGTCTTCAACGACACTCACGGGGACCTCCTCGTCCTTGGGTGAAGGGGTGGATCGACTCTGGTGACGGGGAGGGAACGCGTGCCGCGGCCCCTTGCCCCAAGCCTGTGGCAGTGGTCACCGCTTTCGGCCCCAGTACATCTCGATGCCCTTCCATTCCATCAGCTGGGGGCTGTCGACCTTGTCCCCGAACGCCTCACGGATCTGTTCTCCGGAGTAGTAGGGGATGTCGTCCACGGGGACGTGCGCGAAGAGTTTGTCGAACCACTGCCGAAGGTGGACATCAGAGTTGATACGGGAGGTGAACGTCGTTCCCTTCAGGACCGCTTCGGCCAGCACGATGCGTCGGCCGGGCTTCATCACCCGCAGCAGGTCCGCGGCCGTCTCGTGCCAGTCGTCGGAGTGTTGTGTGGCCTGCAACACGGCGACGCAGTCGTATGCCTCATCGTCCACCGCGTCCGTGTACGACCAGCGCCAACAGCCGATCTGGCCGTTCCGGCCGGGGACCTTGCCCAGGACGGCGTTTCGTCCGTCCTTGATGATCTCCACGGTGTCGATGACGCCGTCCGGCCCCACAATGGCCTGCATGTCCTCGACCCATCCGGCGGGCGCGATGCCCTCACCGATGAGCAGAACCCGGTCTCCGGCACGGAGTTCGAGGAGACCGTAGACGATCTCGGAGATCGGCCGGGCCAGCTCCTGCCAGATGTACGGCAGACCACCGGCGATGGCCATGGTCATTTCCCATTTCACCCGCTGGTTGACGTCGTGGATCTCCGAACCGAAACGCTCCTCGTCCCACGGCTGGATGTACTTCCAGGGGTCTCCGCCACCGAAGCTGTCCTCAGCTTGTGTACTCATGTCATGGCCTCCGTAGCCTGCCGGAATCGTGTGATGAGGGCGGCATTTCTCCGGCTGGAATGCCGCCCCGGAAAGCGCCCGGTCCATCAAGCGCTGATGTTGACGAGGGCGCCGATCCCTTCGATCTCGATACGCACCTCGGTGCCGGACCGCAGGAAGAGTCCCTGCTTGTGGCCGACACCAGCGGGGGTTCCGGTGCTGATCACGTCGCCGGGTTCGAGGGTCGTCTGCCGAGAGAGACAAGAGACCAGCGCTGGAACAGGGTGGATGCGCTGCGAGGTGCGCGCGTCCTGGCGCAGCTCGCCATCGACCCAGGTGCGCAGGCGCAGGTCGTCGGGGTCGGGTAATTCGTCGAGCGTGGCAAGGGCGGGCCCCATGGGGGTGAAGGTGTCGAAGCTCTTGGCGGCGGTGACATCGGCCGACCGGCCTGGGATACGGCGGCCCTTCTGCACGTCACGGGCGCTGACGTCGTTGACGATCGTGAAGCCGGCGACGAAGGCGTACTCCTCCACCTCGGACACGTCGGTCGCGCGTCGGCCGATGACGACCGCGAGCTCGCCTTCGTGGTCGACCGCGTCGGGGGCTGCCTTCGGGAAACGGATCCGCTCTCCAGTACCGAGGACCGAGGACGGTGCCTTCAGGAAGACGACCGGCTCGGCCGGGCTCGGCGGGGCGTCCGGATCGAAAGTCCGCTCGTAGAACGGACCGTGCCCGAGAACGTGGGTGCAGAAGGCGGCCATGTCGTCGTAGCGCGCGGTCTTGAGCACCAGCTCTGAGAGCTGCAGCGCGACGGCTTGTGTCCCGTCGGCCCCTGTCTCGGTCTGAGGGGTCGTCGTCATCGTGAGGGCCTCCTTGCCCGTCAATCTGTGCGGCGCAACGGCCTTGTGGTGCGGCGCGTGATGCACCGCTGCCCGCGGTCCAGGACGTACGCACCATCGGGCTTCCGCATACGGGCAGTCACGCGGACGGTCTGCCGTCTACCAGCAGGTCGATCCCGGCAGCGGCCCGGCCTCCGTCGAAGGCGTGGTGGTATCCGACAACCAGAGCCAGGCAGCAGCTCCCGGCATCGCTGTGATCAGCGGGAATCACCAACACGCTCCCTCTCTCTTGAACGCAAGACGAGCGTAACACCGCACACGAGCGGTCAGAAGTCTTGTGTTTTTCCAGGTCTTCCCTATGGCGACATGCTCGTGTAACTCTGACCCAGGTTCAAGAGATGGGACCATCAACGCTCCGCCCCTTGCTCAGGAAGGCAGATCTTCAATGTCCGACCAGCACGAGACAGCCGCATCCGGGCGCGTCCTGGTCGTGGGAGCAGGGCCTGTAGGCCTCGCCCTCGCGACCGAGTTGGGATGGCGTGGTATCCCGGTCACCGTGATCGATCAGGGCGACGGCCGCGTGCCCTTTCCCGCAGGCGAGGCGATCTTTTCGCGCACCATGGAACACCTGCGCCGCTGGGGTTGCGCGGAAGAAGCACGCACGAAGTCCGCGCCGCCCCCGGACTACCCGCACCGAACGGTGTTCGCCACCTCCGCCACGGGGCAGGTCCTCACCGACTTCGACTACGGGGTCACCAACCGCTCTGCGGGCGTCTACACCCCGCTGACGCCGGAGGGTCCCGCGTTCCTGTCCAAGTTCTCCTTCGTTCCGTTGCTCGCACGCACGGCCAGTGAACTGCCGGGAGTCGAGATCAGGTACGGCGCCCGCCTGGAGACGATGGAGCAGGACTCCGAGGGTGTCCTGGCCGTGGTGCGCGACGTGGCGAGCGGCGCCACTGAGACGCTGGCCGGCACGTACCTGGTGGCCTGCGACGGGGGCCGCAGCGGCATCCGTCGGGCGCTCGGCATCGAGTTCGAGGGCATGTTCGCCCAGGGACACAATTTCGCTGTGCACTTCCGTGCGCCGCAGCTACTGGACCTGCTGCAACAGCGGCTGGGTGGCCCCGCGGTACAGATCCACACCCTGTCATCGGCACGCAGGCCCTACATCACTGTCGTCAACGGCGTGGACGAATGGCGGCTCTCGGTCTACCTGGACGACGAGCCCGACCTCGACGACGCGGTCGCCTGGGTGCACGAGGCCGCCGGGGCGCCGATCGACGTGGAGATCCTCGCAGCACAGCCCTGGAGCGGACACTGCGTCGTGGCCCGCACCTACCGTGACGGGCGGGTCTTCCTCGCGGGCGACGCGGCGCATCTGCTGTGGCCCAAGGGCGGCTTCGGCGCCAACACAGGGATCGGCGACGCCGTGGACCTCGGCTGGAAGCTCGCCGCGACCCTCCAGGGATGGGGAGGCCCGGCGCTCCTGGACAGCTACGAACAGGAGCGGCGGCCGATCGCCGTCCGCAACGTCACGGAAGCCTCCAGCAACTGGAGAGCCGACGCGCAGCTCGTCCCCGATCCGGTGCTCGACCGCATGGACGCGGAAGGCGAACGGCTCCGCCGTGAGATGGGCCATGAGATCCACCGGTCCCGGGCCAAGGAGTTCCGCTGCACGGGGGTCCAGCTCGGATACCGCTACAGCGGCTCCCCGGTCTGCGTGCCTGACGGCAGTCCGGAACCGCCCGACCAGCCGGACGAGTACGTGCCGTCGACGTGGCCCGGCTGCCGCGCACCGCACGTGTGGCTGCCCGACGGCAGTTCGGTGCTCGACCACTTCGGACGCGGGTTCACGCTCGTGGTCTCGGGCTCCGCGGACCCGACGCCGCTGGTGCAGGCCGCCCGCGGGTGTGGTGTGCCGTTGACGGTGCTGCGCCTCGCCGATCCGGCCGCCGCCGAGCTGTACGAGCGGCCATTCGTCCTCGTCCGCCCGGACGGCCACGTCGGCTGGCGGGGTCGGCAGGCTCCCGCGGATCCCGTCTCCGTGCTCGACATGCTCCGCGGGGCGATGCTCACGCCCGTGGACGCCAAAGCGGCCGGTGCAGGGCAGGCGGTATCAGCGGGCGTCGGGACTCACCTCGTCTGAGGCACTGCGCTCAGCGCTTCCGCCCCTTGGCCGCTGAGCTCCTGGCCACGACGGACTCCAGCAGAAACCGGATCATCTCGTGGGCCGGTCTGTTCCAGTCATTGGGCACGTGCGCCCCTTCGAAGACGGCGATCGCGACATCGCGGACGAGCTCGGCATCGATGTCAGGGATGTCGTCGAGGCCGCGCTCGGCCATGAATTCGTCGACCAGTCCGACGATCCAGTTCAGGAAGGTGTTGTGAGCCTCGCGAACTGCCTCCGAATGGGGAAGCCGGTCGTGCATGGCCTGGTGCAGCGGCCGGGAATAGCGCATGTCGGACAGCCCGCGCACCAGGCGGCTCAGCGGGTCGGCACCGGCCTGCTCCTCGTTCAGGATGCGGATCTCGCGACTGAGCATGCGGTTGATGACGGCGGCGAAGATGTGGTCCTTGGAGTCGAAGTACCAATAGACGTTGCCCCGGGCCACCCCGGCGGCGGAACTGATGTCCGCCATCGTGGTCTTGTCGTAGCCCCTCGCCAGAAAGAGCTCGGTGGCCGCGGCTAGCAGATCACCCGTGCGCTCCTCCCGGGGGATCTGTTGGCGGTTCCGCGGCATCCCGACTCCTCCCATGCGTTCACCACATCTCACGTGAGTCTAGACACCCGGCAGACCGCCCCCTGCCCAGGAGAAGGAGCGCTGTGCCCACCAGGCCCGGCAAGGAGTCCCTGCGGCGGTCACCGATGGCACTACAAAAGGCGCCTTACAGTTGGCGCCCAGTTCCCAGGCCAACGGCGTTCCTCCAGGCGGCCTCCGCCCGTCGGTTCACTCCACAGTGGGCCGGGCGAGGCCGTGGTCGTAGGCGAAGATCACCGCCTGGATGCGGTCACGGGCCCCGATCTTGGCCAGGACACGGCCGACATGCGTCTTGACCGTGGACTCGGACAGAACGAACCGCGCGGCGATCTCCCCGTTGGTCCAGCCCTTGCCGACAGCCACGAGGATCTCTCGCTCACGGTCGGTCAGCGAGGTGAGCCTCGGATCCTCGGCGGGGTCGGTTCTGTGGGAGGGGACGTACTGGGCGAACTCCTCAAGGAGGCGACGGGTGAGAGCGGGCGCGATGACGGCGTCGCCCACCGCGACCGCGCGGATCCCGGCAAGGAGTTCCTCGGGGCGCGCGTCCTTGAGGAGGAACCCGCTCGCGCCGGCCCTCAGGGCGGCATGGACGTACTCGTCGAGGTCGAAGGTGGTGAGCACGAGGACATGTGAGCGGCCGCCGGCGGCGACGATGCGGCGGGTGGCCTCGATGCCGTCCATGCCGGGCATGCGGACGTCCATCAGGACGACGTCCGGGCGCAGTTCGGCCGTCTTGCGGACCGCTTCGGCGCCGTGGGCGGCCTCGCCGACGACGTCGGTCTCGGGGACGGAGTCCAGGAGCAGGTGGAAGCCGTAGCGTTGCAGCGGCTGGTCGTCCACGATGAGCACGGTGGTCATCGGTCACCGCCGCTTCCAGGTGTGAGGTCGAGGACGGCCTCGACGCTCCATCCTCCGCCGCTCGCCGGTCCGGCGCTGACGGTGCCGCCGTACAGGGCCGCTCTCTCCCGCATCCCCACCAGCCCGTGTCCTTCCTCGTTCGGCCGTCCGGACGGTGTGGCCGGACCGGTGTCCTGGGCCCGGATGGTCAGCCAGTTGTCCTCGACGAGGATCGCCAGGTGCACCCGGGTGCCGGAGTCGGCGTGCTTCAGGGTGTTGGTGAGGGCTTCCTGGACAATGCGGTACACCGTCAGCTGCACCCCGCTGTCCAGGGCATCCACGTCACCGTAGGTCCGGTAGATGACCTCCAGTCCCACGGCGCGCACCTTGGCGCACAACGCGCCGATGTCCACGACGCCGGGCTGCGGGCTGAGTTCGGGACCACCCGTGGGGCCGTCCGCGGCCTCGCGCAGCACACCGAGGACCCGCCGCAACTCGCCGAGTGCCTGACGGCCGGTGTCGCCGATGAGTTGGAGGGCCTCCTTGCCGCGTTCGGGGGCGCTGTCGGTGGCGTAGGCGCCGGCGTCGGCGAGCGTGATGATGACGGACAGGTTGTGGCCGACGATGTCGTGCATCTCGCGGGCGACACGGGTGCGTTCGGTGGCCGTGGCCAGCCGGCTGCGCTGGTCGCGCTCGATCTCCAGCCGCGCGGCCCTCTCACGCAGTACGGCGAGCTGGGCCCGGCGGATCCGGACCACCATGCCGACCGCGAGCGCCGCAGTCGCCGTGCTCAGCAGGAAGAACAGCGCGTCCCAGACCGACACCACCGAGGACACACGCACCGCGACCAGCACCATGGCACCCGCCATCGCCGCACACGCCCACGGCAGTTGGCGCAGCCGCCCGTGCAGGGCCAGGCTGTACAGGGCGACGAAGAGTGCGATGTCCGCGCGCATCGCGGCGCCCAGGGACCATTGGAGGACGAACACCACGGCGATGACGCCGAAGGCCAACGCGGGCGTGCGCCGCCGATACAGCAGGGGCAGTATCAGTCCGGCCTGCAGGACCAGCATGCCCGCGATGGGCAGGTGAGTGAAGGCGCCCCGGACACGGGGCGGGCTGTCGGCGTCGTCCACACCGCCGTGGATCAGGTCGGGCAGGCAGAACATCAGGAAGACCAGGACGACGACCGCGGTGTCCAGCACCCACGGATGTGTCCGGTCGGCCTGCCGCAGCCGCTGGCCGCCCCGGGACAGCCGGGCGACCAGCGGCCCCATCCCGCTGATGTCATCGGTGGTCACGGACGTCACCTGACGATGGCGCGGGCGTCAGACGTCACTGCGCACGAGCCGGTATGCCGCGCCGCCCAACGCCAGCACCGTCCAGCACAGGAACACCAGCAGTCCTGCGCCCGGCGACAGGGTCGTGGAGTCGTGGGTCAGGGCGAACATCGCCTGCCCCGCGTTGGACGGCAGGTAGGGGCTGATGTCGTCCTGCCAGGAGCTCGGCAGCAGGGAGATCAGTCCGGGGATCAGCATCAGGGTGGCCACCAGGACCGAGATCCCGCCGGCCACCGACCGCAGCAGTGCGCCCAGGGCGGCTCCGATCACCCCGACCAGGCCGAGGTAGAGCCCTGCGCCCAGCAGACTCCGCAGGACACCCGCGTGCGAGAGGCTCATGGCCGCGGGCGTGCCCGAGACGATTCCGCTCCCGATCAGGAAGGTGACGAACGCACCCAGCGTCCCCACCACCAGCGCGACCAGCCCGAACACCGCCGCTTTGGACCACAGCACGGGCAGTCGCCGGGGCACCGCCGCCAGCGTCGAGCGGATCATCCCGGTCGAGTACTCCCCCGCCGTGACCAGCACCCCGAGCACGCCCAGAGCCAGCTGTGCGAAGTTCGTACCGAAGAGGGACAGGCTCACGGTCGTCGAATCGGCGAAGTCCGAGTCGAGGTTGCCGGAGTCGATCCCCGACTTGTAGCGGCTCGCGGCGATCAGGCCGAAGGCCACCACGAACAGCAGACCCAGGCCCAAGGTGATCCAGGTCGAGCGCAGAGACCACAGTTTGGCCCACTCGGAGGACAGCACGCGCCGTCCGGTCACCCGGTAGACGGGCCGGGCGGGGGTGGTCCGGGGTTCCTCGGCGGTTGCGGTGAGGGTGCTCATGCGGTCCTCCCGACGGCATCGAGGGGCTCGATCCCGGTCGTGGAGCCGTGGTACTCCACGGCATCCCTGGTCAGCTCCATGAATGCCTCCTCCAGCGAAACCGTCCGCGCGCTCAGCTCGAACAGGGCGATCCCGTGCTCAGCCGCCTTCAACCCGATCTCGCGGGCCGACAGCCCAGTCACCTGGAGCTCCTCGGAACCGATCCGCCCGGTGACGTCGACACCCGGCCCGGACAGGACGTCCCGCAGCCGCGCCGGGTCCTGCGTCACCACCTTCACCGTGTCCCCGCCCGCCTCGCGGATCAGGTCCGCAACGGTCGTGTCGGCCAGCAGCCGACCCCGCCCCACGACGATCAGGTGGTCCGCCACCAGAGCCATCTCGCTCATCAGGTGGGACGACACGAACACCGTCCGCCCCTCGTCTGCGAGCCCCTTGAGCAGGTTGCGGATCCAGAGCACCCCCTCCGGGTCCAGCCCGTTGACCGGCTCGTCCAGCATCACCGTCTGCGGATCGCCCAGCAGCGCCGCCGCGATGCCCAGCCGCTGGCCCATGCCGAGCGAGAAGGCTCCGGCCCGCTTCTTCGCCACGCTGCCGAGTCCGGCGAGGTCGATCACCTCGTCGACCCGGCGGCCCGGGATGCCGTGCGTCAGCGCGAGTGCCCTGAGGTGGTTGTACGCCGAGCGGCCCGGGTGGATCGACTTCGCCTCCAGGAGGGCGCCGACCTCCTGGAGCGGCGCCTGGTGGCGGGCGTAGGGGCGGCCGTTCACGGTGACGGAGCCGCTCGTCGGGGCGTCGAGGCCAACGATCATGCGCATGGTCGTGGACTTGCCCGCGCCGTTGGGCCCCAGAAAGCCCGTCACCGTGCCCGGCTTCACGACGAAGTCCAGCCCGTCGACGGCCGTCTTCTCGCCGTATTTCTTGGTCAACTGCCGTGCGTCGATCATTCGCGTTCTTTCTGTCGGGCTCCGGCGTCCGTCACTTCGACGCCTCACTGGCAACGCTAGGTGCCGAATCACCCGGCCCGGTGGTACCGAGAGGCTGATCTGCGCCGTCCGCGTGGTACCGCGGTACTACGCGCGCACCTGCGGTACTTTCCATCCGCGTCGGCTCCGCGGTGGTCGCAGCAGGCATCCGGCAACCGAGGAGTGCGACCCGCCGACGCCACACTCGGCGCCCCGACACGCGTGGCGCAGTGGGCCCATTCGTTCCGCGCTCGACCAGGCGTAGCTGACCCTCCGTCACTCACGGCTGGGCGATGAGAAGACGATGACCACGGCCGGGCGCGGTTCGCTGCGCCTCACGCCCGTCATCACGACGATGCTGGTGACGGTTGCCCCTGAGGCGTTTCGACAGCCCTCGGTGTCAGGAGAGGTCGGCGAGGTCTTCCTCGCTGAGGGTGATCCCGGCGACGGCCATGTTGTCCTCCAGGTGTGACAGAGACCCTGTGCCAGGAATTGCCAGGGTCGCCGGCGAGGAGGCCAGCAGCCAGGCCAGGCCGATCTGCGACACGGCGGCGCCGTGCCGGGCCGCGACCTTCGCCAGCCGCTCGTCGTCGAGTTCCCGCCCGCCACCGAGTGGGAAGAAGGGCACGAATGCGATGTCGGCCTCCTCGCAGGCCGCCAACAGCTGCACGTCGTCGCGCTTGGCGGCGTGGAACTGGTTCTGCACCGCCACGACCGGGGCGATCGCGCGAGCCTCCGTGAGATGGGCGGTGTCGATGTTGCTCAGGCCGAGGTGACGGATCAATCCCTCCTCCCGCAGCGCAGCGAGCGCCTCGAAGCGCTCGGCGAGCGACTCTCCGTGCGGGGGCTCCATCCGACCGATGCGCAGGTAGACCAAATCGAGGCGGTCCACGCCCAGGCCATCGAGGTTGGCTTCCACCAAGCCGCGCAGGTCGGCCGGGGTGGCGGCCTGGCGGAAGCCGTCGGGGCGGCGGATGGGGCCCACCTTGGCGGCGATGACCAGGTCGGCCGCGTAGGGATGGAGAGCCTCGCGAATCAGGGTGTTCGCGCGCACCGCTCCACCGGCACTGACGTAGAAGTCGGCGGTGTCGATGTGGTTCACGCCCAGTTCGACAGCGCGGCGAAGTACGGCACGGCCGGTCTCGGGGTCACGGGCCGCCCCTCCCATGCCCTCCCTGGACGGCAAGCGCATAGCACCGAAGCCGAGCCGGTTGACGACCAGGTCGCGTCCTAGTCGGAATTCGTTACTCATCGGCGGCCCTTCCTGTACGGCTCCACAACGTGCTGACAAGGAGTGTTATTGATCATGAATTTTCCCACTTTCTCGTGGCCGCCTGCACTGTTCAGCGTCCGTCCTGGGCGCGCGTGAGGTCGGACAGAGCGAAAGCACTGGTGAGGGTGCTGGTCTTGGCCTTGCCGCCCACGCACCAGGAGTCCGAGGTCTCGAACTGCCCCCACCCACGCGTCGGGCGGGCTGGGAGCCCAAGTCCTGTCAGCCGGAGTCGGTGCGGGGACGGCTCCAACCCGGGCTGGTTTTCTCCTGCCCAGGACGCAGCGAGTCCGTCCGCTCCCCCGTTTCCGGCGGCAGGCGGCTGGCGGCTGCTGGTTGCTGGTTGGACCAGCGGTTCACCTTCTGCCGGCGCGGCGGCTGGCAGTCGGGAACAGGTCCCAGCCCCGATGGCCGAGTTGGTCGGCCTCGCCTTCGACCAGCACGCGGGAGTCACGGAGCGCCCGGATATTGGCCGCCAACGTCTCGTCCGTATTGCACGGCGCGCCGCTGTCGGAGCCGTAGACCAGGTGTTCACGCGGGACCATGGCGAGCGCCGGCGCGAGACTGGCGTCGGCTCCCGCGTTGCCGGTGTCGAGGTACAGCCTGGCCAGATGCTCGCGGATCTCATCCCGGGTGATGTTCTGCGAGTTGGGCACCCAGGGCTCCGCCCCCAACTGCCCCAGCCGTCCGGACATCGCAGGCAGCGCTCCACCGGCATGGGCAAGGATCACGGTCAGGTCAGGGTAACGGCGGAACACCCCGGCGTAGAGCATGTCGACAACGCTCCGGGCGGTCTCGAACGCCACGTCCATCAAGACGGCAGGGAGGCCGAGTTGCGCCGGCGCGATCGTATTCGGGTGGGCGAAGACAACGGCACGGCGGCGGTTCAGCTCGGCCCACACCGGTTCCAGCCGCTCGTCACCGAGAAACACCCCGTTGTACCGGGCGCTCACCGCGTATCCGTCAGCGTGCAGGTCAGATTGGGCCCGTTCGATCTCGGCCAGCGCCGCCTCAGGATCGTCGGTGGGAAGTGCTGCCAACAACCCGAACCTGGCCGGATGGTCCGCGACGATCTTCGCTCCGTAGTCGTTGGAATCACTCAATGCCTGCAGCGAGGGGGTATGGATGTTGCTGAGCAGCTGCATGGCGACACCGGTCCGGTCCATGTAATCCAAGGCGGACTCCGGACTCCAGCCATACGGCTGCGTCGCCAGGAACCGCATGGCGCGCAGGCCTTCCCACTGCTTGAGCCGCTGCTCTTCCGTGAGCGGCGGCAAGAAGTGCGCGTGAACATCCACCCACCCATTGACCAACGTCATGCTTCCTGTCCTTCCGTCAGCACAGCCGTCGACGATCGCGCTCCACTCCATGACTCTGGGAAGCCCCGTCTACCGGAGCGGAGAATTCCGATCTGAACGCGGCACTGGTTCATGTCTGTTCGCTTCGCATCCCGGGCTGACGCCATCGAACTGAAGCCGGCAGAGGTGCCGAAGTACCGCCTCCCACAGCGTCGACGGTTGGCGGGCACCTGCCTACGGCTGTCATGCATCTGGTTTTCCGTCATGCGCGCGTACGCCGCCGAGGAAGCCACCCATGAACAACACCATCATTCTGGGGCGGGACAACTTCATGCACTGCTCGGCCACAACGCCCGCGCAGGGCTGTTGCAAAGTCAGTTGATCTTGTGTCTGGTCAGCGGCCGTGTCCGGGATCTTCCAAGCCCCTCAGTTGGAAGAATCGCGTGTCGAATGCCTGCTCCTGCTGGGACATCCCCTGGCATCCGGACCGGTTCGCACCGAGCAGCTCGTTCACTGGGCTCGTCCGGTGACTTCGAGGGCCGGCGCCCAGCGCGGGATCTCGCCCCTGCCGGAGACCAGCCGGATGTTCTTGCTGTAGCCGTACTCATGCAGGGTTTGCGCCGACGTTTCTCGGCCGTAGCCGCTCGCACCGACTCCGCCGAACGGCACGCCCGTGAAGTTCCGGTTGTAGTTGTTCACAAAGACGAACCCGGTATGCAGGGCGCGGCTGACCCGCAGTGCGCGCTCGGAGTCCGTCGTGAACACCGCGGCGACCAGGCCGAAGTCGGTGCCGTTGGCGATCTTGACGGCCTCGTCCTCGTCGTGGAACGGGATCATCGAGATGACCGGGCCGAAGATCTCCTCCTGCGCGATGCGCATGTCCGGGCGTACGCCGGTGAACAGCGTCGGCGCGACGTAGAAGCCGCCCGCCAGCTCCGGGTCGTCGGGGAGCGGCGCCTGCGCCGCGATCGTGGCGCCCTCCTGGACGCCTATGTCGATGTAGTCCAGAACCCGCTTGCGCTGGGCCGCGGACACCATCGGACCGATGTGCGTGCCGGGATCGACGCCGTTACCGACGCGCAGCCGCTTCACCGCGTCGCCGTAGCGGCGCGCCACCTCGTCGTAGATGTCGGCGTGTACCAGGACGCGGGACGCCGAGGTGCACGCCTCACCCTGGTTGTAGAGCCCGCCCTCGATCGCCCACGGCAGCGCCAGGTCGAGGTCCGCGTCCTCAAAGATGATGAACGGGTCCTTGCCGCCGAGCTCCATCAGAGTCGGCGTCAGGTTGTCGGCCGCGGTCTTGATGACCGAGACGCCGGTGGTGGGTGACCCGGTGAACGAGATTTTGCCGACGAGCGGGTGGCCGGCGAGCCGGGACCCGATCGAGCCGGTGCCGGGAATGACGTGGACCACGTCGTCGGGCAGGACGGACTGGATGATCTCCACCATGCGCTTGGAGGAGAGCGGGGCCTGCTCCGGCGGCTTGATGACCACCGCGTTGCCGACGGCCAGTGCCGGGGCCAGCTTGCTGGCGGTGTGAATCGGCGGCCAGTTGAACGGCACGATCGCGGCGACGACACCGTAGGGTTCGAGCACCGTGATGTCCAGCAGACTTCCGCCGTCATTGACCTGGCCCGGCATGGAGTCGCACAGGCTCGCGAAGAATTCGAAGACCCCGATCGCCGCGTTCACGTCCCCGTTGCGCGCCTGGGTCAGTGGTTTGCCGTTGTCGCTGCACTCCAGGGCCGCGATCTCGTCGGCGTGCTCGCGCACCGCCTGAGCGATCTTGCGCAGCCAACTGCCGCGCTCGCGGGCCGTGCGGGCCTTCCAGGAGAAGTGCGCGTCGTAGGCCGCCTGTACGGCCTGGTCGACTTCCTTGTCGCCTGCGCCGTGCACGACAGCCAGCGGCGCGCCGGTCGCGGGGTTGTCGACGGTGAACTGATCGGTGACGTCCTCGGACGACCACCGGGTACGGATCTCGGGTTGTGACGACCTTGCCATGGTCTTGCTCCGTTCAGGAGTTCGCTTCGTTTGGACGACTCGTGCGCGAGACGCGGCGGCCGCCGGTGGATGAGGGCCCTCATGGCCAGAGAACGATCTCGGTGTTCGTGTGTCGGCGTTCCAGCTCCCGGAATGCCTCGCGGACGTCATCGAGCCGGTGGACGCCTGCAATGGGGATCTCCAGATCCCCATTTGGAACTGGCGCTGGAACTCGGCGTACCCAGTGGACGGATCAACACGATCATCGGCTTCCCGGGTACGGCGAGGCACGGCACCAAGGCGGAGGACAGCGCGGCCGCATCGAGCGCCGACGTACTGCAGGAGCTCGCCCCACTCATCGCGCCGGCAGGTGAGTCCACCCCGCCGGCGGCACCGGAGACGACGACGGTCTCGCCGCGCTTGACCCTGTTGGCGTGCACCGCATCGTGGCTCCTCACGTCGCACTGCGGGTGAGGAACATGTGGGACTACGTGGACTGTCGGTCGTTCACAGTCCCAGAATGCGGTCGGCGTTGCCGTGCGCGATGCGTGCGAGGTCGGCCGGTGCGTACGGTGCGGAATGCAGGAACGCCACTGCTCCGGCGCTGGACTCGAACGGGTAGTCCATGGAGAACAACACCCGGTCGGCTCTGGCCGCCGGTTGGTCAGGCGGTCTTCTTGTCGCCCTCGGCCAGGATCCTGCCGCGTACGGCGGCGAGGGCTCCCGCCATCGCGCCCGCGGGCCTGCCGAAGGTGGTCGCCGAGAACTGGGCGGGGCCGGTCTTGGCGGTGAAGGAGTGCGGGTAGGCGAACTCCCGGAGTCCTTCCTCGCCCTGCTTGCGCCCGTAGCCGCTGTCGCCGCGACCGCCGAAGGGCACGGCGGGGTTGATGGAGAACACCAGGGCGTCGTTGATGCTGGTCATTCCGACGCGGAGTTGACGGGCGATGGCTTCGCCGCGGTCGCGGCTGAAGACGGCGCTGCCCAGTCCGTAGCGGCTGGCGTTGATGTGCGCGATGGCTTCCTCGGTGTCGGCGACCTTGACGACGGCGAGCGTGGGTCCGAACGTCTCCTCGGTCACCGCCAGGGCGTCGGGGCTCACGCCGACGAGGATGGTGGGGGTGACATAGCGCTCCCCCACTGCCTCGATGCCACCGACCGTGGCTGTGGCGCCGCGATCGAGAGCGTCCTGGATGTGCTCCCGGATGATCGGGATCTGAGTGGGCAGGGGAACCGGCCCGATCTCCGCGTCCTCGTCGCTGCCGACGCGCACCTGCTTGGCGAGGTCGCTGATCTTCTCGACGAACTCGTCGTGCACCGACTCGACGACGTAGGCCACTTCGAGGCTGATGCAGCCGTGTCCGGTGTTCTGTATGGCGCCCCATACGACGTGCTTGGCGGCTTCGTCCAAGTCGGCGTCTTCGGCAACAACGACGCCGTCCTTTCCGCCGAGTTCCAGCAGAACGGGGGTCAGGGTCTGCGCGCACTGGGCGGCCACCGTCTTGCCCGTGGCGACGCTGCCGGTGAAAGCGAGCTTGTTCAGACCGGCCTCGATGAGCGCCCCGCCGGTGGCCCCGAACCCGTTGAGACACTGGAGGACGTTCGGAAGGTCGGGGACCGCACGCTGCCAGGTCCGGACGAGCCACTCCCCGACGCCTGGCGTGATCTGGCTGGGCTTGAGGATGGCCGCGTTTCCGGCCGCGACCGCCTCGATCAGGATGGCCCCCGGCGTCAGGAGAGGGAAGTTCCACGGACCGATGACACCGACGACGCCGTAGGGCTGGTATTCGACCCACGCTCGCTGGTTGGGCACGGACGGGCTGGCGGGGACGTCCCGCCGACCCAGCACGCGCTCGGCGTTTTCGATGGCGTACTGCACGTGCTCCAGAATCCCCAGCACTTCAACGCGGGCGTCGTCGAGGGGCTTGCCGTTTTCGGCGTGGATGAGGGAGGCCCCCTCCTCGCCACCTACGGCTATCTCCCGCCGCCATGCGCGCAGACGCTCCGTGCGGCCCTCGAATCCGAGGTCCCACCAGGGTCCGGCGGACGAGCGTGCGGCAGCGACAGCCGCGGCGGCCTCTTCCTTGCCGGCCACGGGGTACCGGGCGAACTCTGCGCCGGTGGCCTGGTCAACGGTGACCACCTCGCTCCCGTCCTGTCCGATGACTCCGTCACGCGTGACCGTTGGAGTGTTGTTGGTCATGTTTTCTCCCACTTTGTTACGACCGCCTCCTGCCGAGCAGCACCCCGAGGGTGATGGGCAGGTGACGGACGTTGCGCTCGGCGCAATGAAGGGCCGCCATGTGACAGCAGGGGCACGCCGACGCGAACGACTTCAGCGATGGCTCGAAGGTCCTTGGCAAGTACTAGGTTATCAACCTAGTGATTGATGTCAAGCATTTGATAGCAGGCAGGCGCTTGGGGATCAGTCAGTCAGGTCGAGGGCAGCGCGGACAACGCTGTCCGCATCGACTCCGTGCTCGCGGTAAACGTCCTCCAGCGATCCTGACTGCCCATCCGCGATGGCCCAGGGAGGCAACAGGCCCACAATTGACGGCGGTACAGGGCTGTCGGACCAACCGAAAACCGCTGGGCCAAAGAACAGACCCAGTAGGTCAACAATGGACTGCTTGACCTGCTAGGCAAGGAGCCGGCGACCGTTCCGCACGACGGCGGGGTCATCGTGATCGACGACCCCGGGGACCGCACGGACGGCACCGCGACCGCACATGTGGGCCGGAAGCGGGTGGGCCGGTGTACGCAACTCCCTACACCCCCGCCCGCCACTTCCCCTCGGGGCCGGCGGGAAGGAGGCGGGCTTTTCCTGCCGGGCAGTGGCCGCCGACTACGCCTACTCCGTCAGCGAGGTCGGGGGGGGGGGGGGGGGGGGGGGGGGGGGGGGGGGGGAGGGGGGGGGGGGGGGGGGGGCAGGGGGGGGGGGCCACGGGGAGAAGA
>NZ_JBVIHJ010000033.1:82958-121690 GCF_055570355.1 Streptomyces sp. NPDC031225 | reverse complement strand
GGGGTGTCCGTCCTCGGTCCGGCGGCTCGGTTTCTTGTGCAGTGCTCGGTTCCGGACGCCGGCCGCTGCGGGCGGACACCCCCCACCCCGCCCCCTTCACGCCGTCGGCGGCTGCGGGCACATCGTGGTGCGGGTGACTGCAACTCCCCGTTCTTTTAGCGGCGCGGGGAACTGCGCGACCGGCCCCCACCGGGCCGCAGCCGGCCTGTGAGTGGTGGTCGCTGGTCTCGTTGTGGTGGCGGGGGCGCCAACTCCCCAGGGGCGCGGGGAACTGCGCGACCAGCCCCCACCGGGCCGCAGCCGCTCGACGACGCCTCTCGGTCAGGCCTTAGCATTGCGGGGTCGAACGATCTAGGGGGACATGGGCATGACGGACGCATCGCAGTCGGGCGGGGAGGCCGGGGCCGGTCGGGACCCGTGGGCGCCGCCGGAGAGTGGACCCTCGCTGGAGAAGAGCCAGTCACCCGGCGACGGTCAGCCGCCCTCCGTGCACGACCAGGTCACCGTGACGTCCGTGCCGAGCGACGGCTACGGCTTCCCGCCTCCCGGCGCCGACGGCTCCGGCTACCCCGCCCCGGAACAGGGTGTGCCCGGCTCCGTGCCGCCTCCGCCCATAGCGCCCGGTGGTCCCGCCGGATACGGCTACCCCGGCTACCCGCAGGGGTACGGCGGCTGGCCCACTCCTCCGGTGCCCCCGCAGAACGGCATGGGTGTCGCGGCGATGGTGCTGGGCATCCTGTCCTGCGCCCTGTTCTGCATGTACGGCGTTCTCTCGCTGATCCTCGGTGTCCTCGCCATCATCTTCGGCGTCAAGGGACGCAAGCGGGCCGAGCGGGGTGAGGCCACCAACCACGGGCAGGCGCAGGCCGGTTTCATCATGGGCATCATCGGGACGATCCTCGGCGTCGCCGTCATCGTGCTCATGGCCGTCGTCATCACGACCGCCATCAACTCCGATGACGAGCCCGACTACTACGACGGCTCGTTGCCTGTTTTCACGGTTGCGCAGCAGTTCTGATCAGGCGGCTCTGAGGCGCTCCCGCGCCGCCATCAGCGCGAAGCCCAGCAGGTTCGGGCCCCGCCATCGCTCGGGATCGCCCGCCGCCTCGTCGTTCGCGGCGAGGCCGATGCCCCACACCCGGTCGACCGGGCTGGCCTCCACCAGCACCCGGTCGCCGGTGTTCAGCAGGAACTGCCGCAGATCGGCGTGTGCCGTGAACTTGTGGACGCTGCCCTCCACGACGATTCCGACGCGCTCGCGCCGCCAGGTCGGCTCGTCGAAGCCCCTGACCAGACGGCCCATGTTCTTGGCCTGAGCCGGAGATCCGGCTGCCAGGATTCGGCGCTCGGCGTCCTGATCTTCGAAAAGCCGCGCCTTGCCCGCCATCATCCAGTGCTCGGCGGTCGCATAGGCCACTCCGTCGACCACGAACGGTGACGGCCACCACTGGCTCAGACAGCTCGCGCCGACACGGCCGTCCGGTCGCGGGCGGTGCCCCCAGAAGTGCAGATACTTGATCTTCGCGCCTGCCCGGATCTGCTTGACCAGGGCTTCCTGTGAATCGATCGTCCCCGTGATCTTCCCCATGCACGCGAGTCTGGCAGGTACCACTGACACTCCGTCTTTCCTTTTCGCGGACGACTCGACATCTGGTCGACAGATTCCGTCGCGTAACCGAAAGGCAACAACGGAATCCCTTGTAGGAGTGCCATTGCTCTGTCAGGATCGGCACTCAAATCGAGCTGGAGCTACGCCACCCGCCCTCGGGATCGAGGGGTGACGGCGGAGGAGAGCGACATGCACATCCCGGGCAGTTCCACCCCGGACCGGTTCGCGGCCCATGAGCGGTTCGCCGACGGTGCGCAGTTCATCGGAGGGCGCCTCACCAAGGGGACCTCCGGACGCACGCACGCTGTCGTGGACCCCGCGAGCGGTGAGGAGGTCTTCACGTATGAGCTGGCGGGCGTCGAGGACGTGGACGCCGCCGTCGCCGCGGCCCGTGCGGCCTTCCCGGGCTGGGCGGCCCTCACTCCCGGTGAGCGGTCCGACGCCCTGCACCGGTTCGCCGCCGTGCTCGCCGACAGCGCCGAGGACTTCGCCCGGGCCGAGTCGCTGCAGTGCGGGAAGCCGCTGAAGCTGACCCGGGAGTTCGATGTTCCGGGGACTATCGACAACACTTCTTTCTTTGCCGGCGCCGCCCGGCATCTTCAGGGGCAGTCCGCCGGTGAGTACTCCGGGGATCACACGTCGTATGTGCGGCGTGAGCCCATCGGTGTCGTCGGGTCCATCGCGCCCTGGAACTATCCGCTTCAGATGGCCGCCTGGAAGATCCTTCCGGCGATCGCCGCGGGCAACACGATCGTTCTCAAGCCTGCTGAGATCACCCCGCTCACCTCACTTCTCTTCGCCCAGGCCGCCACCCGCGCGGGCATTCCCGACGGTGTCATCAACATCGTCAACGGAACGGGGAAGGAGGCCGGTGAGCACCTCGTCGGGCATCCCGACGTGGCCATGACCTCCTTCACCGGGTCGACCGCGGTGGGCAAGCGGGTCGCCGAGATCGCCCTCGCCACCGTCAAGCGGCTGCACCTGGAGCTCGGCGGCAAGGCTCCCTTCGTCGTCTTCGACGACGCCGATCTGGAAGCCGCCGTGAACGGGGCCGTCGCGGGCGCCCTCATCAACACCGGGCAGGACTGCACGGCGGCCACGCGCGCGTACGTTCAGCGGCCCCTGTACGAGGCGTTCGTGGAGCGCACCGCCGCCCTCATGGAGACCGTACGGCTCGGCGACCCGTTCGCCGCCGGTACCGATCTCGGGCCGCTCATCTCCCACGTCCAGCGGGACCGGGTCGCCGGGTTCGTCGACCGTGCGCGTGCCTACGCGCGCGTGGTGACCGGCGGCGAGGTGCCCGAGGGGGAGCTGGCCAAGGGGGCGTACTACCGGCCCACACTCGTCGCCGACGCCGCCCAGGACAGCGAGATCGTCCAGGCGGAGATCTTCGGCCCGGTCCTCGTTGTGCTGCCGTTCGACAGTGACGACGACGGCATCCGGCTCGCCAACGACACCCCGTACGGGCTCGCCGCCTCCGCCTGGAGCCGGGACGTGTACCGGGCCAACCGGGCCACGCGTGAGATCAAAGCCGGGTGCGTGTGGGTCAACGACCACATCCCGATCATCAGCGAGATGCCCCACGGCGGGTACAAGGCGTCCGGCTTCGGCAAGGACATGTCCTCGTACTCGTTCGAGGAGTACACGCAGATCAAGCACGTCATGTTCGATAACACTGCGGTGGCCGCGAAGGACTGGCACCGCACGATCTTCGGGGACCGATAGCCGTTTCCAGGCCGCCCGACCCGCGGCCGCCCACTTTCCCGAAAGGGCACCAGCGCATGGAGCAGTACGAGCCCGACCGCCTGTCACCGGCCCAAGTGGCCGCCATGCGGCGCAGTCTCCGAGGCGGCCGGGCCGCCATGACCCGGCGGTCCCTGATGCGTGCCTCCGCGGGCGGCGCGCTCGCGGTCGGCGGCCTCGGGGCGTTGAGCGGCTGCGGCATCCCCGCGGCCGGCGACACCAAGGGCGGCGTCTCCGCGGACGACCACTCGGCCAAGGAGAAGACCGTCAACTTCTCCAACTGGACCGAGTACATCGACGTGGACGAGAGCGAGAAGCACCACCCCACGCTCGACCAGTTCAAGAAGCAGACCGGCATCTCGGTCAAGTACACCGAGGACATCAACGACAACGTCGAGTTCTTCGGGAAGATCAAGCCGCAGTTGGCCGCTGGTCAGGACACCGGGCGCGACATCATCGTCCTCACGGACTGGCTTGCCGCCCGGCTCATCCGGCTGGGATGGGTTCAGAAACTCGACGCCTCCAACCTCCCGCACGCGTACGCCAACCTGTCCGCGCAGTTCCGGGACCCGGACTGGGACCCGGGGCGGGCGTACTCGTATGTGTGGCAGGGCATCTCGACCGTCATCGCCTACAACAAGAAGGCCCTGGACGGCGTGGAGGTGAAGTCGGTCTCCGACCTGCTCGACAACCCCAAGCTCAAGGGCCGCGTCGGCTTCCTGTCGGAGATGCGCGACAGCATCGGCATGACCCTGCTCGACATGGGCAAGGACCCCGCGAACTTCACCGCCGACGACTACGACGCGGCGATCGCACGGCTCCAGAAGGCCGTCGACAAGGGGCAGATCCGGCGCTTCACCGGCAACGACTACACCTCCGACCTGACCAGCGGCGACTTCGCGGCCTGTATCGCCTGGGCCGGTGACGTCGTACAGCTGAAGGCGGACAGCCCGGACATCGACTTCATCATTCCGGAGAGCGGATACATGACGTCGACCGACAACATGCTGATCCCCAACAAGGCGCGCCACAAGACGAACGCCGAACGGCTCATCGACTTCTACTACGAGCCGAAGCCGGCCGCCGAACTCGCCGCGTACATCAACTACGTGACTCCCGTCGACGGTGTGAAGCCCGAGCTGGAGAAGCTCGACCCGGATGCGGCGAACAACCCGCTGATCATCCCCGACAAGGCCATGGCCGCGAAGTCCCACCCCTTCCGCTCACTGAGCTCGAAGGAAGAGACGGCCTTTGAAGAGAAGTTCGCAAAGCTGACTGGGGCGTGATCACCGTGACGAACAAGACCACAGACAACAGCGGCGACGTCCGCCTCGCAGGGATCAGCAAGACGTACGACAACGGCTTCACCGCCGTGCAGCCGCTCGACCTGACCGTCCCGCAGGGCTCCTTCTTCGCCCTACTCGGCGCCTCCGGCTGCGGCAAGACCACCACCCTGCGCATGATCGCCGGTCTGGAGGAGCCCACCACGGGCACCGTGCACCTCGGCGACCAGGAGGTCACCCGGCTGCCTCCCTACAAGCGTCCGGTGAACACCGTCTTCCAGTCCTACGCGCTCTTCCCGCACCTCGACATCTTCGAGAACGTGGCCTTCGGTCTGCGGCGCCGTGGCATCAAGTCGGTCAAGAAGCAGGTCGAGGACATGCTGGAGCTCGTGCAGCTGGGGGAGCAGGCGCGGAAGAAGCCGCATCAGCTGTCCGGCGGCCAGCAGCAGCGGGTCGCCGTGGCGCGGGCACTGATCAACACCCCCAAGGTGCTTCTGCTGGACGAGCCGCTCGGCGCCCTCGACCTCAAGCTGCGCCGCCAGATGCAGCTGGAGCTCAAGCGCATCCAGACCGAGGTCGGCATCACCTTCGTGCATGTCACGCACGACCAGGAGGAGGCCATGACCATGGCCGACACGGTCGCCGTGATGAACGCGGGCCGCGTCGAGCAGCTCGGCTCGCCCACCGACCTGTACGAGAACCCGAACACCACCTTCGTCGCCAACTTCCTCGGCACCTCCAACCTCATCGAGGCCGAGGTCGACTCCAGGAGCGGCGGCGAGATCGTGCTGAAGGCGGGCGGCGGGAAGCTGGTCCTTCCCGAGGCGCGGTACTCCGGGCCGACCACGACCGGCGGCAAGGTGCTGGTCGGCGTCCGTCCCGAGAAGATCTCCCTCACGCATGCGGACGAGGCCGGTGAGATTCCCGCGGGGCGCAACCGGATCACCGGGAGGATCGCCGATTCGAGCTTCATCGGTGTGTCCACGCAGTACGTCATCGACAGCCCCGTCTGTCCCGAGTTCGAGGTCTACGCCCAGAACATCGACCGCGACGACCGGCTCGTGCCCGGCGCCGAGGTCGTCCTGCACTGGAACCCGGCCCACACCTTCGGTCTGGACGCGGACCAGGACATCGACGCGGGCATCCAGGAAGAGGCGACGGTCTGATGGCGACGCTCACCGAGGCGCCCCCGCCGCTCTCCCCGACGGCGCCCACGAAGAAGCCCCCGCGCAGGAGGGGCCGCTTCACGCCCTACTGGCTGCTGCTCCCCGGCATCCTCTGGCTGGTCGTCTTCTTCGCGCTGCCGATGATCTACCAGGCCTCCACGTCCGTGCAGACGGGCTCCCTGGAGGAGGGCTACAAGGTCACCTGGCACTTCGCGACCTACTGGGACGCGCTGTCGCAGTACTGGCCGCAGTTCCTGCGCTCGATCCTCTACGCCGGTGCCGCGACGATCCTGTGCCTGGTGCTGGGGTATCCGCTGGCGTACCTGATCGCCTTCCGCGCGGGACGCTGGCGGAACCTGATCATGATCCTGGTGATCGCGCCGTTCTTCACCAGCTTCCTGATCCGCACCCTCGCCTGGAAGACGATCCTCGCGGACAGCGGCCCGGTGGTGAGCACGCTCAACACGCTGCACGTCCTGGACGTCACCAACTGGCTGGGCTGGACGGCCGGCGACCGTGTGCTCGCCACGCCGCTCGCGGTGGTGTGCGGTCTGACGTACAACTTCCTGCCGTTCATGATCCTGCCGCTCTACACCTCGCTGGAGCGCATCGACGGCCGGCTGCACGAGGCGGCGGGCGACCTGTACGCCAGGCCGGTCACCGTCTTCCGCAAGGTCACCTTCCCGCTGTCGATGCCGGGTGTGGTCTCCGGGACGCTGCTGACCTTCATCCCGGCGGCCGGTGACTACGTCAACGCCGACCTGCTCGGCTCCACGGACACACGCATGGTCGGAAACGTCATCCAGACGCAGTTCCTGCGGATTCTCGACTATCCGACGGCGGCCGCGCTGTCCTTCATCCTGATGGCCGCGATCCTTTTCATGGTCACGCTCTACATCCGCAAGTCCGGGACGGAGGACCTGGTTTAAATGGCCTTCGTGAACTGGCTCAAGAGCAAATTCGTCGTCGTCGCGGGACTGCTGACGCTCGGATATCTCCTGCTGCCGAACGTCGTCGTCACGGTGTTCTCCTTCAACAAACCGAAGGGCCGCTTCAACTACCAGTGGCAGCAGTTCTCCACGGACGCCTGGAAGGACCCGTGCGGGGTGGCCGACATGTGCGGCTCCCTCTCCATCAGTCTCCAGATCGCGTTCTGGGCGACGATCGGCGCGACCGTACTCGGCACGATGATCGCCTTCGCGCTGGTCCGCTACCGCTTCCGGGCGCGCGGTTCCGTGAACTCGCTGATCTTCCTGCCGATGGCGATGCCCGAGGTCGTCATGGCTGCCTCGCTGCTCACCCTGTTCCTCAACATGGGCGCCCAGCTGGGCTTCTGGACGATCCTCATCGCCCACATCATGTTCTGCCTCAGCTTCGTCGTGACGGCGGTCAAGGCGCGCGTGATGTCGATGGACCCGCGACTGGAGCAGGCCGCCCAGGATCTCTACGCGGGCCCGTTCCAGACCTTCATCCGGGTCACCCTGCCGATCGCCGCCCCCGGAATCGCCGCGGGCGCGCTGCTCGCCTTCGCGCTCTCCTTCGACGATTTCATCATCACCAACTTCAACGCGGGTTCGACCGTCACCTTCCCCATGTTCGTCTGGGGTTCGGCACAGCGCGGCACACCCGTCCAGATCAACGTCATCGGTACGGCCATGTTCCTGGTCGCCGTACTTCTGGTCCTGTCCTCGATGGTCATCAGCAACCGCCGCAACAGGCAAAAGGCGTAAGCCCTTTTCAGGAACCCCTGTTTTCGAGAACCCCCTGTAGGGAGTTGACATCATGGCCCCAAGCGCCATGAGCCGTTGGACAAAGGCCCTTTCCGAAGCCCAGCCGGTTCCGTACTGGCTGGACGATCCCGGCAAGCCCCCTCCCGAGCCCGCCCTGACCGGCGCCGACACCTGCGACCTGCTGGTCGTCGGCGGTGGCTACAGCGGACTGTGGACCGCGCTCAACGCGAAAGAGCGCGACCCGCAGCGGGACGTGGTCCTGCTGGAAGGCCGCGAGGTGGGCTGGGCCGCCTCCGGCCGCAACGGCGGCTTCTGCGCCGCCTCGCTCACTCATGGCCTGGCCAACGGGCTGACCCGCTGGCCGGACGAGATCCACAAGTTGGAGGAGCTGGGCGCCCGCAACCTCGACGAGATCGAGAAGGCGGTCGCCCGGCACGACCTCGACTGCGAGTTCGAGCGCACCGGCGAGCTCGACGTGGCGACGGAGCCGTACCAGGCCAGGGAACTCCGCGACTGGTACGCGGAACTCCAGGAGAAGGGCCTCGGCGAGGGCGTCGACTTCCTGGACGCCGACGCGGTGCGGCAACAGGTCGACTCACCGACCTTCCAGGCCGGACTGTGGGACCGCCGGGGCGTGGCCATGCTCAACCCGGCCAAGCTCGTCTGGGGCCTGAAGCGGGCATGCCTGCGGCTCGGCGTCCGGATTTACGAGAACACCCCCGCCCTGGACCTGAAGTCGTACGGCGCCGGCATGGCCGTACGCACTCCGTACGGTTCGGTCCGGGCCCGGAAGGTCGCGCTCGGCACCAACATCTTCCCGAACCTGGTCAAGCGGGTGCGGGCGTACACCGTGCCGGTCTACGACTACGCGCTGATGACCGAACCGCTGACCGGTGAGCAGCTCAGCGCGCTCGGCTGGAAGAACCGGCAGGGGCTCGGGGACTCGGCGAACCAGTTCCACTACTTCCGGCTCTCCGCCGACAACCGGATCCTGTGGGGCGGCTACGACGCCGTCTACCCCTACGGCGGCCGGGTGCGCGCCGAGTACGACGACCGGCCGGAGACGTACGCGAAGCTCGCCGGGCACTTCTTCACCTGCTTCCCGCAGCTGGAGGGGGTGCGCTTCACGCACGCGTGGGGCGGCGCGATCGACACCTGTTCGCGGTTCTCCGCGTTCTACGGCACTGCCCACCGCGGCAGGGTGGCGTACGCGGCCGGCTACACGGGCCTCGGTGTCGGGGCGACCCGCTTCGGCGCGGACGTGATGCTGGACCTGCTGGCCGGGGAGACCACCGAGCGGACCTCGCTGGAGATGGTCCGCAAGAAGCCGCTGCCCTTCCCGCCGGAACCCTTCGCCTGGACCGGCATCGCCCTCACCAAGTGGTCGCTGGCCCGCGCCGACTCGCACGCCGGTCAGCGCAACCTGTGGCTGCGGACCATGGACAAGCTCGGTCTGGGATTCGACAGCTGAACGATCGTATGTGATCCGATTCACCCCAACGGGTGGTCAGAACCCGCGTAATGCTGCCAGGGGACCTCCCTCTCCCTCGTGACGCGACCAGCGTCGACGAGAGAAAGGGAGGTCCCCTCATGACTGGGGCGAAGACGGCGGTCGAGTGGCTGGCATCCGTCGCACCGGATCCCGAGGCCTGCCGCTGGGAGTGGGAACGCAACCCCCTCGGGGTCGCACTGCTGCCGGCGGGCAAGGCCTGGGACGTACTGATCCTGCCGGGTGATCTCGGTTATCCGACGCTCGATGTCCTGACCCGCATCCTCGACCAGCTCGGTCCGGTGCTCGTCGACTTCGGCGACGCGCGGATGGGCTTCTTCGTGCCGCCGGGCACCGCGGCCCGCTGGATCGGCACCGGCATCCGCACGGCCGGCGCCGGTACCTGGATCGTCGTGCCGTACCCGGGCCGGGTGGCCGGGGGAGGGGTGCGCTGGCTGGTCCCGCCGGACGGGTCCGGGATTCTCACCGACCCGGCGCTCCTCGAACTGGCGATGCACGAGGCGGCGGCGGGTCTGGCGACGGAGGGTGACGGCTGACCGACGTTCCACCGAGCTGTCGTCGGCCGTCCGTGCGGCCGACGCGGGCCGGAGAGTCCTGTGCACAGTGGGAGTGCGGCGCTGCGGGCGTCCCCCGCCGGTAGCGGCCACGCCCAGTGTGCCCAGGAGTTCAGCGGCGGCTGTGCCGTGCCAGGAACAGCCGGAACAGGAGCAGCAGGTCCGCGCTGAGGCACCAGCCGCCCACCACGTCCAGCGGCCAGTGCCAGCCGTGGCGGACCAGACCGTAGGAGACGCCGAGGACGACAAGGACGTAGCCGAGGACGAGCGTGCGGCGGATCCGGGCGGACCGCAGCCAGGGCAGCACGAGCAGGGTGGCGGCGCCGTACGCGACGGCGGCCGTGGTGGTGTGGCCCGACGGGAAGTAGCCGGTCGCGGGCGGTACCACCGGGGTGCCCGGGCGGTCGGTGAGTTCCTTGAGGGGAACGACCAGGGCCGGGACCAGTGCCATCAGGACGGCCGCCGCGGTGGGCGGCAGCCACCACCGGTCCATGCCGCTGCGCCGGGCGCGCCAGGCGGAGAAGAGGATCGCCAGCACCAGGACCGGGATCGCGACCGTGGCGTTGCCCAGGTCGGAGAGCGCGGCCGAGGGGCGGTCCGGGTGGATCAGCGCCTGGCTGACCCGCTCGTCGACACGCAGAAGCGGCCCGTCCTCGACGACCTGCCAGGTGATCAGGGCGAAGAGGAGGGCCGGAATTCCGAGAAGGAGGGTGAAGAAGGCCGGCCGCCCCGGAACAGGGGGGGTGGTTCCGGGGCGGCCGATCAGATCGGGTCGTCGGCCGCCCCGGGGGGTTTGGGGCGGGCGACTGTCCGATCGGTGAGGAGATCCGGAGCTGGAGGCTCCAGTTGTGTGCGCGAGGGCACGACCAGGTCGAAGCTGGGGAGGCCCCGGCCTGATGTCGCCCACGGTTCCCTGTGGGCGGGGTGTATCTCTCATCTGGTTAGAACCTACGGCAGAGGGATGGGGTACGACAGGCAGAATCCCATCCTCACAAGCACCTCGCACACCTTCTTCACACGCTCTGCCGCTCGCCGTCGCAGCCCCGGAATCCCGAGGGATGCCACGCCTGTGACATCAGATGCGGGCGAAGGCCTGCTCAAGGATGTCGAGGCCCTCGTTCAGGAGGTCCTCGCCGATGACGAGCGGGGGCAGGAAGCGCAGGACGTTGCCGTAGGTGCCACAGGTCAGGACCAGCAGACCCTCCTGGTGGCAGGCCTTGGCGAGCGCGGCGGTCGCCTCCGCGTTGGGCTCCTTGGTCGTACGGTCCTTCACGAGCTCGATGGCGATCATGGCGCCGCGGCCCCGGACGTCGCCGATGACGTCGAACTTCTCGGCCATCGCGGTGAGGCGGGCCTTCATCGTGGCCTCGATCGCCTTCGCCCTCGCGTTGAGGTCGAGCTCCTTCATCGTCTCGATCGAGCCGAGCGCCCCCGCGCAGGCGACCGGGTTGCCGCCGTAGGTGCCGCCCAGGCCGCCCGCGTGGGCGGCGTCCATGATCTCGGCGCGCCCGGTGACCGCGGCGAGCGGGAGGCCGCCCGCGATGCCCTTGGCCGTGGTGATCAGGTCGGGAACGATGCCCTCGTCCTCGCAGGCGAACCACTGGCCGGTGCGGCAGAACCCGGACTGGATCTCGTCGGCGACGAAGACGATCCCGTTGGCCCTCGCGAACTCGCTGATCGCGGGCAGGAAACCCTTGGCCGGCTCGATGAAGCCGCCCTCGCCGAGGACCGGCTCGATGATGATCGCGGCGACGTTCTCCGCGCCGACCTGCTTGGAGATCTGGTCGATCGCCTGGGCGGCGGCCTCGGGACCGGCGTTCTCGGGGCCGGTGGGCCAGCGGTAGCCGTACGCCACCGGCACACGGTAGACCTCGGGGGCGAACGGCCCGAAGCCGTGCTTGTACGGCATGTTCTTCGCCGTCAGCGCCATCGTGAGGTTGGTGCGGCCGTGGTACCCGTGGTCGAACACCACCACGGCCTGCCGCTTCGTGTACGCCCGCGCGATCTTGACGGCGTTCTCGACGGCCTCGGCACCGCTGTTGAACAGCGCCGACTTCTTGGCGTGGTCACCCGGGGTGAGCTCCGCGAGAGCCTCGGCGACCTCCACGTAACCCTCGTAGGGGGTGACCATGAAACAGGTGTGGGTGAAGTCGGCCAGCTGGGCGCTCGCCCTGCGTACGACGGCCTCGGCGGAGGCGCCGACGCTGGTCACGGCGATGCCGGAACCGAAGTCGATGAGCCGGTTCCCGTCGACGTCCTCGATGATCCCGCCGCCCGCGCGCGCCGTGAACACGGGCAGCACGGACCCCACACCCTGCGCGACCGCGGCGACGCGGCGGGCCTGAAGCTCCTGGGACTTGGGCCCGGGGATGGCGGTGACGATGCGGCGCTCCTGCGGAAGTGCGGTCATGAGGGGCTCCTGGGGTGGTGCGGGCGTTGACTTCGCGGACTCTGTCCAGTCTTTTCTCGCAGGCTAGGACCGAGGAGGAGGGGTGGGCATGCTCCATGTGGGCGTTGTCGGGGAAGTGGCTTGTCCGCGGTGGACATAGCCGGTTTCCGGAGCGGTGTGACGCATCGGCCCCGCAAACCGTGAACTCCCTTTGCGGGCGCGTTAGATTGGCCGCTGACGGTGGACGGAACGGCTGGTCAGGGAGCAGGGGCGATGGACAGCGACGGGACGCAGGACGCGCGGGGTACGCATGCGAATCCTGTGCCACGGGCACGCTCCGCCATGCCGCCCAGGCCCACGGAGGCGCCCTTGGTGCCCCCGCAACCGGGCGGATCGGCGTTCCTGACGTGGCTGCGGACGCCGCGGCCGGAGGCGGCCCCCGGCATCTGGCGCTTCGGGCACCGGCCCCGGCCGGCCGAGGAGCCCGAGGAGACCCCGAACAGGCAGCTGCTGAGCGGCGCCCTGATCGCCTTCCTGGTCGGCTGGCTCGTGTGGTCGCTCCTGCAGAACGGCTATCTGGGTGCCTGGTGGGCGCTGCCGTTCAAACTGCTGGTCCCTGATTCCTGGCGCTACACCAGCAGCGAGATCGGCAACCTCGTCCTGTACAAGGGGTACGAACTGCTGATCGCCCTGGTCATCATGGTGACCGTCGGCAAACTGGGCCGCTGGGGCGAGGTCTGGCGGCGCTTCGTGGTGCCCCTGGTGAAGCGCCCCGCGCCCCGGGAGGCGCCCGTGCCGACGGATGAGGAAGACCCCGCCCACTGGAACCAGCTCCGCGCCGCCGGTGCCGTGGACGCTGCCGAGCGGCTGGCTGCCGAGGCGCGCGCCGGGTTGATGCGCGACGTCGACCACGCGCGGATCGTCCGCGCCTGGCAAGGAGTGCGCAGCGGCCGGTTCAGCCTCGGCACGTTCACCGGTGCCGTGCTCCAGGACGGGGCCGCCGCCTGTCTGCATCCCTCCGGGGAGCGGGACCTGCCCGCCCGGCTCGCCCGGCACGATCTGGTGACCGGGCAGGTGCGGCTGGGGACGACGGCCGACGACGCCCGTAATCCGTACGCCTATCGCGGTACCGGCCTGGGGCTCGCGCCCGAGCTGCTCGGCACCTCGCTGCTCGCCGTCGGTCCGGCCGGTTCCGGGAAGACCGGGACCGTCATCAGGCCGCTCGCCGAGTCGTTGTGTCTGCACGCCCTCGCCGGACGGGCCGCCGTCGTGGTGGTCGGTGCGGCGGGCGCCGGGCTCGGACCGGCCGACTCCTACGACGTCGTCGTACAGATCGGGAACCCGGACTCGGTGTACGACCTCGACCTGTACGGCGGGACGACCGACCCGGACGAGGCAGCGGCCGTGCTCGCGGAAGCGCTGGTCGGGGATCTTGCCGAGCCCCACCAGGGGGGCGACACCCGGCGCTCCACCACCGTGCTCGCCCAGCTCCTCGGCCCGTTCCGCGCGGTCCACGGCCGCTTCCCCTCCGTGCCGGAGCTGCGCGGGCTGCTCGACGGCGCCCCCGGGCCGCTGGCCGCGCTGCGCAAGGGCCTTGAGGACTCCGGACAGGAGTCGCTGCTGCGTGAACTCGACGCGCGGGAGCGGCAGATGGGGCACGCGGGGGACGTGGCGGGCATCCTCGCGGACCGGATCGCGCTGCTCGACCGGCCCGCGTTCGCCGCGTTCTTCCAGAGCGCCGACCTCGACCCGGAGGGGCGGTCGCGGCCGTTCTCGCTCAAGGCCCTGGACCATCCCGTCCGGGTCCGCATCGACCTGCCCCAGCGCGGGCACGCCGACGCCTCGCGGATCCTGGCACGGCTGGTGCTCGCGCAGTTCACGGCCAGCGTCGCGGTGCGGGACGACCGGTCGCTGTTCGCCTGCCTGGTCGTCGACGACGCCACGGGGGTCGTGACACCGGAAGCCGTGCGGGGCGTGCAGCGGCTGCGGTCCGGCAACGCCGGCGTCGTGCTGACGCTGCGGACGCTGGACGACGTACCCAGGCCGCTGCGCGGGCCGCTGCTCGGGGCCGTCGGATGCCGGATGGCGCTGGCCGGGCTCACTCCCTGGGACGGGCAGGACTTCGCCGAGGTGTGGGGCAAGGAGTGGATCGAGGCGCGGGACGTCACCGACCGGCAGATCATCGCGGAGACTCCGGCCGGCAAGGTGCTGCACGCGGTGCGCCGGGTCATCACCGGCAAGGCGCCGACCGCGCGGGCGGTGACCGTACGGCAGGTCGAGCGGGAGCGGTGGTCCGCGTCCGAGCTGGCACACGGGGTGCCGCCGGGGCACGCCGTGCTCTCCCTGACGAGTGTGACGGGCGAGCACGCGCCGCCGCTGCTGGTGGATCTGCGGGGATGACGCGAGCTGAGGACCGTACGGTGAGGCAGAATCGGCACAGGCCGTTCATACGCGGCGGCCAAATGATCACGCCTCGCGGAACACCTCTCGGAACGCCCTTCCGAACACCTCTCTGAAGGTACCGGCCTCATGCCCCCCACCCTCGCCTCGCTCGTCCACCACTCCGCGCTCAAGCTGACCGTACGCGCGGGCGAGGACCGGCTGGACGTGCCCGTCCGCTGGGCGCACGTCAGCGAGCTCGCCGATCCCGTCCCCTACATGGAGGGCGGGGAGCTGCTGCTGATCACCGCGCTGAAGCTGGACGCGGAGGACCCCGAGGCGATGCGGCGGTATGTGAAGCGGCTGGCCGGGGCGGGTGTGGTGGGGCTCGGGTTCGCCGTCGGCGTCAACTACGAGGACATCCCGGCGGCCCTGGTCGACGCGGCCCGCGACGAAGGGCTGCCGCTGCTCGAAGTGCCGCGCCGCACACCCTTCCTCGCCATCAGCAAGGCCGTGTCCGCGGCGATCGCCGCCGACCAGTACCGGTCCGTCACCGCGGGCTTCGCCGCCCAGCGCGAACTCACCAAGCAGGCCCTGACCGACGGGCCGGAGGGTCTGCTCGCCGCGCTCGCGGCCCAGGTGGACGGCTGGGCGGCGCTCTACGACGCCTCCGGCGCCGTCGTCGCAGCCGCACCGGAGTGGGCCGGGCGCCGGGCCGCGCGGATCGTCGCCGACGTGGAACGCCTGCGGGAGCGGCCCGCTCCCGCCTCCGCCGTGGTCGGCGGCGACGACGGCGCGGACGACGACGACCGGGTGGAACTGCACTCCCTGGGCACCGGGCGGCGCCCGCGGGCCGCCCTGGCGGTGGGGACGGCCGCGGCGCTCGGTACCGCCCAGCGGTACGCGGTGCACTCGGCGATCGCGCTGCTGACCCTCACGACCGAGCGGTCCCGCGCCCTGCACGCGGCCGAGCAGCGGATCGGGGCTGCGGTGCTGCGGATGCTGCTCGCGGGGGAGCCGGAGCACGCGCGCACCGTCGCGGGCGATCTCTACGGCGGCCTCCTGGACGCGCCCTTCCGGGTGCTCGTGGCGGAGACCGTCGCCGTGTCGTCGGTGCGGATTCCCGGCGAGGCTCCTGCCCGGGTGCCGTCCGCCGCGGCGTTCACCGCCGCCTCCGGGACCGGTGGCGATCCGCTCGGGGCGCTCACCGACATCGTCGAGTCCGCGGCGGCCCGGTCCGGCGAGGCCGTGCTCGTGGTCCCCGAGGGGGAGCGGCTGGTGGTGCTGGCCGCGGACGGCGGAGCCGCGGTCGAGGCGTGCGGGGAGTACGCGGAGGCGCTGGAGGCGGCGCGGACCGGCGAGCGTACGAGCAGCGGCAGCGAGGACGAACCGGTCGTCGGGGTCTCGGCCCCGGTCGGACCGATCGCCGCGGCCGCCGCCTACAAGCAGGCCGAACAGGCCCTGTCGGTCGCCCGGCGGCGGGGCCGGCTGTACGTCGAACACGAACAGCTGGCCTCCGGATCCGTCCTGCCGCTGCTCGCCGACGACGCGGTGAAGGCGTTCGCCGGCGGACTGCTGCGCCCGCTGCACGAGCACGACGCGACCGGCCGGGGTGACCTGGTGGACTCCCTGCGGGCCTGGCTCTCCCGGCACGGACAGTGGGACGCGGCGGCCGCCGATCTGGGGGTGCACCGGCACACCCTGCGGTACCGGATGCGCAGGGTCGAGGAGATCCTGGGGCGCTCGCTGGACGATCCCGACGTACGCATGGAGCTGTGGCTGGCGCTGAAGGCGACGTCGGCGGACTAGGGCCTGCCGGGGATCTCCACAGCGCACGCCGAGTGCCACACGACGGTCGGCGTGCCAAACCGGTGCACTGGTCCTCCCCACTGCTACACCCCGGACAAATTCGATCGCGTCCTCCCGGCCCTACCGTGGGGGCATGACTTCCACCCACGCCTTCTGGCTCGCCGGCCGCCGGGTCACCGGCGAGGACACCTTCGACGTCACCTCTCCCTGGGACGGCCGGCTGGTCGGCAGGGTCGCCGTGCCGGACGACAAGCAGATCGAGGAGGCCGTGGCCGCCGCGTACGCCGTACGGGACGAGTTCGCCGCGACCCCCGCCCATGTCCGCGCCGCCGCCCTCGACCACGTCAGCCGCAGGCTCGTCGAGCGCACCGAGGAGATCGCCCAGCTGATCTCCGCCGAGAACGGCAAGCCGGTCAAGTGGGCCCGAGGGGAAGTCGGGCGGGCGGTGTCCGTGTTCCGGTTCGCGGCGGAGGAGGCCCGGCGGTTCAACGGCGGCGAGGCCCAGCGGCTCGACACCGACCTCGGCGGTCAGGGTCGCCTCGCGCTGACCCGGCGCTTCCCGAAGGGCGTCGTCCTCGGTATCGCGCCCTTCAACTTCCCGCTCAACCTGTGCGCCCACAAGATCGCCCCGGCGATCGCGGCCGGCGCGCCGATCATCCTGAAGCCCGCCCCGGCCACCCCGCTGTCCGGCCTCGTCATCGGCGAACTGCTGGCGGAGACCGAGCTGCCCGCCGGTTCCTGGAGCATCCTCCCCGTCCCGAACGACCGCATGGCCGACCTCGTCCAGGACGAGCGCCTGCCCGTGATCTCCTTCACCGGTTCCGAGAAGGTCGGCTACGCGATCATGGACTCGGTGCCGCGCAAGCACTGCACGCTGGAGCTGGGCGGCAACGGTGCCGCGGTCGTGCTCGGCGACTACGCCTCCGACGCCGACCTCGACTGGGCCGCGACCCGTATCGCGACCTTCTCCAACTACCAGGGCGGCCAGTCCTGCATCTCCGTGCAGCGGGTCATCGCCGACGCGTCGGTGTACGACCGGCTGCTCCCGCGGATCGTCGCCGCCGTCGAGGCCCAGGGCACGGGCGACCCCGGCGACGACGCGACCGACGTCGGCCCGCTGGTCAGCGAGGACGCGGCCAAGCGCGTCGAGGCGTGGGTGAAGGAAGCCGTGGAGGCGGGCGCGAGCCTGCTGACGGGCGGTGACCGCGACGGCGCCACCTACGCGCCGACCGTCCTCACCGACGTCCCGGCCGACACGACGATCTCCTGCGAGGAGGTCTTCGGACCGGTCCTGACCGTGCAGAAGGTGAACGGTGAGGACGAGGCGTTCGCCGCCGTCAACTCCTCCAAGTACGGCCTCCAGGCAGGTGTGTTCACCCGCGACCTGCAGGCCGCCTTCCGCGCCCACCGGGCCCTCGAGGTCGGCGGTGTCGTCATCGGCGACGTGCCCTCCTACCGTGCCGACCAGATGCCGTACGGCGGCGCCAAGCAGTCCGGGGTGGGCCGCGAGGGCGTGAAGTTCGCGATGGACGACTACACCTACGAGCGGGTGCTGGTGCTCACGGGGCTCGCGCTCTGAGGATCCGCGCATCCCGCGGCGGACTCCACTAGCTAATGGGAACCATTTTCAAGTAGAGTCGGCGCAGCGACGCTGACCCGCCGCCCCGAAGGGGCCCGGCACCGATGCCTTCCGGTGCCGGGCCCCTTCTTGTCGTCGGCCGCTCCGGACCCTCAGCCGGAGAAGCCGACGTGCGCGAGCCGCAGCGGGCCGCGCAGTCCGATGTGCACGTCGTGCACTCCCTCGGCGACCATCCCGGCGTCGAGGGTGGTGTAGTCGTACGGTCCGGAGCCGGATTCCGTCACCTCCAGGACGGCGAGCACCGCGCCCCCGTCCAGTGACAGCTCGACCGTGCCCTCGCCGGAGACCAGGGCCGTCACCTCGGTGACCCCGTCGCCGAAGTCGCAGTCCCTGTAGACCAGTTCACCGGTACGGCCCTCGACCACGGTCACCGCGTCGCCCGCCGTCTTCGTCCGGTCGACGATCTCGACCCCGCTCTGCTCGTCGAAGTCCGCGCCCGCGAGGCCCCGTTGGAGCACGGGACGCGGCGCGCCGGGCTCGCCGTCGAGCAGCACCGTCGTACGCAGCCGGATGTCCTCGCTGGAGGCGCCGGCCAGGAGTTCGTACGGGCCCGGGTCCAGACGCCACCGGCTCTGTGTCACGTCCCAGAACTCGAAGGCGCTCAGGGGGACTTCGAAGGACAGTTCCTCGCGGGCGCCCGGTGCGAGGGTCACACGCCGGTGGGCCACCAGTTCGCGGCGCGGGCGGGGGAGTGCCGGGTCGACCGCGCGGGTGTAGAGCTGGGCGACCTCGTCGGCGGTGACGTCACCGGTGTTCGTGATCGCGAACGAGACGTGTGCTGTCCCGCCGTCGATCCGCACGCCGAGGTCGCCGTATGAGAAGGACGCGTACGACAGGCCGTGCCCGAACGGGAAGAGCGGGGTGCCCTCGAAGTAGAGGTAGGTCTGACGGCTGCCGACGATGTCGTAGTCGAGCAGGCCGGGCAGGTCGGCGTCGTTCTCGTACCAGGTCTGCGGCAGGCGGCCGGCGGGGGAGACGTCGCCGGCCAGGACGCGGGCCAGGGCGGCGCCGGCCGCCTGGCCGCCGTGCGCTGTCCAGAGCGTTGCGGAGAGGCCCGCGGTGTCGACCGCGTACGGGTAGGCCGAGACCAGTGCCAGGACCGTGCGGGGGTTCGCGGCGCGGGCCGCCCGCAGCAGGCGCTCCTGGTGGGCGGGGAGGCGCAGGGAGGCGCGGTCCTCGGTCTCGCGGCCGTTGATGTGCGGATCGTTCCCCGCGACGACCAGGACGACGTCCGCCTCGGATGTGATGCGGGTCACTGCGTCTTCGCCGCGTTCAGCGATGATCAGCTCAAAGGTTTCCGCGTTCGCGTCGGTCCCGTCGTTTTCGTCGGCAACCTTTACTCCGTCCGCGCCGACAGTGACGTGGCGGCCCGTGCCGATGTGCCTGAGGAGGTGACCGCTGCCGTGCTGTTCCAGGCGGAAGGTCTCCTGGACGACCCAGCCTCCGGGCTGGTCGGCGGAGGCGCGGAGGTAACCGTCCTCGGCGACGGAGAGATAGCGGCCGTCCGGGGCGCGGAGCGTGAGAACGCCCTCGTCCCAGTCGACCAGCGCGAACTCGGTGCCGGTCGCGTCCGTCGTCAGCGGGGGCAGGTCGGTGCGGCCCGCGAGCAGCGCCGGGTCCAGGGCGCCCTCGGCGCCGCGCACCTCGTCCTCGCTGTCCTCGGAGACCGGGACGTGCAGAAACGTCCCGGCGGAGGTCTTCAGCCGGACCCGGTCCACACCCTCCGCGAACTCCACACGCTCGGCGCCGAACCGCTCGTACAGCCCCTCCAGCGGGGTGGAGCGGTGGATGAGCGTGCCGCTGTACCAGTCGAGCTTGCACTCGTCGGCGAGCAGACCGACCACGGCGATCCGGGCGTCGGGGGCGAGCGGCAGCACACCGTCGTTCCTGAGCAGGACGATCGCCTGCTCGGCGGCCTCCTGGGCGAGCGCGCGGTGCTCCGGGGTGTCGAAGTCCTTGTCGTCGGCGTGCGGGTCGTGCTGCGGGTCGAACTCGCCGAGCCGGAAACGGACCGAGAGCTGCCGGCGAACCGCGGTGTCGATGTCGGCCTCGGTCAACAGGCCATGGTCCAGGGCCCCTTGGAGACGGGCGACGATCTGCGAGCTGTCCGTGCCGTGGTCGGTGAAGCTGTCGACGCCGGCCTTGAGCGAGGCCGCGGTGGCCTCCTCGTGGGTGTCGAAGTAGTGCTCGTGGTCGACCAGGTTGGAGGGCGCGCCCGCGTCCGAGCAGACCAGCAGCTCCTCGTCCGTCCACGCCCGCAGCTGCTCGCGCAGATACGGCGAGACGTGGTTGGGGCGGCCGTTGACCAGGTTGTACGCCGGCATCACCCCTGCCACCGCGCCCGCCTCGACCGTCTCGCGGAAGGCGCGCAGGTCGTACTCGTGCAGCACGCGCGGACGCACCGAACTCGACGCGGTGGCCCGGTCCGTCTCGTTGTTGTGGGCCAGCCAGTGCTTGAGGACCGGGGCGGTGCGCCAGTACGTCGGGTGGTCGCCGCGCAGCCCGCGGGTGTAGGCGGTGGCGATGGCGGAGG
Organism: Streptomyces sp. NPDC031225; assembly: GCF_055570355.1. Classification (NCBI taxonomy): domain Bacteria; kingdom Bacillati; phylum Actinomycetota; class Actinomycetes; order Kitasatosporales; family Streptomycetaceae; genus Streptomyces; species Streptomyces sp. NPDC031225. The sequence goes on along the minus strand of NZ_JBVIHJ010000033.1, from coordinate 101,346 downwards.
TGAGCTTCGGGTCCTCCGAGTAGCCCTCCTCGTTACGGCCCCACAGCGGGTGCCGGAGCAGATTGACCGTCGGCGCCCAGACGTTGAGGCCGACGCGGTCGTCGCGGGCCCGCATCGCCCGGACCTCCTTGGACACCGCCTCGCCGACCCGTCGTACGAGCTCGGTGTTCCAGGTCGCGCCGAGACCGACCGCCTGCGGGAAGACCGTCGCCGGACCCATCCACGCGACGCCGTGCAGCGCCTCCTGGCCGGTGCGGAACTCGGCGATGCCGAGCCGCTCGACGGCCGGGGTGAACTGGTGCAGGAAGCCGATCTTCTCGTCGGGGGTCAGCCGCGACAGCAGATCGTCGATGCGCTTCGCGAACGGCATGTGCGGATCGCGGAACGGTGGCGTGTGCGGCGGGTGTGCGGTCACGTGGGGATCCCCTTGTGATGGATCGGTTCGATGCTTTCGAAGCGCTTCGATGCTCATTCGGCACCGGGGTGGGTGTCAAGAGATCAACACCGCCACTTCAAGCGGTGCATAAGAAAAGGTCACCCGTTGCACCTCCGAGGAATCTTGCATCCGACCCTTGTGCACCCCTGGGTGTTCACTTAACCTCACAGCAACATCGAAGCGCTTCGACTACGAACCGCCGTTACACGGGTCGAAGGACAACTTCAGCTCAGCCAGTTCCACTCAAGACACCGCAGCCGACGGCTCCACCGCCGGGTGTCCTGGTGCGCCATGAAGGGTTGACGCAATGACGCCGAACGCCGCCGCCCCCTCCTCCGGTCCTTCCGGGCCGAGCCGGAGAAGCTTCCTCGCCTCGACGGCGGTCGCCACCGCCGCCGTGGCGGGCGGGATGCCGCTGCTTGCCGCCTGTGGCGGCTCGGGCAGCGACTCGCGCCAGGGGACCACGTCGGGCAAGGCCGCGGACAAGCTGCTCCCGACCTTCGTCGCCAGCACGGTCGCGAACCCGGACCTGCCGTCCAAGAACGGCTCGGCCGCCGGCTACATCGGCAAGGTCGACCTCGCGGCCCTCAAGTCCTCGGTCCCCAAGAAGCTCGGCACCGGCGCCTCCTTCAAGATCATGTCCCCGTTCTGGGGCTCCCCGCCGAAGGCCGGCTGCGCCTACTACACGGCGCTCGACGCCGCCGCGGGCACCAAGATCACCTGGCAGAACCAGGACGGCAACACCTACGGCGAGAAGCTCGGCGCCGTCCTCGCCTCCAGCTCCATACCCGACATGGTCGTCGTGCCCAGCTGGGAACTGGTCGGCAAGATCTCCAACGCCGTCACCGCGAAGTTCATGGACCTCGGTCCGTACCTGGCGGGCGACAAGGTCAAGAAGTACCCGAACCTGGCCGCGATCCCCTCCGACGCCTGGCGCATGGGCATCTTCGGCGGTGCGCTGCGCGGAATCCCGATGCCGGGTGCCACCGCGTCCTCCATCGTGCCCTTCTACCGCAAGGACATCTTCGACAAGAAGGGCTACACGGTCCCCAAGTCGCCCGACGAGTTCCTCAGTTGGGCCAAGGAGGCCACCAGCGCCAAGGCCAAGGTGTGGGCCTGTGGTGACCTGAACTGGACCGCGTGGAACATCTTCGGTGTTCGCGGCTCCGGGCCGATCGGCTGGAACATCGGCGACGACGGCAAGCTGACGTACCGCGTCGAGCAGCCCGAGTACCTCGAAGCCCTGGAGTGGACCCGCAAGCTGTTCGACGCGGGCGTGGTCCACCCCGACGACAAGGCGCGCACCGGCGACGCGGGCAACCGTTTCACCGCCGGCCAGATCCTCGTCTTCAACAACGACATGTCCTCCTGGTACGGGAAGACCGCCGAACAGGCCGCGTCCAACCCGGACTTCGACATCGAGGGCATGGACATCTTCGGCGCCGACGGCGGCGACCCGAAGCTGTGGGCGGCCCAGCCGGCCGGCATCTGGTCGATGATCCGCAAGGGCGCCTCGAAGGAGACGGTCGAGAACGCGCTGGCCGCCGCCGACTTCTCGGCAGCGCCCTACGGCACCAAGGAGCGGATGCTCGTCGACTACGGCGTCGAGGGCACCCACTACACGGTCAAGAACGGTGTCCCGGTCAAGAACGACCTGGGCAACTCCGAGGTGGTCAACGCCTGGGTGATGCTGGCAGCGCCGGCCGCCTACTTCGCCCACCCCGATTTCCCGGACGTCGCCCGCAAGCAGGTCGAGTGGCAGCAGCGGATGGGCGCCTTCATGAAGAAGACGTCCACGTTCGGCATGAACATCGTCGAGCCGACCCGCTGGGCCAACCTCTCCAGCCAGTTCGAGCAGCTGGAGATTGACTACGTGCGCGGCAACCGCAAGCTGTCGGACGTCCAGGCCGCCATCTCCACGTGGAAGTCCTCCGGCGGCGACAAGCTGCGCGACTGGTACAAGGAGCTCATCGACAAGAACGGCAGCGGCAACTGATGTCTCTCACGGCCGGGAGCAGGCCCGACGGGACTCGTCCTCCCGCGGCCGTCGAGGAACCGACGGTCGCGGTCGCCACCGCGGTGGCGGCTTCGGCGAAGGAGCGGGCGCCGCGCAGAGCGGGCAAGGCGAGCAAGGCGGGCAGGGTTCCCTTCAAGGTCCGGCTGCGCCGCGACCGCACGCTCATCCTGATGACGCTGCCCGTCATGCTCCTGCTCCTGCTCTTCAACTACGTTCCGCTGCTCGGCAACGTCGTCGCCTTCCAGGACTACGACCCCTACGTCTCCAGCAACGGCATCACCGCGATCTTCCACAGCCCCTGGGTCGGGGTGGAGCAGTTCTCGCGGATGATCGACGACCCGCTGTTCTGGAGCGCCGCCAAGAACACCATCGTGCTGTTCGTGCTCCAGCTGGTGCTGTTCTTCCCGATCCCCATCGCCCTCGCGCTGCTCATCAACAGCGTGATCCGGCCCCGGGTGCGGGCCGTGGCACAGGCGATCATGTATCTGCCGCACTTTTTCTCGTGGGTCCTCGTCGTCACCGTGTTCCAGCAGATCTTCGGCGGTGCGGGCATCATCGCCCAGACCCTGGAGGACCACGGGCGGAGCGGCTTCGACCTGATGACCAACGCGGGCCTGTTCAAGTTCCTGGTCACCGCGCAGGCCGTCTGGAAGGACTCCGGCTGGGGGATCATCGTCTTCCTCGCCGCGCTGGCCGCCGTCAGCACCGACCTGTACGAGGCCGCCGCCATGGACGGCGCGGGACGCTGGCGCCGCATGTGGCACGTCACGCTGCCCGCGCTGCGCCCGGTGATCGCGCTGCTGCTGGTCCTCAGGGTCGGTGACGCGCTGAGCGTCGGCTTCGAGCAGTTCCTGCTCCAGCGGTCCGCCGTCGGGGCCGGGGCCAGCGAGGTCCTGGACACCTACGTGTGGAACATGGGCATCCAGAACGGCGACTTCAGCTATGCGGCCGCGGTCGGCCTGGTCAAGGGAGTCATCGGAGTGTGTCTCGTCCTGGGCGCGAACAAGTTCGCGCACCTGCTCGGTGAGCAGGGGGTGTACCAGAAGTGAGCCTCAATACGCAGCTCATCCGCAGTCTCCAGGCTCCCGCCCGGCCCGCGTGGGAGGAGGAGCCCAACAAGGCCGGCATCACCGCGAAGAGCGGCCTGCTCCTCCTGTGCTGCCTCGGCGTGCTCGGTCCGCTGTGGATCGTCATCGTCACCAGCCTCTCCCCGAAGCCGGTGATCGACCGGGTCGGCGGGCTCGTCGTGATCCCGCAGGGCATCACCTTCGTCAACTACACGGAACTGCTCAGCGGCGGACAGGTCAGCCGGGCGATCATGGTCTCGGTCGGGATCACGCTCTTCGGCACGCTGTTCTCCATGACCGTGTCCGTGCTCGCCGCCTACGGGCTGTCGCGGCCGGGGAGTCTGGGCCACCGGTTCTTCCTGGTGACCATGATGGCGACGATGTTCTTCGGGGCCGGGCTCATTCCGACGTATCTGCTGGTGCAGTCGCTGGGGCTCACCGACACCTATCTGTCGCTGATCCTGCCGAGTGCCGTCAGCGTCTTCAACATCCTGGTGCTGCGGGCCTTCTTCATGGGGATCTCACCCGAACTCACCGAGTCCGCGCGCATCGACGGGGCCGGCGACATGCGGATCCTGCTGACCATCATCATGCCGCTGTCCCGGGCCGTGCTGGCGGTCATCTCCCTGTTCTACGCGGTGGGTTACTGGAGTGCCTGGTTCAACGCGTCGATCTATCTCAGCGACCAGTCGATGATGCCGCTCCAGAACGTGCTCATCCAGCTGGTGCAGAAGAACACGGAAGCGCCCACGGGGTTGGCGCAGGCGGTTCGTACGGGGCAGTTGTCGTCGCTGGGGCTGCAGATGGCCGTCATGGTGCTGGCGTTGATTCCTGTCGCGGTGGCTTCTCCGTTCGTCCAGCGACATTTCAAGAAGGGCATGTTGACCGGAGCGGTGAAGGGCTGACCGTTCGCCATCCCGGAGGGGTGGTGCTGACGGATGGCGGCCGCGGGTTGTCGGTGGCTGGGCGCGCACACGCGGCGGAGCCGCACATCGATACAGTCCCGCGCCCCTGGGTGGGTTCACTTTCCCTTAGTTCAGAGCGAGGTTTGTCATGCTTGCGTTCAGGCTTAGTCGGCGTGCCGTTCTTGCCGGGACCGCGGCCGCCGCCGCGATCACCGCCCTTCCGTCCCTCTCGGGGACCGCCGCGGCCTCCACCCCCTCCTACCGCTGGCGCCAAGTCGCCATCGGTGGCACCGGGTTCGTCAGCGGGGTCCTCTTCCACCCCTCCGTCCGGGGCCTCGCCTACGCCCGTACCGACATCGGCGGCGCCTACCGGTGGGACGACAGATCGGCCCGCTGGATCCCCCTCAACGACGATCTCGGCTGGGACGACTGGAACCTCCTCGGTGTCGAGGCCATGGCCGTCGACCCCGCCCACCCGGGCCGGCTCTACCTCGCCCTCGGCACCTACGCCCAGTCCTGGGCCGGCAACGGGGCCGTACTGCGGTCCGAGGACCGGGGAGCCACCTGGGCCCGCACCGACCTCACGGTGAAGCTCGGCGGGAACGAGGACGGCCGGGGAACGGGGGAGCGGCTGCTCGTGGATCCTCGGGACAGCGACACGCTGTGGCTCGGGACACGGCACGACGGGCTGCTCAAGTCCACTGACCGGGGCGCGACTTGGGCTGCGGCGAGCGGCTTCCCAGGCACGCCCAGCGCGAGCGGCCAGGGCGTCACCCTCCTCGTCGCCGCCGGGCGGACCCTCTACGCCGGCTGGGGCGACTCCGACGGCACCGCCCCCAACCTGTACCGCACCTCCGACGGCAGCACCTGGGAAGCCGTCCCCGCGCAGCCGTCCGGTACCTCCGCCAAGGTGCCGATCCGGGCCGCCTACGACTGCCACACCCGCGAGCTGTACGTCAGCTACGCCAACGCGCCCGGCCCCAACGGGCAGTCCGACGGCAGTGTGCACAAGCTGGCCACGGCGAGCGGCAAGTGGACCGACGTCACCCCGGTGAAGCCCGGCGGCACCACCGCCGACGGCTCCTCGGACACCTTCGGCTACGGCGGCGTCGCCGTGGACGCCCGCCGCCCCGGCACGGTCGTCGTCTCCACCAATAACCGCTGGGCGGACGTCGACACCCTGTACCGGACCACCAACGGCGGCCGCACCTGGACGTCCCTGAAGGACTCCGCGGTCATGGATGTCTCCGAGACCCCGTTCCTCACCTTCGGCGCCGACAAGGCCAAGTTCGGCTGGTGGATCCAGGCCGTCGCCCTCGACCCGTACGACTCGAAGCATGTCGTCTACGGCACCGGCGCGACCCTCTACGGCACCCGGGACCTGAAGCACTGGGCCCCGCAGATCCGCGGCCTGGAGGAGACCTCCGTACGCCAGCTCATCTCGCCCCCGACCGGGGAGGCGCACCTGCTCAGCGGTCTCGGGGACATCGGCGTGATGTACCACGAGCGGCTCACGGCGTCGCCTTCACGGGGCATGGCTTCGAACCCCGTGTTCGGGTCGGCGACCGGACTCGCCCAGGCCGCCGCCAAGCCGTCGTACGTCGTCCGCACCGGCTTCGGCGACCACGGCAACGGTGCCTTCTCCAAGGACGGCGGCAAGTCCTGGGCGCCCTTCGCCACCCAGCCCGCCCTCGCCAAGGACGCGCCGGGACCGATCGCCACCAACAGCGACGGCAGCGTGCTGCTGTGGACCTTCGTGCACTGGGACGGCACCAAGTACCCCGCCCAGCGCTCCACCGACAACGGCGCGACCTGGTCCGAGGTTGCCACCTACCCCAAGGGCGCCACCCCGCTCGCCGACCCGGCCGACCCGACGCGCTTCTACGCGTACGACACCGACACCGGCACCCTGTTCGCCAGCACCGACAGCGGCCTCACCTTCACCGGGCGCGTGAGCGGACTGCCCTCAGGGGACAGCCAGTTCCAGCTGACCGCGGCCCCGGGGCGCTCCGGCGACCTGTGGCTGAGCACGAAGACGAACGGCCTGTACCGGTCCACCGACGGCGGAGCGACCTTCACCAAGCTCACCAGCTGCTGGGCCTCGCACACCCTGGCCTTCGGCAAGGGCGCCGCCGGCGCCGACCATCCGGCGATCTACATGGTCGGCTCCACGGAGTCGATCACCGCCGTGTACCGCTCCGACGACGGCGCCAAGACCTGGGTGCGCATCAACGACGACCAGCACCAGTGGGGCTGGATCGGCGCGGCCATCGCCGCCGACCCGCGGGTCTACGGCCGCGTCTACATCGCCACCAACGGCCGCGGCATCCAGTACGGGGAGCCCGTCTGATGGCCGCGGAGAAGAGCCCGTCGCTGGGCGACGCCACCCGCGGCCGCATCCTCTACGGCGGCGACTACAACCCCGAGCAGTGGCCCGAGGAGACCTGGCACGAGGACGTGCGGCTGATGAAGGCCGCAGGCGTCAACTCCGTCACCCTGGGCGTGTTCTCCTGGGCGAAGCTCGAACCGCAGCCGGGGGAGCGGGACTTCGGCTGGCTGGACCGGCTGATGGACCTCATGCACGAGAACGGCATCGGCGTCGTCCTCGCCACCCCGACGTCCTCGCCGCCGCCGTGGATGGGCCACCTGCACCCCGACACCCTGCCCGTCGACCAGGACGGCCGCACCGAGTACTGGGGCGGACGCCAGCACTTCTCGCACTCCAGCGCCACCTACCGGCGTTACGCCGCCGCCATCACCGAGGACCTCGCCGCCCGCTACGGCGGCCACCCGGCCCTCACGATGTGGCACATCAACAACGAGTACTGCACCTACGACTGGAGCGACGAGGCCGCGGCCCGCTTCCGCACCTGGCTCCGGAACAAGTACGGCACTCTTCAGGAACTCAACGAGGCCTGGGGCACCGCCTTCTGGAGCCAGGGCTACGGCGACTGGGCCGAGATCCACACGCCCCGGCACGCCCACTACATGAAGAACCCCACCCAGGTGCTGGACTTCAAGCGGTTCACCTCCGACATGCTCCTGGAGTGCTACCTCGCCGAACGGGACATCGTCCGCCTGGCCACCCCGCGCATCCCGGTGACCAGCAACTTCATGCCGCTGTGGGTCGGCCAGGACGCCTGGCGCTGGGCCGAGGAGGAGGACGTCGTCTCCGTCGACCTCTACCCCGACCCGCGGGACCCCCTGGGAGCCCAACAGGGCGCCCTCGTGCAGGACATGACCCGCTCGCAGGCCCGCGGTCCCTGGATGCTCATGGAGCAGGCCGCGGGGCCGGTCAACTGGCGGGGCGTGAACCACCCCAAGCCGCGGGGCATGAACCGTCTCTGGTCCCTCCAGGCCGTCGCGCGCGGTGCCGACGCCGTCTGCTACTTCCAGTGGCGCCAGTCCCGGCAGGGCGCGGAGAAGTTCCACTCCGGGATGGTCAGTCACGCGGGAGAGGAAGGCCGCACCTATCTGGAGGTCAAGCAGCTCGGCGCCGAACTCGCCCGGATCGCGAGCGAGGTGACGGGTCGTCACACAGCCAACGACATCGCCGTACTGCACGACTGGAACGCATGGTGGGCCGGCTCCCAGGACGGCCGCCTCTCCCACCGGGTCGACCACCCCGACCTCCTGAAGGCGTGGCATCGGGCCCTCTGGGAGGCCCACCTCACCACCGACTTCGCGCATCCCGAACACGACCTCACCGCCTACAAGGTGGTCGTCGTCCCCCAGCTCTACGCCCTCACCGACAGGGCGATCGACAACCTCCTCGCCTACGTCCGCCAGGGCGGCACCCTCGTCTCCGGATTTCTCACCGGCGTCGCCGACCAGGATGACCGGGTACGCCCCGGTGGCATGGACGCCCGTCTGCGCGAGCTGTTCGGCATCCGCACCCTGCACGAGTGGTGGCCGCTCGACGCGGGCGAACACACCGAGTGCGACGGATCACCCGGTGGATTCCGCGGCACCCTGTGGTCGGAGGAGATCGACAAGGACGAGGAGTCCACAACAGAGGCCGCCTACAAGGGGGGTGAGCTCGACGGGCTGCCCGCCGTGCTCCGCAAGGATCGCGCCTGGTACTGCTCGACGCTCCCCGAACCGGACGCCCTGCGCGGACTCCTCTCCCGTATCGCCCACGACGCGGGCGCACGCCCCGCCCTCGACGACCTGCCCGACCGGGTCGAGGCCGTGCGCCGCGGTCACCTCCTCTTCCTCCTCAACCACGACCGCGAGCCGGTGGCGGTCGACGTCCCCGGCACCCACCGGGACCTGCTGACGGGGGAGCACCTCACGGACCGGGTGACGCTGGGCCGCTACGGAGTGGTGGTACTCGCGTGATGAGCGACGGCCCCGTCCACGGCACCTGGGAGCCCGAACCGGCCACGCGCTGGGAGGACGGCTTCCTGAGCGGCAACGGCCGTCACGGCGCCCTCCTGTTCGGCGACCCCGGTGACGAGCGGGTCGTCGTCACCCACCACACCCTGGTCCGCCCCAACGGCTCCGAACACGCCCGACCGCCCCGGCTCGCCGCCGAACTCCCCGCACTCCAGGACCGGTTGCTCGGCGGCGACCTGCACGCGGCCGAGGCCTTCACCGACGGGCGCGAGCTCCAGTGGGTGCAGCCCTTCCACCCGGCCTTCGCACTACGGCTGGGCCGGACCGGTCCCGCCGAGACCCACAGGTACCGCCGCTGCGTCGACTTCGCCACCGGGGTGACGCAGACCGAGTCCGAGGGCCGCCTCAGCCGCGTCTTCGTCTCCCGCGCCGACGACGTCATCGTCCACCAGGTCACCACCCCCGACCTGGACATCTCCCTGGACCACCGGCTCCCGGGCGCGCCCCACGGCCTCGGCGTCGGCCACGGCGCCGTCCTCACCCCCGAGGGCGGCCTGCTCACCCTGCGCGCCCGCTACCCCGGCAGCGACCGCGCCTACACAGGCATCACCCTCGTCGCCGTCACGGGCGGCCGTACGACCCTCACACCTCCCGGCCTCCGCGTCACCGGCGCGGACTCCGTGCTCCTCCTCACCCGCGTCCTGCGGCACACCGACGAACCGGACGCACTCGCCGAGGCCCGGTCCCTGGGCGAGCTGCTGCCGGACCGGAACCCCTTCGACGGACTCCTGGCCCGGCACACCGAGTCGCACCGCATCGCCTACGAGCGCGTGACCCTCGATCTCCGCGCCGACCCGGCCGAACGCGCCCTGCCCGGCTCGGAGTTGCTCCACAAGCCCGACAGCCCCGCCCTCCTGGAACGCCTCTTCGCCGCCGGCCGCTACCACCTGCTCTCCGCCAGCGGCCTCTTCCCGCCCCGCCTCACCGGCCTGTGGACCGGCGACTGGGACACGGCCTGGTCGGGAGCGTTCACCAACGACGCCAACGTCAACCTCCAGACCGCGTCCGCCGCATCCGCGGCCCTCCCCGAAGTCACCGCGGCGCTCGCCTCCCTGGTCCACCGTCAGATACCGGACTGGCAGGACAACGCCCGCGAGATCTTCGGCGCCCGAGGCGTCGTCGCCCCGCCGCACTCCGACGGCGAGTCCGGGCTGACGTACCACTTCAGCCGCGAGTACCCGCTGCACCTGTGGACCGCGGGGGCCGACTGGCTGCTCAAGCCGCTCGTCGACCACGACGAGATCCGCGGCGAGCAGGACCCGCGCACCGCGCACGCCCTCGCCGAAGTCGCCCGGTTCTACGAGGACTTCCTGCACCGGGTCGACGCGAACGGCCACCTCGTCGTCGTCCCCTCCTACTCACCCGAGAACCGCCCGGCGAACGCGAGCTGGGGCACGATCAACGCGGCCATGGACCTCTCGGCCGCCCGGCACGCCCTGCGCACGGCCGCCGACTACCACCCGGGCACCGAGCAGGCGGAGATCTGGCGTGCCCTCGCCGACCGTCTCCCGCCCCACCGCACCAACGCCGACGGCGCCCTCGCCGAATGGGCCCGGCCCGGCCTCGACGACACCTACGACCATCGCCACCTCAGCCACCTCTACGGTGTCTGGCCGCTCGACGAGATCACCCCCTACGACACCCCCGACCTCGCCAAGGCCGCCCACCGCGCCCTCGAACTGCGCGGCGCCGAGAACGACTCGGCCCACGGCCACCTCCACCACGCCCTCGTCGCGGCCCGGCTGCGCGACGGCGAACGGGTCGCACACGCCCTCGGCCAGGTACTGAAAGGCGACTTCTTCCACCACTCCCTGATGAGCGCGCACTACCCGAACCGGCATGTCTACAACGCGGACGCCGCCCACACCCTGCCCGCCGTGATCGTCGAGATGCTCGTGCAGTCGACGCCGGACCGGCTGGTGCTCTTGCCCGCGGTGCCGCAGGCGTACCCGACAGGCCAACTCACAGGCATCCGCACCCGGTTCGGTGCCGAACTCGACCTCACCTGGAGCCCGCACGAAGCGACCGCGGTGATCCGCCCCACCCGGACCCACCGCGTCGAACTCCGGACTTTCTCCGGCGCCGAGCCGCTCGACCTGGTCGCCGGAGAAGACCACGTCCTCCGTCTGGAGGCGTGGTAGCCCCCCCCGCAATTCCCCCCACCCATGGAAAGGGACACCATGGCAAGCACCCTGCGCAAGATCACCATGGCCGTACTGGCCCCGGCGATGGCCATCGGCGCCACCGTCGGTCTCGCCTCCGCCCCCGCCTCAGCCGCCGTCTGGAGCTCCTGCGCCCAGTACGGCAGCACCAGCCTGAACGGCTACACCCTCTACAACAACATCTGGGGCTCCGGCGCCGGCAGCCAGTGCTTCTGGGCCAACTCCGGCACCAACTGGGGCGTCAACGCCAACCACCCCAACACCGGCGGCATCAAGTCCTACCCGAACTCCACGAAGGCGATCAACAAGTCGATCACCTCGCTGGGTTCGCTCAGCAGCAACTACAACGTCACGGTCCCGTCGTCCGGCGCGTACAACACGTCGTACGACATCTGGGACACCGCGCACCGCTACGAGATCATGCTCTGGGTCAACAAGACCGGCGCCGTCGGCCCGATCGGCACCTCGCAGGGCAACGCGACGCTCGGCGGCCACACCTGGACCGTCTACAAGGGCAGCAACGGATCCAACGCGGTGTTCTCGTTCGTCCGCACCTCCAACTCCACCTCCGGCTCGGTCAACATCCTGCCGATCCTGAAGTGGATCAAGGACACCAAGGGCTGGTTCGGCAACGAGACCATCGGCGACGTGCAGTTCGGCTTCGAGATCACCAGCTCGTCCGGCGGACTGAACTTCACCACCAACAACCTGACCGTAAGCAGCAGTTGACCTGATGGTGGGGCACCGTCGGGTTGGATGGGGACATGCGTACCACCACCCCCCTCCGACGTGCCCTGACCACCGTGACCGCGACCGCGGCCGTCGTTCTCACCGCGACGGGTACCGCGGTCGCGGTTCCGGCCTCCGGCACCACCCCGGCACCCCGCACCGCCCCCCACTCCGTCTCTTCCCTGCACCCCGTCGTCGAGCTCGCCGCCGAGCGGCTGGCCACCGCCGACCTCGTCGCCGCCGCCAAATGGGGCACCGACAGCCCCATCGACGACCCCGCCCGCGAACAGCAGGTCCTCGACAACGTGGCCGCCCAGGCCACACAGCTCGGCGCCGACCCGGACGAGATCCGGGTGATCTTCCGCGACCAGATCGAGGCCAACAAGACCGTCCAGCGCGGCCTGTTCCAGCGCTGGACCGACCACCCGGACCAGGCACCGACGACCAAGCCGGACCTGAGCGTCGTACGCGAGCAGATCAACCGCGTCACCAGCGCGCTCGTCCAGGCCCTCGCCGCGACGGCCGACGACCGAGGCGCGTTCACCTGCCGTCCCGAGCTGGCGCTGGCCGGCCTCCAGGTCCACCACGAGGACCACCTCGACGCCCTGCACACCCGGGCCCTGGTCCGCGCGCTGGCCTCCGTCTGCCGCTGAACGCATGACAACGCGGCCGGTCCCTCCCCCACGGGGACCGGCCGCACTCCTGTGGTCACTCCGCGATCGGCAGCTCCGCCCCGTCCCGCAGGAACAGCGGGATGCGGTCCAGCGGAGCCTCCACGGTCACCGTCGTGCCGCCCGCGTACGTCTCACCGGTCCACGCGTCCGTCCAGGTCGCGCCCGCCGGGAGATACGTCGTGCGGACCGTCGCCCCCGCCGTGAGCACCGGGGCGACCAGGAGATCCGCGCCGAAGAGGTAGGCGTCGTCGACCGTCCACGCCGCCTGGTCCCGCGGGAACTCCAGGAACAGCGGACGCATCGGCGTCAGACCCTCCTCGTGGGCCTCCCGCATGACGTGGAGGACGTACGGCTTCAGCCGCTCGCGCAGCCGCAGGTACTTCTCCAGGATCGCGCCGGCCTCCTCGCCGTACGACCACACCTCGTTCGGGCCGCCCGTCATGTCGGGGCCCAGCTCCATGCCCGGGTCGCGGAAGCCGTGCAGGCGCATCAGCGGGGACAGGGCGCCGAACTGGAACCAGCGCACCATCACCTCGCGGTACGCCGGGTCGTCCGGGTCGCCGCCGTGGAAGCCGCCGATGTCGGTGTTCCACCAAGGGATACCGGACATCGCGGTGTTGAGGCCGGCCGCGATCTGTTCGCGCAGGGTCGGGAAGTCGGTGCCGATGTCCCCGGACCACAGGGCGGCGCCGTAACGCTGACTGCCCGCCCAGGCCGAGCGGTTGAGGGTGATGACCTCCTCGCCCTCGGCGCTCAGGCCCTCGTGGAAGGTACGGGAGTTCTCGGCCGGATAACTGTTGCCGACCTCCAGGCCGGGACCGGCCCAGTAACGCAGGTTCTCCTGGAAGCCGGGCTTGAGCTCCGGCTCGCACGCGTCCAGCCAGAACGCCGTGATGCCGTACGGGTCGAGGTAGTTCGCCTTCACCTTCGACCACATGAACTCCCGCGCCTCCGGGTTCGTGGCGTCGTAGAACGCCACCTGGACGGTGGAGGCGACACCCTTGTCCGGCCAGTCGGCGTGCGCCATCGGACCGTACTGGGTGCCGATGAAATAGCCGCGCTGCTCCATGACCGGGTGGTTCTCGCTGAGCGGCGACACCGAGGGCCAGACGCTGACCACCAACTTGATGCCCAGCTCGTCCAGTTCACGGACCATCGCCGCCGGGTCGGGCCACTCGGCCGGGTCGAACTTCCACTCGCCGAGGTGCGTCCAGTGGAAGAAGTCGCAGACGATCGCCGAGATCGGCAGACCCCGGCGCTTGTACTCCCGTGCCACGGAGAGGAGTTCGTCCTGGGTGCGGTAGCGCAGCTTGCACTGCCAGAAGCCCGCCGCCCACTCCGGCAGCATCGGCGTACGGCCCGTCACCGCGCTGTAGCGGCGCTGGCCGTCGGCCGGGTCGCCCGCGGCGATCCAGTAGTCGATCTGGCGGGCCGAGTCGGCCACCCAGCGCGTGCCGTTGCGGGCCAGCTCCACGCGGCCGATCGCCGGGTTGTTCCACAGCAGGGTGTAGCCGCGGCTGGAGGCGAGGACCGGGATGCTGACCTCGGCGTTGCGCTGGACCAGGTCCAGGACCAGGCCCTTCTGGTCGAAGCGGCCGTGCTGGTGCTGGCCGAGGCCGTACAGCTTCTCGTCGTCGTAGGCGGCGAAGCGCTGCTCAAGGCGGTGGTGGCCGTTGCCGACCGCGGTGTACAGACGCGAGCCGGGCCACCAGAAGTGCGCGCGGGCCTCCGCGAGGAGTTCGGCGCTGTCCTCGGTGCGCAGGAAGCGGAGCTGTCCCTCGGCGTCGACGTGGACGGTCAGCGCGCCCACGGTCAACTGGGCTTCCGAATCACCGATCTTGACCGTGCTCTCGGTGGCCGGCGCCTCGTCGAGCAGGGCACCCGGCAGCCCCTCCAGGATCGGCCCGCCGAGCCTGGCCCGCACCCGGACCGCGTCCGGACCCCAGGGCTCGACACGTACGGTCTCCTGGCGCCCGCTCCACTCCAGCGCGCCGTCCCGCTCCCGGAACGTGCCGACGGTGGGGGACGACTGCGCGAGGCTGACCTTGGGCTGGATTTCGGCAGGCTGATTCACGAGGGGTGCTCCTGAAGGAATGCAGACAGGGGCGTGCCGCACAGGCACGGCATGCGTGGTGTGTGGGATGGGGCATCTCGGCCCGTGGGGTGCGGGGTGTGGCGTGCGGGCTGTGGCGGGCAGGCTGTCAGGACGCCGAGGGCGCCGGACCCGTACTGCCCCGGACCGTCAACTCCGGTTCGATCAGAACGACTTCGTCCTCACCCTGGCCCGCCAGCTTGGCGGCCAGCCGCTCCACCGCATGCCGGCCCATCTCCTGGGCGGGGATGGCGACCGAGGTCAGCCGCACCGAGGCCTGGACGGCGACCTGGTCGGGGCAGATCGCGACCACCGAGACGTCCTCGGGGACGGCCCTGCCCTGCTGGCGCAGCAGCGCGAGCAGTGGTTCGACGGCCTGCTCGTTCTGTACGACGAAGCCCGTGGTGGACGGGCGCTCGTCGAGGATGCGGGCGACGGTGACGGCCATCGCGTCGTACCCGCCGTCGCACGGCCGGTGCAGCAGCCGTACGCCCAACTCCTGGGCGCGGGAACGGAGTCCGTCGAGGGTGCGCTCGGCGAAACCGGTATGGCGTTCGTAGACCGCCGGGGCCTCGCCGATGACAGCGATGTCGCGGTGGCCGAGCTTCGCGAGGTGCTCGACGCACAGCGCGCCGGTGGCCCGGAAGTCGAGGTCGACGCAGGTCAGTCCCGAGGTGTCGGCGGGGAGGCCGATGAGCACGGACGGCTGGTCGGTGCCGCGCAGCAACGGCAGCCGTTCGTCGTCGAGTTCGACGTCCATCAGGATCATCGCGTCGGCCAGACCGCTGCCGGTGACCCGGCGCACGGCGTCGGGACCCTCCTCGCCGGTCAGCAGCAGGACGTCGTACCCGTGCGTCCGTGCGGTGGTGGCCACCGCGATGGCGATCTCCATCATCACCGGCACGTACATGTCGGTGCGGAGCGGGACCATCAGCGCGATGATGTTCGACCTGCTGCTGGCGAGCGCGCGGGCGCCCGCGTTCGGGTGGTAGCCGAGATCGCGGATGCTCTGCTCGACCCGCTGCCGGGTGGTCGTGGAGATGGACCGCTTGCCACTGAGGACATAGCTCACCGTGCTCGCCGAGACTCCGGCGTGCTGGGCGACCTCGGCGAGGGTGACCATCCAGCTCTCCAAGTTTTGTGAAGCGCTTCGACAGTGCGCAGTGCGAACAATGGCGGGTGGGGGTGGTTCGACAGTAGCTCCACCGGAGGTGGGTGTCCATAGGTTGTCGAAGCGCTTCGACACAGACTTCCGGAGCCGGGCCACGTGGGGAGGCCGGGCAGCTGCGTCCTGCCTACCACGACCGGCCGCGGGGGGCCATGAAACGGGCGGCCGGACCCCCGACCGGAACCCTCGCGGAAGCCGGAGCCCGGGCCGGGTGGGCACCGTACACCTGGGACGGGGTCCGGGGCGGGCAGCCTGCGGGCGGAAGGTGCTGTGGGCTGCCCGGCCGGTCCCGCACGAGTCGACAGTGCGCGAGGGGAGGGTTTCGCGAGTGCGCGGGCCCGGTGCGCACCGCTGCCCGGCCGCGGCCCCGACGAGTCCGCGAGCCCGGTGTGCAGCGCTGCGCGGCACCCTGTCGCCGGACAGGCCCCCACTGGTGGGAGCCATCCGCAGGCCCTCGTCCGGCGGAACACCCCCGACAACAACGCGTCCGCCCCCGCTGTCGAGGCCCGCTCCTGCGCGCCACGGATGGACATCGAGTCGGGTTTCGTCGACATCGGCC
The DNA here is from genome assembly GCF_055570355.1 of Streptomyces sp. NPDC031225. Taxonomy (NCBI): domain Bacteria; kingdom Bacillati; phylum Actinomycetota; class Actinomycetes; order Kitasatosporales; family Streptomycetaceae; genus Streptomyces; species Streptomyces sp. NPDC031225. Next base: position 85,139 of record NZ_JBVIHJ010000033.1, on the reverse strand, counting down.
GAACGGCCGCGCGAAGGGTGGTGGTCGCGCCCTGGATCGGGTACATACGATCGGGTAGCACCCGTCGGTAACCATACGGCCCCATGATCCCGATTCATGGCGAGGTGAGCGTCAATGTCCGCACCACCCATCAAGCCCGTCGTCACCGAGCGCGAGGCCCGCGAGGTGGCGGAGGCCGCCCGGGAACAGGACTGGCGCAAGCCCAGTTTCGCCAAGGAACTGTTCCTGGGGCGTTTCCGGCTCGATCTCATCCACCCCCACCCGATGCCCCCGGCGGAAGACGCCCGACGCGGCGAGGAGTTCCTCGCGGTGCTCCGCGACTTCTGCGAGACGAAGGTCGACGGAGCCCTCATCGAACGCGAGGCCCGCATCCCCGACGACATCGTCAACGGGCTCAAGGAGCTCGGCGCCTTCGGCATGAAGATCGACACCAAGTACGGCGGCCTCGGCCTCACCCAGGTCTACTACAACAAGGCGCTGGCCCTGGCCGGCTCCGCGAGCCCCGCGATCGGCGTCCTGCTCTCCGCCCACCAGTCGATCGGCGTACCCCAGCCGCTGAAGATGTTCGGCACCCAGGAACAGAAGGAGAGGTTCCTGCCCCGGTGCGCCCGCACCGACATCAGCGCCTTCCTCCTCACCGAACCCGACGTCGGCTCCGACCCGGCCCGCCTCGCCACCACGGCCGTACCCGACGGGGACGACTACGTCCTCGACGGAGTGAAACTGTGGACCACCAACGGAGTCGTCGCCGACCTCCTCGTCGTGATGGCCCGCGTGCCCAAGAGCGAGGGCCACAAGGGCGGTATCACCGCCTTCGTCGTCGAGACCGACTCACCCGGCATCACCGTCGAGAACCGCAACGCCTTCATGGGCCTGCGCGGCATCGAGAACGGCGTCACCCGCTTCCACCAGGTCCGGGTCCCGGCCGCGAACCTCATCGGCAAGGAGGGCCAGGGGCTGAAGATCGCCCTGACCACGCTCAACACGGGCCGGCTCTCCCTCCCCGCCTCCTGCGTGGCCGCGGGCAAGTGGTGCCTGAAGATCGCCCGTGAGTGGTCCGCGGCCCGCGAACAGTGGGGCAAGCCGATCGCCCACCACGAAGCCGTCGGCGCCAAGATCTCCTTCATCGCGGCGACCACCTTCGCCCTTGAGGCCGTCCTCGACCTGTCCTCCCAGATGGCCGACGAGGACCGCAACGACATCCGCATCGAGGGCGCCCTCGCCAAGCTCTACGCCTCCGAGATGGCCTGGCTCGTCGCCGACGAACTCGTCCAGATCCGCGGCGGCCGCGGCTTCGAGACCGCCGACTCCCTGCGGGCCCGCGGCGAGAAGGCCGTCCCCGCCGAACAGGTCCTGCGCGACCTGCGCATCAACCGCATCTTCGAAGGCTCGACCGAGATCATGCACCTGTTGATCGCCCGCGAGGCGGTCGACGCCCACCTCTCCGTCGCCGGTGACCTGATCGATCCGGAGAAGTCCCTCGGCGACAAGGCGAAAGCGGGCGCCAACGCCGGCGTCTTCTACGCCAAGTGGCTACCCAAACTCGTCGCCGGACAGGGACAACTCCCATACTCCTACGGAGAGTTCAAGCGCGAGATCGACCTCTCCGCGCACCTGCGCTACGTCGAACGCACCGCCCGCAAGCTCGCCCGCTCCACCTTCTACGCCATGTCCCGCTGGCAGGGCCGCATGGAGACCAAACAGGGCTTCCTCGGCCGGATCGTCGACATCGGCGCCGAACTCTTCGCGATGAGCGCGGCCTGCGTACGCGCCGAACTGCTGTACACCACCGAGGACCACGGCCGCGAGGCCTACCAGCTCGCCGACACCTTCTGCCACCAGTCCCGCCTGCGCGTCGAGGAACTCTTCGGCCGCCTCTGGAACAACACCGACGACCAGGACCGCAAGGTCGTCAAGGGCGTCATGTCCGGCACCTACACCTGGCTGGAGGACGGCATCGTCGACCCCTCCGGCGAAGGCGTCTGGATCGCCGACGCGACACCCGGACCGTCCGAGAAGGAGAACCTCCACCGCCCCATCCGCTGACCACTCACCACAGCGGGGGGGCCGAGAGGGGGGGGGGGGGTGTTCCCCCTCCCCCCCTCCGGCCACACCAGAGGGAGGGAGGAGAGGGCAAAACACCCCACCGACCCACACACCGCCCACTACCCCATCGCTGCG
>NZ_JBVIHJ010000033.1:0-82948 GCF_055570355.1 Streptomyces sp. NPDC031225 | reverse complement strand
CGCGAAGGCGTCTTCTCACCCCCACCGCCACCCCGACCCACACCAAGACCCCCCCCCCCCCCCCCCCCCCCCCCCCCCCCCCCCCCCCCCCCCCCCCCCCCCCCCCCCCCCCCCGCTGTCCTCCTACGCCGTCCTTACGGCCACAATGGAGGGATGAGCGACAGTCCAGCCCCCCTCGCCGACCCGCACTCGGTCCACGACCCCGTCGCGGGCGACGGCCCCAAGGACGTGGTGATCCTCGGCTCCACAGGCTCGATCGGCACCCAGGCCATCGACCTCGTGCTGCGCAACCCCGACCGCTTCAGGGTGACCGGACTCTCGGCCAACGGCGGCCGGGTCGCGCTCCTCGCCGAGCAGGCGCACCGACTCGGGGCACGGACCGTCGCGGTCGCCCGCGAGGACGTCGTACCGCAGCTGCGCGAAGCACTCCGCGCCCTCTACGGCGCGGAACCCCTTCCCGAGATCCTCGCCGGCCCGGACGCCGCCACCCAGGTCGCCGCCTCCGACTGCCACACCGTCCTCAACGGCATCACCGGCTCCATCGGCCTCGCCCCCACCCTCGCCGCCCTGGAAGCGGGCCGCACCCTCGCGCTCGCCAACAAGGAGTCGCTCATCGTGGGCGGCCCGCTGGTGAAGGCGCTCGCCAAGCCCGGACAGATCATCCCGGTCGACTCCGAGCACGCGGCACTGTTCCAGGCCCTGGCTTCCGGCACGCGGGCCGACGTGCGGAAGCTGGTCGTCACAGCGTCCGGGGGACCGTTCCGCGGGCGTACGAAAGCCGACCTCGCCCAGGTGACGGTCGAGGAGGCCCTCGCCCACCCCACCTGGGCCATGGGCCCGGTCATCACGATCAACTCCGCGACCCTCGTCAACAAGGGTCTCGAGGTCATCGAGGCGCACCTCCTCTACGACATTCCCTTCGACCGCATTGAGGTGGTCGTGCATCCCCAGTCGTATGTCCACTCGATGGTTGAGTTCACGGACGGATCCACGATCGCCCAGGCGACGCCCCCCGACATGCGGGGGCCGATCGCCATCGGCCTGGGCTGGCCCGAACGCGTCCCCGACGCGGCACCGGCCTTCGACTGGAGCAAGGCGTCGACCTGGGAGTTCTTCCCGCTCGACAACGACGCGTTCCCTTCGGTCAACCTTGCGAGACACGTCGGACAGCTCGCGGGCACGGCCCCGGCGGTGTTCAATGCGGCCAACGAGGAGTGCGTGGAGGCCTTCCGGGCCGGCGCGCTGCCGTTCGACGGGATCATCGACACCGTGACCCGGGTGGTGGACGAGCACGGCACCCCGCGCGCCGGAACCTCGCTCACCGTCGCGGACGTCCTCGAAGCGGAGACCTGGGCGCGGACCCGGGCCCGGGAACTGACGGCACAGACGGCGGAGGCCCGTGCATGACGACCCTGATGTTCATCCTCGGCATAGGGCTGTTCGCCTTGGGCCTGCTGATCTCGATCGCGTGGCACGAGCTCGGACACCTGTCCTTCGCCAAGCTGTTCGGCATCCGCGTGCCGCAGTACATGGTCGGCTTCGGCCCGACCGTCTTCTCCCGCAAGAAGGGCGACACGGAGTACGGCATCAAGGCCATCCCCTTCGGCGGCTACATCCGCATGATCGGCATGTTCCCGCCCGGCGACGACGGCCGCATAAGCGCCCGCTCCACCTCGCCCTGGCGCGGCATGATCGAGGACGCCCGCTCGGCCGCCTTCGAGGAACTCCAGCCCGGCGACGAGAAGCGCCTCTTCTACACCCGTAAGCCCTGGAAGCGCGTCATCGTCATGTTCGCGGGCCCCTTCGCGAACCTGATCCTCGCCGTGGCGCTGTTCCTCACGGTCCTCATGGGCTTCGGCATCTCCCAGCAGACCAACACGGTCAGCTCGGTCTCCAAGTGCGTGATCGCCCAGAGCCAGAACCGCGAGAACTGCAAGGCCTCCGACCCGGCCTCCCCGGCCGCGGCCGCCGGCCTCAAGGCGGGCGACAAGATCCTCTCCTTCAACGGCGTGACGACGGGCGACTGGAACAAGCTCTCCGACCTCATCCGCGCCAACCCCGACAAGACGGTCCCGATCGTCGTCGAGCGCGACGGCAAGGACGTCACCCTGACGGCGAAGATCGCCAGCAACCAGGTCGCGAAGAAGGACTCCAGCGGTCAGTACGTCCAGGGCGAGTACGTCACCGCCGGCTTCCTCGGCTTCAGCGCCGCCACCGGCATCGTCAAGCAGGACTTCGGCGACTCCGTGATCTGGATGGGCGACCGGGTCGGCGAGGCCGTCGACTCCCTCGCCGCCCTGCCCGGCAAGATCCCGGCCCTGTGGAACGCCGCCTTCGGCGACGCCCCGCGCGAACCGGACTCCCCGATGGGCGTGGTCGGCGCAGCCAGGGTGGGCGGCGAGATCTTCACGCTCGACATCCCCCCGACCCAGCAACTCGCCATGGCCCTGATGCTGGTGGCGGGCTTCAACCTCTCCCTGTTCCTCTTCAACATGCTCCCGCTGCTCCCCCTGGACGGCGGCCACATCGCGGGTGCGCTGTGGGAGTCCCTGCGCCGCAACCTGGCAAAGGTCCTCAAGCGCCCGGACCCGGGCCCGTTCGACGTGGCGAAGCTGATGCCGGTCGCTTATGTGGTGGCGGGGATCTTCATTTGCTTTACGGTCCTCGTCCTGATCGCGGACGTCGTTAACCCCGTACGCCTCTCCTAGCCATACGGCGTTGGCGGCGGCCCGGCGCACTGCGTGCCGGGCCGCCTTCCATTGAGTGGGTTTGACGGCGGTGATGTGCTCGTCCCCGCGCCGGTGCCGTAATCTCGAAGTCCGGAGCCCGCCGCTGACGGGACCTGGGCCTTGATCCACGACTTGGGGTTGCACAGCAGATGACTGCGATTTCTCTCGGCATGCCGTCCGTTCCGACCAGGCTCGCCGAGCGCCGGAAGAGCCGGCAGATCCAGGTCGGGTCCGTGGCGGTCGGCGGCGACGCCCCGGTCTCCGTGCAGTCGATGACGACGACCCGTACGTCCGACATCGGCGCCACCCTGCAGCAGATCGCCGAGCTGACGGCGTCCGGCTGCCAGATCGTGCGGGTGGCTTGTCCCACGCAGGACGACGCCGACGCGCTGTCGACCATCGCGCGCAAGTCGCAGATCCCGGTGATCGCGGACATCCACTTCCAGCCGAAGTACGTGTTCGCGGCGATCGAGGCGGGCTGCGCCGCGGTGCGGGTGAACCCCGGCAACATCAAGCAGTTCGACGACAAGGTCAAGGAGATCGCGCGGGCCGCGAAGGACCACGGCACCCCGATCCGCATCGGCGTGAACGCGGGGTCGCTGGACCGCCGTCTCCTCCAGAAGTACGGCAAGGCGACGCCCGAGGCGCTGGCCGAGTCCGCGCTGTGGGAGGCCTCCCTCTTCGAGGAGCACGACTTCCGGGACATCAAGATCTCGGTCAAGCACAACGACCCGGTCGTCATGGTCGAGGCGTACCGCCAGCTCGCCGCGCAGTGCGACTACCCGCTGCACCTCGGTGTGACGGAGGCGGGACCGGCCTTCCAGGGCACCATCAAGTCGGCCGTCGCCTTCGGCGCGCTGCTCTCCCAGGGCATCGGCGACACGATCCGCGTGTCCCTGTCGGCGCCTCCGGTCGAGGAGGTCAAGGTCGGCAACCAGATCCTGGAGTCCCTGAACCTCAGGCAGCGCGGCCTGGAGATCGTCTCCTGCCCGTCCTGCGGCCGCGCCCAGGTCGACGTCTACAAGCTCGCCGAGGAGGTCACCGCGGGGCTGACCGGCATGGAGGTTCCGCTCCGTGTCGCCGTCATGGGCTGCGTGGTGAACGGCCCGGGCGAGGCCCGCGAGGCCGACCTCGGTGTCGCCTCCGGCAACGGCAAGGGCCAGATCTTCGTCAAGGGCGAGGTCATCAAGACCGTCCCCGAGTCGAAGATCGTGGAGACCCTCATCGAGGAGGCCATGAAGCTGGCCGAGCAGATGGAGGCGGACGGCATCGCCTCGGGCGAGCCGTCGGTGTCGGTCGCGGGCTAGTACGTTTCAGCGGTGCCGCATCCAGACGTTCGGCTCCTGGTAGGAGCCGACGTCGGCGTCCCGGTCGACCCGTAGCACACTCAGCCCGTCCGGGATCACGTAGTCGCCCGACTCCGGGAGGGCCAGGCCCGTCCAGCCCTCCCACTCGGCGACCGTGCCGGTCATTGTCTGTGAGGCGGGGGCGGCGGCCAGGATCTCGGCGCCGAGGCGTTCGTGCGTGCGGATCCACGGGTCGAGGGCGCTGCCGTCGTCCCGCCGCCACCGCATGTACGACTCGATGGGCGTCAGCGGATAGCGCGCCTTGGCCGTGGGCCGCACGGGCGCGATGACCCGCCGGAGCCCCGCATCCTCTCCTGCGTCCCGCAGGGCGGCGAGCATCCGCCCGGCGAGCCCCTGCCCCTTCAGTGACGGGGTGACGATCGCCCCGCAGATCACCAGGGTGTCGGGATCGGCCTTGTCCTCATGCCCCTCCACGGCCCGCACCAGCGCGTCGCTGTACCCCGAGGGCAGCCCACCGACCAGCCCGTCCCACCGCACGGGAACGCCCCACCCGGCGGCCACGGGCACCCCGTCCTCGTCCACCAGCGTCAGATCCAGCTCCGGGAAGAACTCCTGTACCCGGCCGATGTACTGCGTCACCAGCCGGTCGGCGGTGATGAACTGCGGGAACCCCTCACTGAACAACTCCGCGAGTTGTTCGTCGGGCCGGGTCCGGGCATCGGATCGCTCAGCGGTCGAGATCATCTGCCGTTCCTATCAGCGCCGGCCAGACGGTGTCAGCCCGTCCGGCGTTCGAGGACGAGGCCCTTCGGGCCGGCGGGGGCCGGGCGCAGCCCCAGGAGACGGTGGGGCGAGGTGGTCGTCACGGTTCGGTGAACGGGGCCCTGACTCAGGGCGGCGCGGCTCAGCTTCCGCAGGTACAGTGCGGAGATCAGCAGACCCCAGTGTGAGGCCCCGCCCGTGTTGACCCAGACGACCTCCCGGGTCCTCGAACCGAGCGACCTGGACGCCGCGCTCGCCGTCCTCGACCGTGAGCCGGTCGCGAACGCCTTCGTGACGTCGAGGGTTCAGGTCGCCGGCCTCGACCCGTGGCGGCTCGGCGGCGAGATGTGGGGCTGGTACGAGGACGGCATGCTCACGTCCCTCTGCTACGCCGGCGCCAACCTGGTCCCGATCTGCGCGACCCCACGAGCGGTCCGCGCCTTCGCCGACAGGGCCCGGCGGGCCGGCCGCCGTTGCTCCTCCATCGTCGGTGCCGCCGAACCCACCGCGCAGCTCTGGCGGCTGCTGGAGCCCAGCTGGGGTCCGGCCCGGGAGGTCCGCGCCCGCCAGCCCCTCATGGTCACCGACCGCATGCCCGCCGATATCGCCCCGGATCCGTACGTCCGTCGCATCCGCAAGGACGAGATGGAGACGATCATGCCGGCGTGCGTGGCGATGTTCACGGAGGAGGTCGGCGTCTCGCCGCTGGCGGGGGACGGGGGACTGCTGTACCAGGCCCGCGTGGCCGAACTGGTCGGTGCCGGCCGCTCGTTCGCCCGCCTCGACGAACACGGCAAGGTCGTCTTCAAGGCGGAGATCGGCGCGGCGACGAACAGGGCCTGCCAGATCCAGGGTGTGTGGGTGGCCCCCGAGTACCGGGGCAGGGGAGTGGCGGCCCCGGGGATGGCGGCGGTGCTGCGGTACGCGCTGGCGGACGTGGCCCCGGTGGTGAGCCTTTACGTGAACGACTTCAATACGCCGGCGAGAAGGGCGTACTCGAGGGTGGGGTTCCAAGAGGTGGGCGCGTTCATGAGCGTTCTCTTCTAGCGGACGGCCCGCCGCACGCGGCCTGGACCAGGCGCACAACCGGAACTCCCCCTGTACGCTCCCCGCATGGACCTCGTCATCGGCCCCCTGGACCTGTCCGCCCACGTGGACGAGGCCCTGGCGGTCCAGGCCGTCGCGTTCGGTCTCGGCGCCGACGAGGTGGCGGTACGGCGGCAGATCGTCCTGCGCCACATGACCTTCCCGGGCGCGCGGGCACTCGGCGCGAGTGTCGGAGGGCGCCTCGTCGGGTTCGTGTACGGCATGCCCAACGACCGCACCCACTGGTGGTCCACCGTCGTGGAGTCCTACCTCCGCGCCCAGCACAACGACATCTGGCTCGACGACTCCTTCGTGATCACCGAGCTCCATGTGCACCCCCACCACCAGAACCGCGGCATCGGCCGCACCCTGATCACCACGATCACCGACGGCGCCGACGAGCCCCGCTCGATCCTCTCCGCGATCGACACCGACAGCCCGGCCCGCGGCCTGTACCACTCCCTCGGCTACCAGGACCTCGCCCGCCAGGTCCTCTTCCCGAGCGCCCCGAAGCCGTACGCCGTGATGGGGGCACCGCTGCCCCTGCGTCGCCGCTGACGGATTTCCACCGGCGCAGGGCGCCCGGCTACCCTCCTGGCATCACCTCGACGCAGCAGGAGTACGAGAACCATGGCGAACCCACCGGTCCAGCGCATGTCCCAGTTGATGGCGAAGACGCTGCGCGACGACCCCGCGGACGCCGAGGTCCTCAGCCACAAGCTGCTCGTCCGCGCCGGCTACGTCCGCCGCACCGCGGCCGGCATCTGGAGCTGGCTGCCGCTCGGCAAGAAGGTGCTGTCCAACGTCGAGCGGATCGTCCGTGAGGAGATGGACGCGATCGGCGCCCAGGAGGTGCTGCTGCCCGCCATCCTGCCGCGGGAGCCGTACGAGGCGACCGGCCGCTGGGACGAGTACGGCCCCGAGCTGTTCCGCCTCCAGGACCGCAAGGGCGGCGACTACCTCCTCGGCCCGACCCACGAGGAGATCTTCACGCTGATCGTGAAGGACCAGGCGTCCTCCTACAAGGACCTGCCGGTCATCCTCTACCAGATCCAGCACAAGTACCGTGACGAGGCCCGCCCGCGGGCCGGCATCCTGCGCGGCCGCGAGTTCCTGATGAAGGACTCGTACTCCTTCGACACCGAGGACGAGGGCCTGGCCCAGTCGTACGCCCTGCACCGTCAGGCCTACCAGAAGGTCTTCGCGCGCCTCGGCCTCGACTACCGCATCTGCGCCGCCACCGCCGGTGCGATGGGCGGCTCGAAGTCGGAGGAGTTCCTCGCCCCCGCCGAGGCCGGCGAGGACACCTTCGCGGACTGCCCGAACTGCGACTTCGCGGCCAACACCGAGGCGATCACGTACGAGTTGAAGCCGGTGGACGCGGCCGGTGTCGCCGTGCTGGAGGAGATCCCCACCCCGGACACCCCGACCATCGAGACCCTCGCCGCGCACCTCGGCGTCGAGGCCTCCGCCACCCTGAAGAACCTGCTGGTGAAGGTCGACGGCGAGATCGTGGCCGTCGGTGTCCCCGGTGACCGCGAGGTGGACCTGGGCAAGGTGGAGGCCCACTTCGCGCCCGCCGCCGTCGAGCTGGTCACCGCCGAGGACTTCGTGGGCCGCCCGGATCTGGTGCGCGGTTACGTCGGTCCGCAGGGGCTGGGCGAGAAGGTGCGGTACATCGCCGACCCGCGCGTGGCCCCCGGCACCTCCTGGATCACCGGCGCCAACAAGGAGCACACGCACGCGAAGAACGTCGTCGCGGGCCGTGACTTCGAGGTCGACGAGTACGTCGACGTCGTGGTCGTCCAGGAGGGCGACCCCTGCCCGAAGTGCGGCACCGGTCTGAAGCTGGACCGCGCCATCGAGATCGGCCACATCTTCCAGCTGGGCCGCAAGTACGCCGACGCCCTCAAGCTCGACGTCCTCGGTCAGCACGGCAAGCCGGTCCGCGTGACCATGGGCTCCTACGGCATCGGCGTCTCCCGCGCGGTCGCCGCCCTCGCCGAGCAGACCGCCGACGACAAGGGGCTGTGCTGGCCCGCCGAGGTCGCCCCGGCCGACGTGCACGTGGTCGCCGCGGGCAAGGCCCTCCAGATCGAACTGGCCCTCGACGTCTCCGAGAAGCTGCGCGAGGCCGGACTCCGGGTGCTCGTCGACGATCGCGCCGGGGTCTCCCCGGGTGTGAAGTTCACCGACTCCGAGCTGATGGGCGTACCGAAGATCCTGGTCGCCGGGCGGCGCTCCGCCGAGGGTGTCCTGGAGCTCAAGGACCGCCGCACCGGTGAGCGCGAGGAGCTGACGGTGGACGAGGCGATCGCCCGCCTCACCGCCTGATCTCGTAGGGCCGTCTTCCCGGTCCTCTGCACCGTCGAGGTCCGCCGCGGAACCCGGTTCCCGGCCCGGTCAGGACCGCGTCACCGTGTCGCCGACGGCGGAAGGTCACGGCGGCCGTCCACCAGGGCCTCCCCCAACGGGGTCGCGCTGTGGTGGACGGCCGGTCCGCGGCGCCGGGTGACGATCAGGCCGGAGTCCCGCAGGGCGGCGGTGTGATGCGACACCGTGGCGGGGGAGACGACCAGGCGCTGTGCGAGCTCCCCGGTCGATCCGCCGCCGGAGGCGAGGACGGTGAGCAGATCGGCCCGGGTCCGGCCCAGCAGGGTGCGCAGCGACTCCCGCTGCCCGTGCCCGGGCTCGGCGTCCCTCTGTGACCAGCCCAGGTCGTGTGCGATCGGGTGGACGATCACCGGAGGCAGATCGGGATCGCGCAGGGTGATCGGGGCCCGCCAGCAGAAGAACGACGGCAGCAGGAGCACCCCCCGCCCGTCGAGGTGGATGTCCCGGTCGTAGGAGCTGGCCATCGTGAGCAGACCGGACCGCCAGCGCAGATCCGGATGCAGGGTGGCCAGCATGCCCTCGACGCCGCCGTCCGCCACCGCCCGCGTCCGCAGTGCGCGGTCCGCGTCGAACGCGGTGCGGATCCGGGCCCAGTGCGGCCGCAGGGCGACGGAGAAGTATCCGCGCAGGGCCCCGCCGAGGCGCCGCAGCGTGCCCGAGTCCCCCTCGGCCAGCGACCGGGTCCAGGTCCCGGGACACCGGGCGGCGGCGAGCCTTCCGACATCGCGGCGCAGCCGTCGGCGCGGGGTGGACAGGACGGTGTCGATCGCCGCGTCCAGCCCGTCCTCGGCGAGGGCGGGGGTGAGGAAGTCGGCGGAGTAGCCACGGGGCGGGGCGAGGTCGAAGAGCATGCGGACCGGAGCGGAGAGCCGCGACCTGACCTGCCTCTTCCAGGGGCCGAAGACGACGGCGCCGTCCTCTGCCCCGACCAGATGCAGGCTGAGCAGCAGCTCCCACAGCGGATCGGGCCTGCTCGCCACCCGTACCCGGGCGATGTCCGTGTCCGTGAAATGGAACGTCAGCATGGGTCCCCCGATGCGGGACAGGCTGCGGTCAACAGCCGGACAAGGTCCCGCAGGGGATAAGAGCACCGTGTCGCGACGGGGGTTGTGCGAGTGGCCGATACCGGGTGGAGAATGGCCGATTCATCGGCACGTCCCTAGAGCCACCCGGCGAACTCCAGCAGCAGCTCGGCATCCTTCGGCCGCCCCACCCGCAGCGCCCGGACCCCGGACTCCACGGCCCGGAACAACGTCCACCCCCGCAGCCGTTCCTGGTCCACCTCCAGCGACTCCGCGAGCCGCTTGATCCGCCGCCGCGTGGTCGCCGCCCCCGACGGCGAGGCGATCAGGTCCTCCACGCGGTCCCGCACCAGCCGGGCGAGATCGAACGCACACTCCCCGACCACGGGATCGGGCCCCACGGCCAGCCAGGGCGACCGGACACCCGCCAGCACCTTGCTCTGCCGGAACGTCCCGTGCAGCAACCGCTCCTCCGGCGGCGCGGCCAGCAGCGACTCACGCGCGTCGAGAGCCGCGCTCACCAGCCCCGCCGCCTCCGCGGCAGCGCCCCGCATGACCGACGCCTGCCGCCCGGTCCGCTCGGCCACCGTCTCGAACACATGGCCGCCGGGCGGCTCCACCCACAGCCGCCGCAGGGCCCCCGCCGCCTCCAGCAGCGCCTTGGCCTCCGGCAGCGACCGCACGGAGACATCCGGATGCAGCCGCTCCAGAAGCAGCACACCCCCACCCGCGGGCTCGTCGATCAGCTGTACGGCCCCCCGCCCACCCCAGTGCGCGAGTGCCGCCCGCTCGCTCTCCGGCCGGGCCCGGGGCGGCGCCAGCTTGAGCACGGCCGGTGTGCCGTCCGCCCGCCGCACGAGCACGACGAGGCTGCTGCGCCCCCCGGGCACCTGCACCCGCTCCACGGTCAACTCCCGCAGCGCGACGGCCTGTACGGTGGTCCCGGGCAGCTTCTCCACCCAGCCGTCCCCGTCCGGCGCGCTCTCACCGAGCGCCCGCACCAGCCGCTGCGGTGGTTCGAAAGCCATGCGCGAGTCGTTCCCTTCCAGTGCCGCGTTACGCCGAGGGGGCAGCCGAGGGCGACGCCGTGGTCGCCCGCTCGGCGAGTCCAGGGAAGGCTACGCTCTCGCCCCGCCAGCGCACCGCCCGCACCGCGGCCTCCCGCAGCGCCTCCGCGGCCGTGCCCCGCCGCCCGCCCTCGGCTGCCCGCACCAGGTCGGAGTACACCCCGGCCACCCGGTCCTCCAGCTCGGCGGCCAGTCGCACGGCCGCGGCCGAGTCCGGCACCGGGAAGGGCAGCGCGTACGCCGGGGCCGCGGCCACCGGCGTACCGCGCAGGCTCCGTACGTCACGCACGAGGGCGTCCCGGCGGGCCCGGTGCGCGTCATAGGCGGCCTTGGCCTCGGTGCGCCGGCCCTCGCGGATCCGGCCGCCGACGACGCCGTAGCCGTAGACGGCGGCATGCTCCGCGGCCAGTGCCTTCTGGAGGGCCTCCAGCACCTGCTTCTCACTCATCGGGCCGCCTCCGTCAGCAGATAGGCGTGAGCCGCACCGGCGGCCGCCACCGACGCCAGCAGCCGGGCCAGCTCGCCCGGCACGTCGAGCAGCGCCTTGGCCCGCCGGTCCGCGAGCGCCCGTTCGGCTACGGCGAGCCCGGCGAGGGCGTCCTTCTCGGTCGCGGGCGCCGGGGCCGATGCCGACGCGGGTGCCGACGGCGAGGCGTCCGACGTGGTGGAAGAGGCCTTCGTGATCGTCCCCCCGAACGCCTCCGTGTGCCGCACGGCTTCCGCCCGCAACGGCCCCAGCCGCACCGCGAGCGTCGGATACGCGGCGAGGGCGGCGTCGTAGCGCTCGACCATGCCCCGGCTGTCCCGAGCCGCACGCACGCGTGCCCGCTCGACGACGGACGGACTCCCGGCGGTGCCCTCCTCGGTGCTCGAGGCCCCGTCGGAGCAGCCCACCAGCAGGGCACCCACGGCGACCGAGGCGAGCAGGGATCTTCTGCGCGGCCCCGAGGGGACGTGCGGCGGAGGCGGGTACGGCACGACAGACGTCCTCAGGAAGCTCGTACGAACACACGGGCGGGAGGTCAGCCCGCTGGCGATCACGGTACCCGCGCATCCGAGGTCACCTGGACGGCAACACCCCCTGCGACCGGATACCCTTTGACCAGACACGCGACCTACCCACAACAGCACACGCGGCCGAGGAGTCACCCGGATGAGCACCACCCAGAGCGAGAGGCTGCGAGAGCTCCTGGAACCGCTCGTCACCTCCCAGGGCCTGGATCTCGAAGAGATCGCCGTTGACTCCGTTGGGCGAAAGCGAGTGCTGCGCGTCGTCGTCGACTCGGACACCGGTGCCGACCTGGACCAGATCGCCGATGTGAGCCGCGCGCTCTCGGCGAAGCTCGACGAGAGCGACGCGATGGGCGCGGGGGAGTACACCCTCGAGGTCGGCACCCCGGGCGCAGAGCGCCTCCTCAAGGAGCGCCACCACTACGAGCGCGCCGTGAGCCGGCTGGTGAAGTTCCAGCTGACCGAGGGCGGCGGCGAACTGGTCGCTCGGATCCTGAAGGTCGGCGACGAAGGTCTCGAACTCGAAGTGCCCGGCGTGAAGGGCCGCAAGGCCACCGCCCGCGCCCTCGCCTTCTCCGACATCGACAAGGCGCGTGTGCAGGTCGAGTTCAACCGCAAGGACGACGAGAAGAACGACAAGAAGGAAGAGGAGGCGTAGCCGTGGACATCGACATGAGCGCCCTGCGGGGCTTGGTACGGGAGAAGGAGATCTCCTTCCCCCTGTTGGTCGAGGCGATCGAGTCGGCCCTCCTCATCGCTTACCACCGCACCGAGGGAAGTCACCGCCACGCGCGCGTGCACCTCGACCGTGAGTCCGGTCACGTGATCGTGTGGGCGAAGGAGGACCCCGAGGACCTCGAGGAGGGGCAGGAGCCCCGCGAGTTCGACGACACCCCGTCCGACTTCGGCCGGATCGCCGCGACCACCGCCAAGCAGGTCATCCTCCAGCGGCTGCGCGACGCCGAGGACGACGCGACGCTCGGCGAGTACGCGGGGCGTGAGGGCGACATCGTGATGGGCGTGGTCCAGCAGGGCCGCGACCCGAAGAACGTGCTCGTCGACATCGGCAAGCTGGAGGCCATCCTGCCCGTGCAGGAGCAGGTGCCGGGCGAGACGTATCCGCACGGCATGCGGCTGCGGTCGTACGTCGTCCGTGTGGCGCGGGGCGTTCGGGGGCCCTCCGTGACCCTGTCGCGCACGCACCCCAACCTGGTGAAGAAGCTCTTCGCCCTGGAGGTGCCGGAGATCGCCGACGGGTCCGTCGAGATCGCCGCGATCGCCCGCGAGGCCGGTCACCGCACCAAGATCGCCGTACGGTCCACCCGTTCGGGCCTGAACGCCAAGGGTGCCTGCATCGGGCCCATGGGCGGCCGGGTGCGCAATGTCATGGGTGAGCTGAGCGGTGAGAAGATCGACATCGTCGACTGGTCGGACGACCCGGCCGAGATGGTCGCCAACGCGCTGTCGCCGGCCCGGGTCTCCAAGGTCGAGGTCGTGGACATGGCCGCCCGCTCCGCGCGCGTGACGGTCCCCGACTACCAGCTCTCCCTCGCCATCGGCAAGGAGGGGCAGAACGCCCGTCTCGCGGCCCGGCTCACCGGCTGGCGGATCGACATCCGGCCGGACACCGAGCAGGCCGGGGAATAGTTCCCAGCCGCAGGCCGCTGAGATCACGACAGTTATCAGGGCCGCAGCTGTTCGATCCCTGCCCCGAAGGGGTGAGGTCGGTATGGAGAGGTAGACTTAAGAGTGTCTGGCCGGACGCCCGCCCGCGCATGCCCTGAACGCACCTGTGTGGGGTGCAGGCGGCGAGCGGCCAAGACGGAGCTGCTGCGCATCGTGGCGATCAAGGACGCATGCGTCCCCGATCCTCGCGGTACGCTGCCCGGCCGGGGTGCGTATCTGCATCCCGCGCTGGTCTGTCTCGACCAGGCGGTACGCCGCCGGGTGTTCGTGAGGGCGCTGCGCGCCCCGGGAGCGCTCGACATAAAGGCGTTGCGCCAGTACGTCGAGCAGACAGACAGTTGCTGAGCAGGCAACACAGTAAGAAGCGTCGCGCGGAACCCCCGTGCGGCCCTGGTACCCCGCGAGTTGGAAGTAGGTCGAGATTGCGATGAGCACTCGATGAGCACGCGATGAGTACGCCCATGAAGTAGCGACGGTCCGGACACACCCGGACCTAAAAGGAGCGAAGTGGCTAAGGTCCGGGTATACGAACTCGCCAAGGAGTTCGGGGTGGAGAGCAAGGTCGTCATGGCCAAGCTCCAAGAACTCGGTGAATTCGTCCGTTCGGCGTCTTCGACTATCGAAGCGCCCGTCGTCCGTAAGTTGACGGACGCCCTCCAGCAGGGCAACGGAGGCGGCAAGCCCGCTTCCGCACGCAAGGCTTCCCCGGCACGTCCGGCAGCCCCCTCTCCCGCGCAGGCCGCCCGTCCGGCAGCCCCGCGCCCGCCGGCCCCCAAGCCGGCCGCCGTCGAGACGCCCGCGGCCTCCGCCGCGCCGGCCGCTCCCGCCGGCTCCCGTCCCACTCCGGGTCCGAGGCCCGCGCCGCGGCCCGCCCCGGCGTCCCCGGCTCCGACCACGCCCGAGTTCACGGCACCGCCGTCGGCTCCCGCCGCCCCGGCGCAGGGCTCCGCCCCGCGTCCGGCTGCCGCTGCTCCGGGTTCCGGTGCTCCGCGTCCGGCCGGTCAGTCCGCCCCGCGTCCGGGTGCCCCGCGTCCGGCCGGCCCCGCTCAGGGTGGCCAGGGCCGCACCGAGCGCCCCGAGCGCGGTGAGCGTCCCGGCAGCCCCCGTCAGGGTGGCCAGGCGCCGCGTCCCGGTGCCCGTCCGGCCGGTCCCCGTCCGGGCAACAACCCCTTCACCTCCGGTGGCTCCACCGGCATGGCGCGTCCGCAGTCGCCCCGTCCGGGCGGCGCTCCGCGTCCCGGCGGTGCCGGCGGCCCCGGTGAGCGTCCCGGCGGCGCCCCGCGTCCGCAGGGTCAGAGCCAGGGCGGTCCCCGTCCCCAGGGTGCGGCGGGCGGTCCCCGTCCGCAGGCTCCGGGCGGCGCTCGTCCGAGCCCGGGCGGCATGCCCCGTCCGCAGGGTGGCGGTCCCCGTCCCGGCGGTGGCCCCGGCGGCAACCGTCCGAACCCCGGCATGATGCCGCAGCGTCCGGCTGCCGGCCCGCGTCCCGGTGGCGGTGGCCCCGGCGGCCGCGGTCCCGGTGGCGCCGGTGGCGGTCGTCCCGGCGGTGCCGGTGGCGGTCGTCCCGGTGGCGGCGGCTTCGCCGGCCGTCCCGCGGGTCCCGGTGGTGGCGGTGGCGGCTTCGCCGGCCGTCCCGGCGGTCCCGGTGGCGGTGGCGGCGGTTTCGCCGGCCGTCCGGGTGGTCCCGGTGGTGGCGGCGGCGGTCGTCCCGGCTTCGGTGGCCGTCCCGGCGGTCCCGGTGGCCGTGGTGGCACGCAGGGCGCCTTCGGTCGTCCCGGCGGTCCCGCGCGTCGCGGTCGCAAGTCGAAGCGGCAGAGGCGCCAGGAGTACGAGGCCATGCAGGCCCCGTCGGTCGGCGGCGTGATGCTGCCTCGCGGCAACGGACAGTCCGTCCGCCTGTCGCGCGGTGCGTCCCTCACCGACTTCGCGGAGAAGATCAACGCGAACCCGGCCTCGCTCGTCGGCGTGATGATGAACCTCGGCGAGATGGTCACTGCCACGCAGTCCGTCTCCGACGAGACGCTGAAGCTCCTCGCGGACGAGATGAACTTCGTCCTCGAGATCGTCAGCCCCGAGGAGGAGGACCGCGAGCTGCTCGAGTCCTTCGACATCGAGTTCGGCGAGGACGAGGGCGACGAGGAAGACCTGGTGGTCCGTCCGCCGGTCGTCACCGTCATGGGTCACGTCGACCACGGCAAGACCCGCCTCCTCGACACCATCCGCAAGACGAACGTCGTCGCGGGCGAGGCCGGCGGTATCACGCAGCACATCGGTGCGTACCAGGTCGCCACCGAGGTCAACGGTGAAGAGCGCAGGATCACCTTCATCGACACCCCCGGTCACGAGGCGTTCACCGCCATGCGTGCCCGTGGTGCCAAGTCGACCGACATCGCGATCCTCGTGGTGGCGGCCAACGACGGTGTGATGCCCCAGACGATCGAGGCGCTGAACCACGCCAAGGCGGCCGACGTGCCGATCGTGGTCGCGGTCAACAAGATCGACGTCGAAGGTGCCGACCCGACCAAGGTGCGCGGTCAGCTCACCGAGTTCGGTCTGGTGGCCGAGGAGTACGGCGGCGACACGATGTTCGTCGACATCTCCGCCAAGCAGGGCCTCAACATCGAGAGCCTGCTGGAGGCCGTGGTCCTCACCGCGGACGCCTCGCTCGACCTGCGGGCCAACCCGGAGCAGGACGCGCAGGGCATCGCGATCGAGTCCCACCTCGACCGCGGCCGTGGTGCCGTCTCGACGGTCCTGGTCCAGCGCGGCACGCTGCGCATCGGCGACACCATGGTGGTCGGCGACGCGTACGGCCGGGTCCGGGCGATGCTCGACGACAACGGCAACAACGTCGAGGAAGCGGGTCCCTCGACCCCCGTCCTGGTCCTGGGTCTCACCAACGTCCCGGGCGCCGGCGACAACTTCCTGGTCGTCGACGAGGACCGCACGGCACGTCAGATCGCCGAGAAGCGGGCGGCGCGCGAGCGCAACGCCAACTTCGCCCGACGGGGTGTCCGGTTCTCCCTGGAGAACCTGGACGAGGCCCTCAAGGCCGGTCTGGTGCAGGAACTCAACCTCATCATCAAGGGCGACGCGTCCGGTTCGGTGGAGGCTCTCGAGTCCTCGCTGCTCCAGCTCGACGTCGGTGAAGAGGTCGACATCCGCATCCTGCACCGCGGTGTGGGTGCGGTCACCGAGTCCGACATCAACCTGGCGACCGGCTCCGACGCCATCGTCATCGGCTTCAACGTCCGCGCTGCGGGCCGCGCGGCGCAGATGGCGGAGCGCGAAGGCGTCGACGTCCGGTACTACTCGGTGATCTACCAGGCCATCGAGGAGATCGAGGCGGCCCTCAAGGGCATGCTCAAGCCGGAGTACGAGGAGGTCGAGCTCGGCACGGCGGAGATCCGCGAGGTCTTCAAGTCGTCCAAGCTGGGCAACATCGCCGGTGTCCTGGTCCGTTCGGGAGAGGTCAAGCGCAACACCAAGGCGCGCCTCATCCGCGACGGCAAGGTCATCGCGGAGAGCCTCAACATCTCCGGTCTGCGTCGCTTCAAGGACGACGTCACCGAGATCCGCGAAGGGTTCGAGGGCGGTATCAACCTCGGCAACTTCAACGACATCAAGGTCGACGACGTCATCGCGACGTACGAGATGCGCGAGAAGCCGCGCGGCTGATCGTCGTAGCACGCGATCGGGGCCGATCGGCGGAAGTTATTCCGTCGATCGGCCCCGGCCGTTGCGTGTACGGTTCCCGTATCGGCGTCGAAGCGTGGCGCCCGTACCCCGAACCGGCGGGACATCCGGACACACATGTATGTGGGGACTCTGTCCTTCGACCTGCTCCTCGGTGACGTTCACTCACTGAAGGAGAAACGCTCAATCGTCCGTCCGATCGTGGCCGAGCTCCACCGCAAGTACGCGGTGAGCGTGGCGGAGACGGGCGACCAGAACCTCCACCGCAGGGCCGAGATCGGGCTCGCGGTGGTCTCCGGGGACACGGGACACCTCACCGACGTACTGGACCGCTGCGAGCGGCTGGTCGCCGCGCGGCCCGAGGTGGAACTGCTCTCGGTTCGACGCAGGCTCCACAGCGACGAAGACTGAAGCAAGCAGCAAGACAGTTACTAAGGAGACGGACCAGTGGCCGACAACGCGCGCGCCAAGAGGCTGGCGGACCTCATCCGAGAGGTGGTGGCCCAGAAGCTGCTGCGCGGGATCAAGGACCCGCGGCTCGGCTCACACGTCACCATCACGGACACCCGGGTCACAGGTGACCTGCGGGAGGCGACCGTCTTCTACACCGTGTACGGGGACGACGAGGAGCGGGCCGCCGCGGCCGCCGGCCTGGAGAGCGCCAAGGGCGTGCTCCGCAGCGCGGTCGGTGCGGCGGCGGGCGTGAAGTTCACGCCGACGCTGACGTTCATGGCCGACGCGCTGCCCGACACCGCCAAGACCATCGAGGACCTCCTCGACAAGGCACGCCAGTCCGACGAGAAGGTCCGCGAGGTCTCGGCGGGCGCCGCCTACGCCGGTGAGGCCGACCCGTACCGGAAGCCGGACGACGAGGACGAGACGGACGACGCCGCCGAATGAACGTGAAGACTCCGCCGCCCGACGGCCTTGTCATCGTCGACAAGCCGTCGGGCTTCACTTCGCACGACGTGGTCGCCAAGATGCGCGGGATCGCCAGGACCCGCCGCGTCGGACACGCGGGCACCCTCGACCCCATGGCGACGGGCGTCCTCGTCCTCGGCGTGGAGAAGGCGACCAAGCTCCTCGGGCACCTCGCGCTGACCGAGAAGGAGTACGTGGGCACGATCCGGCTCGGCCAGACCACCCTGACCGACGACGCGGAGGGCGAGATCACGGGGTCGGCAGACGCCTCGAAGGTCACCCGGGACGCCGTCGACGCGGGGATCGCCAAGCTGAGCGGCGCCATCATGCAGGTGCCGTCCAAGGTCAGCGCCATCAAGATCGACGGAGTGCGCTCCTACAAGCGGGCCCGTGACGGCGAGGAGTTCGAGATCCCCGCCCGTCCCGTCACCGTCTCGTCCTTCGCGGTCCACGACATCCGGGACGCGGTCGCCGAGGACGGCACCGCGGTTCTCGACCTGGTGGTCTCCGTGGTCTGCTCCTCCGGCACCTACATCCGGGCGCTCGCCCGCGACCTGGGCGCCGACGTGGGCGTGGGCGGCCACCTCACCGCCCTGCGCCGCACCCGCGTGGGCCCGTACAAGCTGGACTCGGCGAAGACCCTCGACCAGCTCCAGCAGGAGCTGACGGTGATGCCGATCGCCGACGCCGCCACGGCCGCGTTCCCCCGCTGGGACGTCGACGCCCGGCGGGCCAAGCTGCTCGGCAACGGCGTACGGCTCGACATGCCCGACGCGTACGCGGGCGCCGGCACGGTGGCCGTGTTCGACGCCGAGGGCCGCTTCCTCGCGCTGGTCGAGGAACACAAGGGCAAGGCGAAGAGTCTGGCCGTCTTCGGATAAGGGTCGTCCGCCGTCCGCCGTCCGGCGGAGCAGGCCGGCGGGAGTCGGCGTGCCGGGCCCCGCGATGCCGGGTCCGGCTGCGGTTACGGGGAGCGGACGGTTGCAGGGCGGGGCGGGAGTCGGCACTGAGCGCCGGCCCTGCTGGGCACTCCCTGCGCGGAGGGTGTGCCGCGCCCGTCCCGCCGGACCGGTGCGGGGGCAGTGCCGAGGGCGTCTGCCCGTGGAGCGGCGATCACGGGGTTGCGCCGCCGCTCCACGGTCCCCCTCGGTTCCCCCACCCCTAGGGTGTATCCGCCCGTCCCCATCCATTCACCCGCGCGGACGGGCGCTCGGAGTGAACCGGGGGAGCGGAAGGGGGCGCGTTCACCACGCGATCTGTCCCGCTGATCACCACGCGCCTACCGTCGAAAGCAGGAACGTGCGTACGGCGGGGAGGTTCGACCATGGCGGCTCGGGGCCCGCGGGGTGACTCCGTCGGCGCGGCGGCGCCTGTCGCCTCCGACGTCGGCGCACAGAGCCCGGCACAGCGGGGCGGGGCCGAACGGGAGACGGCCCCGACCACGGCACCGCCGGGCCCCGAGGCACGCGAGAGCGTTCGGCCGGGCGACCCGGGGACAGGCTCCGCAGGGCACGATGACCGCGAGGCGGCACAGGGGACCCGGCGGGTCCGGTGGGGGGACCGGGAGGCCGACGACACCGGCCAGGCCGGTCGCAGCGGGTGCGAAAGATCCAGGTCCACTCGGCGCGGCGACCCTCCCCGGCACGCGCGCGGCCGCAGCGGCGGGCTTCAGGAACAGGTCTCCGGGCCCGGTCGCGACGAGGACCTCGTACACATCCACGATCTGGCCGGGCGGGCCCGGGGCACCGGATTCGTGGCCGATCACCACGGCACCGTCGTCACCAGTCACGAGGCCGTCGACGGGCTGCCCCGACTGGTGCTGCGCGCCTCCGGCGACCGCACCTGTGTGGTGACCGCCGACGCGGTGACCCAGCTGCCCGAGCTGGACCTGGCGCTCGTGCGGACCGAGGGACTCGGCGTGGACCCGCTCCCGGTCTCCGCGCACGACACCCCCGAGACCGGCGCCTACGTCCGCCTCCCCGCCGGGTGCTGGCGCGAGGCCCGGGTCCTCGGCCCGACCCCCGTGACCTACACGGCCACCGACCGCTTCCACCTCCTCGAAGACGCCCTGGAACTGGCGATCGGCACCGCGGGCCGGGACGCCCTGCGCCTGGGCGGCGGGGCCGCCGGGGGACCGGTGCTCGACGCCGGGACCGGCGCGGTCGTCGCCGTCCTCGGCACCGCGCTGCAGAGCGGCCACCGCGACAGCGGTTACGCGGTCCCGCTCCGCCCCGCCCGCCCCGGCCCCCTCGCCGACCTGCTCGCGGAGAACGCGGCGACGGTCCCCGCGTACGGCGCCGCCCTCAACCTGGCCGGCGTGCTGGAACTGACGGCCACCTCGGTGGGCCAGGACGGCCCGCCGGGCACGCTGGCGGGTTACGTGGGGCGCGGAAGCACGACAGAGCCGGTCGAACGGGCCGCGCCGACAAGGGAGTTCACCGCCTTCACCGAGGGACCGGCCACCGTCCTCGGACTCGTCGGCCCGCCCGGCAGTGGCCGTACGACCGAACTCGCGGCCCTCGCCGCCCGCCGCCACCGCGGCCCCGTCCCGGCCCCCACCCTCTGGCTGCGCGGCGCCGACCTGGCGGACACCGACACCTCGGTGGCCGACGCGGCCCGCCGCGCGCTCACCAGGGCCGCCCGCATCGTGGCGAGCTCCGCGGACACCGTGCCCGCGGACCTCGGCGACATCACCCCCGAGCGCCTGGCGCGGCTGTCCCGGGCCGCCGACCGCCCCCTGATCCTCCTCCTCGACAGCCCCGAGGAGATGCCACCGGTCCTGGCCCACCGCCTGGCCGAGTGGACCGAGGGCACGGTGACGTGGCTGCGCGAGACGGGAGCACGCCTGGTGGTGGCGTGCCGGGAGGAGTACTGGGAGGCGGCGGGGACGGCCTTCCCGGAGGACCTGCTGCACGGCAGCGCGGACCGGTTCCTCCCGCCCTGCGTCCGCCTCGCCGACCTCACCGACGACGAGGCCCGCCGGGCCAGGGCCCGCTACGGCGTCCCCGACGGCGCCCTGACCGGCCCCGACGCCCGGCACCCCCTCGCACTCCGCCTCCTCTCCGAGGTCCGCGCGGCCCTCCCGGACGTCCCGCACACCCCCGTGGACCGCGACGAGGTCTTCTCGGCGTACCTCGACCTGATGTGCCTGCGCATCGCGGTACGGCTGGCCACCCCGAGCGGCCTGCGCGGCACCGCGGTCCGCCGCCTCGCCGCCAAGGTCTCCGGGCAGGTCCACGAGGCCGCCCGCCGCAGCCTCGGCCCCGGCCAGGGCGAACTGGACCGCGAGTCGTTCGAGGCCGTGTTCCCCTGGGGCCCGGCCCCCGTACGGCTCGGCGGCTGCGGCTGGGCCACCGCCGTCCTCACCGAGGGCCTCCTCGTCCCCGCCGGCACCGGCTACCGCTTCGCCCACGAGGAACTCGCCGACTGGATCCAGGGCACGCACCTGGACCTGGACGAGGCCCTGCGTGCCCTCGTCCACCGCCGCCGCACCGGCCGGGAACACCCCCTGCCCGTCCCGCGCCACCGCATCGGCCCCGTCGTCCAGGCCCTGCTCCTCGTCGCGCGCCAGCACGGCGCACCCCGACTGGCGTACCGGCTGCAGGAGTTGGTCCACGCCCTCGATGTCGATCCGCAGTCCTGGTGGGCGTCCCGTCTCCTCACCGAGACCCTGCTGCGCGTGCCCGACGCGACGCCGTACAGCGATGTCCTGCGGCAGCTCACCGACCGTCTCGTGGCCAGGCGCCGCCAAGGAGAGCCGGTACCGCCCGCGTTCGGCCCCGCCTTCTGGACGGCCCTTCCGCTCCCGCAGGGCGCCCGCTTCGACCTGCTCCGCCGTCTCGTCCTCGCCGACGGGCCTCCGCACGAGGCCGGTCCCCGGTTCCTGGACGCCGTCGCGGAGCTGCTCGCCGCCGACCCCGCCGCCGTACAGCCGTATCTCACTCGCTGGTTCGACGACGAGCGGCCGCTGCCCGCGACCCCGCACGCGACTGTGGCCAAGGCCGCGCAGGCGCTGCTGCACACGCATCGGACCCGAGCCCTGGACGACCTCACCGAGGTACTCGTCGGCTGTGCGCACCGGCGGGCCGACGAACTGCTCGCCGTGCTGGCCGAGGACGAACCGTCGGCGGTGTGCCGGGCCGTGGACCGGTGGGCGCACGACGAGCGGCCCGCGAGAAGGGTGGCGGCGGTGGCGTACGGACTGCGGGCCGCCGCGCACGTACGCACCGAGGCCGACCGCGAGCTCTTGCGCTACGCCGCCCTCACCCTGCTCGCCCGCCCCGACGACTGCACCCTGCACGGCGGCGCGCTCGCCCTGCTCGTCCGCGACCCACGCACGCGTGCCCGTCATCTCCCGCAGGCGCTAGGGCACTTCGCGGCCGCCGACCCGCAGTTCCCGCCGAGCGCGCTGGTCCCCGCGCTCGCCACCGACCCCGACCCGGTCCTGGACGCGTTCCGGGAGCGGCTGCGCAGGCCGGGTGCCGGGGAGGCACTGCGCACGCTCGCGGACGTCACCACGCCCGCACTGGCACGCCGGGTGGCCGCGCTGGTGCGGGAGGCGGTCCAGCAGCGCCCGGAGACGGCCGGGGACGTGGCCGCGTACGTCGACCGGCGCCTCGACCAGGGCCCCGCCGTCCGGGCCGTCCTCCTGCCCCTGGTCACCGGCCTCCTCGACGGCGGCCCGGAAGGGGTACGGGCCGCGCTGGCGGCCGTCCTCGCGGGACCCGGCGCCCCCGTCTCCCTGCCGCTGCGCCAGGAACTCCTCGAACGGCTCCTCGACCACGAACAGGAGCCCGCGGTCCTGGTAGCCCTGCTGCCCGCGGCGGCCGCCCGCGTGGACGCCGGCATCCGCGATCTCGTCCACCGCATCGGCCTCCTGCTCGTCCGCACCCCGGACGGGGCGAGCCGCTTCGACCGCGGTCTCGTCGACCTCGGCCGGCACGTACCCGGGTTCGCCGCGCTGGTCGCAGGCTGGCTCACCGAGAATCCGCAGGAGTGGGCGTCGGTCGTCGGGCCCAGTACCCGGCGGATGATCGAGAACCTGGCGGGCGTACGGGTGCCCGCCTGAGATTGCGTGCGTCGGGTCACAGCCCCCATGCCGATGCGAGCCACGGGCACGCGGCATGGCACCCTTAGACCTGCATAAGTCGTGAGAGTCAATACCGGACACGGGTTCGACGAGGAGCGGTCACAGTGCAGCGCTGGCGTGGCTTGGAGGACATCCCCGAGGGCTGGGGGCGCAGCGTCGTCACCATCGGGTCCTACGACGGCGTTCACCGCGGGCACCAGCTGATCATCCGGCATGCCGTGGACCGCGCCCGCGAGCTGGGCGTCCCCTCCGTCGTCGTCACCTTCGACCCGCACCCCAGCGAGGTCGTCCGCCCCGGCAGCCACCCCCCGCTGCTGGCCCCGCACCACCGCCGCGCCGAGCTGATGGCCGGCCTGGGTGTGGACGCGATCCTGATCCTGCCCTTCACCACGGAGTTCTCGAAGCTCTCGCCGGCCGACTTCGTCGTCAAGGTCCTGGTCGACAAGCTGCACGCCAAGGCGGTCGTCGAGGGCCCCAACTTCCGTTTCGGCCACAAGGCCGCGGGCAATGTCGACTTCCTCGTCGAGCAGGGCAAGACGTACGACTTCGAGGTCGAGGTCGTCGACCTGTACGTGTCCGGCACGGCGGGCGGCGGCGAGCCCTTCTCCTCCACGCTGACCCGGCGCCTGGTCGCCGAGGGCGACGTGGAGGGCGCCGGGGAGATCCTGGGCCGCCCGCACCGGGTGGAGGGCGTGGTCGTTCGAGGTGCCCAGCGGGGGCGGGAGTTGGGCTTCCCCACGGCCAACGTCGAGACCCTGCCCCACACCGCCATCCCGGCCGACGGTGTCTACGCCGGCTGGCTGCACACGCAGGGCGAGGCGATGCCGGCGGCGATCTCCGTCGGCACCAACCCGCAGTTCGACGGCACCGAGCGCACCGTGGAGGCGTACGCGATCGACCGGATCGGGCTCGACCTGTACGGGCTGCACGTGGCGGTGGACTTCCTCGCCTATGTGCGAGGGCAGCAGAAGTTCGAGTCGCTGGACGCGCTGCTGAAGGCGATGGCCGTCGATGTGCAGCGCTGCCGTGAGCTGATCGGGGACGCCGCCCGGGCCTGAAGCGCGCGCACATGAGTGGGGGCCGACACCTTCAAGGTGCCGGCCCCCACTCATGTCCGCTGCCGTTTCCGGCTAGTGCTGCGGCGGCTGCCCCGCGTTCGGGTCGTACGGCGGCTGGGGGAACCCGGGGTGCGGCTGGCCGGGCTGACCAGGCTGAGGGGTCTGCCAGGGCTGGCCGGGCTGGGCGCCCGGGTAGCCCTGGAACGGCGGCTGGGGCTGCTGCGGCTGTCCCGCGGGGGCCTGTTGGCCCGGCATCGGGGGAGCCATGGTCGGCGGCTGGATGCCGCCCTGCCCCGTCCACAGCCCCTGCTCCTGCTGGGCACGCACGAAGTCCTCGGCGACCATGGTGGCCAGCTCGAAGTACGCCTCACGGACCTTCGGCCGCATCATGTCGAGGTCGACCTCGGCACCGGCTGCCAGGTGCTCGTCGAACGGTACGACGATCACGCCGCGGCAGCGTTGCTCGAAGTGCGTGACGATGTCCTCGACCTTGATCGTCTTGCCGGTCTCGCGCACACCGGAGATCACGGTGATGGACCGTGAGACCAGCGACGCGTAGCCGTGCGCCGACAGCCAGTCGAGCGTCGTGCTGGCGCTGCTCGCCCCGTCCACCGACGGCGTCGAGATGATGATCAGCTGGTCGGCGAGGTCGAGCACCCCGCGCATGGCGCTGTAGAGCAGACCCGTGCCCGAGTCGGTGAGGATGATCGGGTACTGACGGCCCAGCACGTCGATCGCGCGCCGGTAGTCCTCGTCGTTGAACGTCGTGGACACGGCCGGGTCGACGTCGTTGGCGATGATCTCCAGGCCGGAGGGCGCCTGCGAGGTGAACCGCCGGATGTCCATGTACGAGTTGAGGTACGGGATCGCCTGGACCAGGTCACGGATGGTGGCGCCGGTCTCGCGCCGCACCCGGCGGCCGAGCGTGCCGGCGTCCGGGTTGGCGTCGATGGCGAGGATCTTGTCCTGGCGCTCGGTGGCGAGGGTCGAGCCGAGGGCGGTGGTCGTGGTCGTCTTGCCCACGCCGCCCTTGAGGCTGATCACCGCGATCCGGTAGCAGGACAGCACCGGAGTGCGGATGAGGTCGAGCTTGCGCTGCCTCTCCTGCTCCTCCTTCTTGCCACCGATCTTGAACTTCGACCCGCCCGGAACGGGACGGCTGCTCTTGGCCTTCTGCTTCTTGCTGTTGACCAGCCGGTCCGAGGTCAGCTCGACGGCGGCGTTGTAGCCGAGCGGCGCACCCGCGCCGGCGACCTGCTGCCGCTGGTCGTGCTGAACGGCCGCCGGCCACGCGGCCCCGGTGCGGGGATCCACGCCGGGCTGGCCGGGAGCGCCCCCGTACGGGTTGGGGTTGGGGTGGGCCGCCTGCGGCGGCTGCCCCGGGAACTGCTGCTGTCCCGGCTGCGGCTGCGGCTGGGCAGGGGGCGGCGGCACGGGCTGACCGGGGTGGCCGGGCTGTACCGGGGCCTGCTGCTGGGGGTAGCCGTAGCCGCTCTGGTCCGGCTGGGGAACGGGCGGCTGCGGGAAGCCATAGCCACTGTGCGGGTTCGGGGGCACCGGCGGCTGCGGGTAGCCGTAACCGTCCTGGCCGGGCTGATGAGGGGCGGGCGGCTGCGGGAAGCCGTAGCCGCTCTGAGGGTTCGGAGGCGCGGGCGGCTGCGGGTAGCCGTAACCGCCCTGCGCCGCCGGGTTCCCGGGCTGCGGCGGGGTGGCCGGCCAGCCTCCGGGCGCGGGCTGCGGTGCCTGGGGCTGGGTGGGCGGCAGCGGGGCGCCGGGCTGTGCGGCGGGCGGCTGCGGCTGCCCGCCTGTCGTCCACTCGGGGGCAGACGGCGGCACCGCGCCGGACGCCGTCGACGCGAACTGGGGCGGCAGCGGCGGGACGGCACCCTGCGGAGCCGGCGGCGGCCGCCAGCCGTCCTGCTGCGCCTCGGGCTGCTCCGGTACGGGGCTCTGCGCGGCCGGGGGCTGCTCCGGGACGGCGGGCTGCGCGGCAGCCTGCGGCTCGGTGGCGGTCTCGCCTCCCGGGACGGCGGTCTCGGGAGCGGGGGGTTCCTGGGCTTCCGGTGCCGCGGCCTCGGGGGCCGCGGCCTGCGGGGCGTCCGCGTTCTGGGCGGCGGCTCCGGACTCGTCGTCGGAGCCGGTTGCCCCAGCCGTCTCGCTCGGGGCCGCGGCGGCCGGTGCATCCGAGGCCGCCTCCGGCTCCGGGGACGCCTGCGGGGCTTCGGCGGGGGGAGACGGCTCGGGGGCGGTGGGTGCGGAGGGCGCGAGGGGTGCCTCCGCCGACGGGGCGGCGGGGGGCTGGGGGACGCTCGGCGTCGCAACGGGGGCGGACGGTGCGCCGCTACGGCTCTCCGCGTCACCGCCGGCGGAAGCCGCACCGATGTCCGAGGAGGGCGGGCCGGGGGCTGCGGGAGGCGCGGGCTGCACCGGGGGCGCGGGGGCCACGGGCGGTGCGGGTGCCACGGGCGGCGCCGGAGCTGCCGGGGCGATGGGAGGCGCGGGCGCCACCGGGACCGTGGGAGCCACCGGGGCCGCAGGGGGTGCAGGGGGCGCCGGAGGGGTGGGCGCTTGCGGGTAGCCGTAACCGCTCTGCGGGTTCGGGGGAGCAGGGGGCTGCGGATAGCCGTAACCGCCCTGGGGGTTCGGGGGCGCGGGCGGCTGCGGGGCCGTGCCGGGGTTGCCCGTCCACGGCGGCGGCGGAGGCGGCGGCGTCATGCCGGGCGCACCCGCGGACGGGTCGAACCGCGGGCCGGGGACGGGGGCCGGGCCAGGGGTCGGCACGCCGACCGGCGACGGTGCGGAACCGGACGTATCGGGGTAACCGGGGTGGGGTGCAGGCGCGGTGGGGGCAGGGGCGGGCGCGGGAGGCGCCGGGTCGGCTTCGGGTGCCGCGCTCTGCGTGTACCAGGCAGGTGCGGCGTAGTCGATGGTGAACTCGCCCGTGATCTCGACGGCGGACTCCGCGTCGGACTGGTCGTCGCTGGGCGTGGTCCAGCCCGCGCGCAGCCCGTCCCGATCGCTCTGCACAATTCCTCCTGGTGTGGTCGAGCACCCTCATGCCGTGTGGGCACTCATGTGCCGGGCCGGGGGCGACCGTCCTGTTGTCCGATCCGTCTGAGTCCCCTGGACGCGAACAACCCACCCGTGGGTTCTTACGTCGCACCCGCATCAAGCGTAAACGCCACAGGGCCCGGCGGGGCAGGCCCGTCCACTGTGCGCTCGCACGCACCGGACCGTCGCCCGCCTCGATGTCGCCCTTGTGGCGGTTGGTCTGTCTTCTGTGGCCCGGTGCGGTCGACCACGGCCCGGCCAGGGCCGGGCCGCCGTGCCTACTCCGCGGTGAGCCCGCCGTTGTGCGGTGCGGGCTCCAGGTCGAACTCGCCGTCACGGGCGCCGAGTACGAAGGCCCGCCACTCCGCCTCCGTGTACCGCAGCACGGTGTCCGGGTCCAGGGAGGACCGCATGGCCACCGCTCCCTCCGGGAGGTAGGCGATCTCGACGCGCTCCTCGTGCTCCTCGGTGCCGGGGGCGCTGTGCCACTCGACACCCGAGATGTCCAGGCCGTACAGCTCGTCCCGTTCCCGCTCTTTTCGCGCCTTCACGTCCGGGTCCGGTGTCTTTGCGGCGATGTCGTCCGCGTCGGTCATGGTCAGCGGGCCCTTTCTCATGAGCGAACCTCGTGCAGGAGAACCCTACTTGGCCTCGGCACCCTCACACGGCGCAACGGTTCCGTTACGAACTCGCGTGAGGGATCGGCACCTTGACCATGACGGCGTTCACCCGCCCGCCGCCGGGTCAGTCCATCCGGCGGGGCGCCCCGAGAAGACCGGTCTCCGCGTCGGTCGGCTGGGTCATCACGTACTGCCGGCTCTTCTGCGTGCACCACAGGGCGACGTTGTCGGAGAGGGACGACAGGGACGCGGCGTCGCCGTGGGGCAACCGCATGGACTTGCCGACCACTTCGGACTCCTGCGGGGAGATCCGCTGGATCCCGACGACGTCCGCGTTGGCCAGCAGCCGGGGCGCGGTGGGGCCGAGGTAGGGGAGCAGGGTCAGCACCGACTGCCAGGGCGCCGTGGTGAGACGGCTGCGCGGCGGACGGATGCCGAGGTCGCGGATGATCAGCACCGGGCTGGCCGGGGACGGGCCCTGCGGGGCGATCCGCCCCACCTGGTGCACCGTCACGGCCTGTTGGCCGCCGCCCGCCGCCTGCGCCATCGGAGCCCACAGCTGCGGACGGGCCGTCTCCACGGCCACGCGCGCGCCGATCGCCGCCGCCCGCAGGGCGATCACCTGGGCCAGCCAGGTACCGCCGACCAGCACCATGTCCAGACGGGTGGGGCGGCACAGGCCCAGCACCGCGGGCTGGTTGTCGGGGTCTATACCGAGGATCAGGCCGTCGTCGCCGACGGGCAGGGTCAGCTGCGCCAGCACGTCGGCGTCGACGAGGTGGCGGTCACGCCGGGGGCCGAGCAGACCGAAGGCCTCCCGCAGCCGCCGCTCGGGACCGATCCGGGCGGGCTCCGGCGAACGGGGCAGGTGCCCGGCACGCTGTCCGGGGAAGCCCGGGGTGGCCGATCCGAAGCCGGAACGGCCGGAGGGACGCATGGTGGGAGCGGACATCAGCGGGTACCTCCCAGCGGCAGGGTGGCCAGGACTCCGGGCAACTGCTCACGGTCGAGCCGTACGAGACCGACCTTGAACGCGGACGCGGCCCGCTCCAAGTGCTGGGCGGCCTCGCCCAGTTCGTTCTCACCGCGGCCCGTCAGGCGCACATGTCCGGACAGCGCCAGGACCTTGCCGCGCCGCCTGCTGATGGTGAGCGAGAAGGTGCTGGCGAGCGTGGGCGCGGAGGTCAGCGCGCCGACCAGCCGGGGGAAGGCAGGACCGGCGCCGCCGAACTGCGGCCACTTGGAGATCCAGTACGTGGTGTGCAGCCGGTCGTCGCAGCGCCAGGTACGGGTGGTCTCGGCCGTACGGCGGCCCGAGCGGCTCCCGTCGAGCGCGGCACCGCCGGTGGTGGCCATCGGGTTGACACAGCTGGAGGTGGCAATGGCGCCGCAGATGTCCGACTCGCTCAGCACCTTGGCCTGCATGCCGGCTCCCATGAGGCGGCTGGCCAGCTGGTCGGCGACGCGCAGCAGCGCCCGCCGGGCCCCCTGCATACCCCCGCCGCGCGCTTCCACGGCCTCGGGGCACAGCTCCGGGTCGAACTTGAGCGCGACCCAGGTGATGCGCAGCCCGGGCGTCATGCTCTGCGCCTGCAGCGGCCCGTAGGAGCGGACCGCCATGGCCTGCGGAGGCAGATGCGGGGCGGGGGCGGGCTGGGTGTGCTGGACGACCTGGACGGAGGCGAGCCGGATGTCGTCGACTTCGAGCAGACCCTGGAGCAGGTCGAGGGGGATGTCGCCGTGGCCGTGGGTCGGACGCAGCGGGGTGTCGGCGGCCTGCACCTGAACCAGCGCGGTGAGGAAGGTGCCGTCGCCGAGCATGCCGATCTCGCGCTGCTCGCGGTCCTGGAAGCTGTAGGTGCGCAGTGCCGGGTCGCACTCGACGGCGGGGGCGAAGCCGGGGTCGGTGCCGGGGGGCACCGGCTCGGCGTTGCGCTTGCGGCGGTCCCTCAGGGCACGGGCGGTGCTGAACCAGTCGGGCAGCGGGCGGCCGCGCCGGCGCAGCAGTCCGGCCAGGACCAGAGGTACGGCCAGCACGATGCCGACGGTGAGACCGATGGGGCGCAGCAGCCAGCCGATCAGCAGGACCGCGGCGGCCAGTTCGAAGCCGACCAGCTGCTGGACCCGGATGGGCCCGATGCTGCCGGGGCGCCGGGCGAGCGACGGCGAGGCCGGACTCGGGGGCGTGGACGGCTGTGCCGGTTCCGGCACCTGCCCCGGCCCCTCGTTCTCCTGGGTACGACGGCCGCCATTACGGCGCCGGGACCTGGTCGCAGTGCTCATCCCCCGGTACAACCCCTTTGCATTGTCTGGCCGCGACTCGAGCTGGCGGCGGATCACCGTACCCCGTACCGTACGGTGCGATCGTCACACGGCATAGTAGAGGCCCCTGCAGGAGCAAACGCCACGGAGTACCGGGCGGCCCTGGGGAGTTCCGCATTCGGCAGCAAAGCGAAAATAACGGGGAGTTGACCCATCGATGGCGACACGTAGGGATGAGCTGAACGCTTACTCCTTCGCGCGCAGGCGCACGGTGGCGGCGTTTCTTCAGCCGTCTCCGCACGGTTCGGAAGAGGCCGCTCCGCGCCCCCTGAAGACGGTCCTGCCGAGTCTCGGTGTGGCGGCGCTGGTGCTCATCGGATTCGGGGCGTGGGGAATGCTCAGTCCGACCGCGCCGAAAGGCTGGGACGACCAGGGCAAGAACATCCTGGTCGGCAGCGAGTCGACGACGCGCTATGTGCTGGTGAAGACCAAGGGTGAGGACAAGCCCAGCCTGCACCCGGTCCTCAACCTGGCGTCCGCCAAGCTGCTGCTGAACGGCGAGAGCCCGCAGGTCCTGAAGGTCAAGGAGTCGGTGCTCGACAACAGCAAGTACCCGATGGGCGCGACGGTGGGAATTCCCTTCGCGCCGGACCGGCTGCCCTCGGCTTCCGACGCCGAGAAGGCCAAGGTCTGGGCGCTGTGTGAGGCGCCGGGTTCGGACGGGCAGCCGGTGCGGGCCACGTACGTGCTGGACCAGGGCGACTACAACGACCTGATGCACAAGGGAAAGAAGGAGCTGAACCAGCGGCAGGCCCTGTACGTCGAGGGCCCCGCCGCATCCGGCGACACCAGCGGTCCGCGGTACATGGTCACCGGGGACGGGCAGGCCTACCTGCTGGGCGGTGTGGGCTGGAGGCTCCAGGGGGAGGAGTCGATGCAGACCCTGGAGCGCGCGGTGTTCGGTGCCGCGACGCCGCAGAAGGTCAGCGCGGACTTCATCAAGACGCTGCACCTCGCGGGCGACCTGGACTTCCCCGACCTGGGTGGGGACGTGGGATCGGTGGCGCACGTCGAGGGCCTTGACCCCAACTACTCCAGGGTGGGCCTGATCCTGGAGGCCGATGGTTCCATCGGCGGCAAGAAGCAGCAGTACATCGTGCTGAAGGACAAGGTCCAGGCCGTGTCAAACTTCACGGCGCAGATGTGGCTGCGCAGTACCTGGGTGGACGGCGCGTACGGCTCCCAGAAGCCGGCAGCGGTGCAGGTCAGGTTCAACGACGTCCGGCCGTCGCCCGGCGAGTGGATGTCGGCGAAGAACTGGCCCGCGGAGCCGGTGATCGTGGCCAACACGCAGGAGAAGGGCGGGAACAAGGTCTCGTGCAGCATCTGGCACGGCGGTAAGGACGACCCGCGGACCGGCAAGGACCAGATGACCGTCTGGACCGGCCCGGACTACCCGAAGGACGTCTCCCAGAGCGGTTCGAGCACCTACGTCTCGCCCGGCAGCGGCCTGCTCTTCAAGCGGCTCACCGGCGCCGACGCCGGTGGCGGCAGCACCTTCCTCGTGACCGACACCGGGCTGCGCTACTCGGTCCCAGCGACGAACGACAGTCAGGTCACCGGCGGAGAGAAGACCGACAGCAACACCCAGCAGCAGACCAACACCGCTCAGGTCAGGCTCGGTTACGGCAAGATCAAGCCGGTCGCGGTGCCGGCGGCGTGGGCCGATCTGCTGGCGGCGGGGCCGGAGCTCAGCAGCGGGAACGCGGAGCAGGCGCAGGGGTCGTAGGCCCGGTGGATCGTGAGGGTCCCAGGCCCACGCGATCCGTAGGTCGTAGCCCACGAGATCCCGTAGGTCGTAGGCACCGCAAGGTTCCGTAGGCCATAGAGCCGCAGGCACCACAAGGTTCCGTGGGCCGTAGGCCCGCTGATTTCCGAACCCGGACCGTTCTTCTGACGCGGTCCGGGCGGCCAGTTGTACCCGAAACGCTTTCGTACTCAACCAACACACTTGTGAAAAAGGTGAGTTGAGTTGATCGCGATCTTGCTACATACCCCAACTGATGTTCGCTCTGTCAGTCGATGCGTCTAGAGTGGAAGCAGACCGGACTGGATACGTCTGCCACCATTCGGTGTCGGCGTTCCGAGTGAGGGTCTACTCAGAACTCCTACGTCTCATGGGGGACACAACATGGCTGGACAGCAGTTCACCATGACCGAGGAGGAGATGGTCGCGTTCAGCGGCAAGATCTCCTCGGTCAACTCCTCGATCCAGGGCGAAATCTCCCGCCTGCAGACCGTGATCGACACGATCACGGGCGGCTGGAAGGGCTCGGCGGCCACCGCGTACAACAACCTGCAGTCGCAGGTGAACCAGGATGCCAACAAGATCAACCAGATCTTGAACGACATCAAGGAAGCGATCGACCAGAGCACCAAGTCCTACGCGGCTTCGGAAGAGGAGCAGCGTGCGTCCATCCAGAACATCGCGGCTTCGTCCCCCTTTGGATGATCGGACCTGTGCGCCGCGGCGCACGTCCGTGACAGACCATCCACACATCTGAGGAGACACAGAAGAGATGTCCGGGCAGATTCTTGTAAATTTCGCCACGATCTCCCAGGCCGCGCAGGACGTCCGCAGCACCGCGGGCAAGGTCCGCACGCAGCTGGACGAGCTGGAGAGCGGCGTCAAGCGGATCTCCGCCAGCTGGGAAGGCCAGGCCCAGGAGTCCTACCGCGCCAAGCAGGCCGAGTGGGACCAGCGAGCCGCCTCCATGCAGCAGACGCTGGAGGCCATTGCCAAGGCCCTCGACAGCGCCGCCCAGAACTACCAGGCGACCGAGTCGAAGAACGCCCAGATCTGGGGCGGCTGACGTGATCGCTTGATGGGGGCGGGTGCGCGACAGCGCGCTCGCCCCCATCGGCGGTTGACGGGACGTGCGGTTTCTCCGGCGCACAGCGGATCGTGACGTCCGCTGGTCGCCGTTCCGTGCGTCTCGTGCAGGAACAAAAACGGGAGGACGTAAGACAGTGGGATCCGGGGCATCGCGCGCCGCGCGTCGGAGCGCCGCAGGAACCGCCGCGATGGCGGTCCTCGCCTGTGGGCTGCCCTTCGCGAGCGCCGTACAGGCCGGCGCCGCGGAGCAGGTACGGACCGTCCTGGCCGACGACGGCGACGTCCGGTTCCAGATCGACGACACCAGCTGCTCGTTCCCTTCCGACATCATCAAGGGAACGCCCTGGTCGCTGCAGCGTGTGGTCCTCGACCAGCTGTGGCAGGACACCAGGGGCAAGGGCGTCAAGGTCGCCGTCATCGACACCGGCGTGGACACGGTCAACGCCCAGCTCAAGGGCGGCGCGGTCGCCAACGGAACCGACTTCCTGCACAAGGGCGGCAACGGCAAGAACGACTCCGAGGTGGGCCACGGCACCAAGGTGGCGGGGATCATCGCCGCCCGGAAGCTCGACGGCACGGGTTTCATCGGCCTCGCTCCGGAAGCGACGATCATCCCGATCCGGCAGAACGACGACAAGGGCAGCGGCAACGTCGGCACGATGATGAAGGCGATCAGGTGGGCGGCCGACCACGGTGCGAGCATCATCAACATCTCGCAGGACACCGCGTCCAAGATGGACCCGACGGTCGACACCGCCTTCCGGGAGACCATCAAGTACGCCCAGGGGAAGGACGTCCTGATCGTCGCGGCGGCCGGTAACGACGGCGCCGACGGCAAGGTCAAGAAGACGTACCCGGCGGCGTACCCGGGCGTGCTGGCCGTGGCGGCCTCCGACCGCAACAACGCGCGGGCCCCCTTCTCGCAGTCGGGCCCCTTCGTCGGCGTGGCGGCACCGGGCATCGACATGGTCTCGACGGTCCCGGTGGGTGGCAACTGTGTCGACCAGGGCACGAGTTTCGCCGCCCCGTACGTCTCGGGTGTCGCGGCCCTGATCCGCGCCAAGCACCCGGAGTGGAACTACAAGCAGGTCATCACCCAGATCGAGCAGACGGCGGACCGGACGACGTCGGGCCGGGACGACTTCGTGGGCTGGGGCGTCATCGACCCGGCGTCCGCGGTCAACGACGACACGACGGAACCCTCGGCCGCCGGCCCGAAGCCGGACTCGGCCGGCCCCGCGGGCCACTCCGCGGACGTCCAGGCGGCGACGCTGGTCCTGGGCGAGTCCCAGCAACAACGCACGGAACGGTACGCGCTGTACGTACTGGCGGCCGGATTCGCCCTCGTGCTTCTGTTGTTCGGGGGCGGACGGGTTCTGAGTGACTGGCGACGCAAGCAGGGTGTGGGTAACAACGTGGAGTCAACGGGGAGCTGAGCATCATGGCTGAGCAGTACAAGGTCGATCTGAGTGAGATCGAGGGCACGATCACCAAGCTCAACGGCGTCATCAAGAACATGACGACGTCCAAGTCGAGCTGCATGGGCAACACGTACCTGCCGCAGGGCGCGTTGGGTACGGGCTTCGGTGAGGCCAAGGCGCTGTACGACGCGCACGAATCGATGAAGGAACGTCTCTACGAGATCGTCGCGCACCTGGAAGACGTGCTGGACGACTTCGGCAAGAAGACGAAGAGGACGCATGACGCGTTCAGCGACGCTGAGGCGGAGAACTATGCGGCGTTCAACAGGAAGTAACGGGATGTCCTGCTACGTGGATATGAGGGGGCTGTAGACATGGGCGACAAGGGCATCGACGACTTCGAGTACGTCGAGACGAACCAGTGCATTTCGGCGAAGCACACCACGCCGTTCGGGCTCGGCTACGACATGGACCAGATGAAGGACATGGTCCGTGACGCCGACCCGGGGACGGTGAACAGGGTCGCAACGGCCTGGGACGCTCTGAGCAAGGACCTGGTCGGGCCCGGCGGGATCAAGGAGAGCCTCGACGCCGCCGTCGAACACGTCCTCGCTCACTGGGAGGGCCAGAGCGCGGACCTGTTCAGGGCACGGGCGCAGGTGATCAGCAAGAAGCTCATCGACAGCTCCAAGTACGCCACCCACACCTCGACGTCCCTCAAGGGCGCCGCCGCGGTCCTCGACGACATCAAGCCGCAGGTCCTGGCGATGGAGAAGCCGAGCAAGGTCTCCAGCGCCCTCGACTACGTCGGCAACCTGGGCGACCGCGACGACACGGGCGCGAACAACGCCCTCAAGAGCGGCGCCAGCTCCCAGTCAGCCCTCGACGGCAACGCGGGCAGCCTGTCGGAGGGCCGCGAGGCGCAGCTGCGGATGGCTGTGAAGATGGAGGCGTTGGGGGCGGCGTATAACAGCCGGGCTGCGGAGATGGGGTCGTGGCAGCCCAAGGGCAGGGTCGACGATCACGAGGATTATCCCGGTGACCCCGGCGGCGTGGCTCCCGCTCCCGTGGTTGTCCCGACAGAGACTGCGACGCGAAGTCCGCAGCGGGCTACGACGAGCACTGCTCGCAGTGGTCAGACCAGCACGATCAGCACGTCCAAGGTGGTAACTCCCCCCTCTGGCATCACGGGGGGCGCACACCAACCGATCGTCTCGGAGCCTCAGGTCGGCACGGCGATTGACGGCGTCTCTGGCGGACGCACCGCACCGTCCACGATCGGCGGTGCCAGCACCGTCGGTGGCGCATCGGCTGGCGGTGGTGGCCTCGGTGGTGGTGGCGTAGGTGGCGGCTTCGTCGGAGGCGCCGTTGGCGGAGCAGCTGCAGCCGGTGCTGCTCGCGGCGGTATGGCCGGTCGTGCTGGTGGCGCTGCGGGTATCGCGGGTCGCGCCGGCGCAGGAGGTAATGGTGGCGCAGGTGCTGCCAGGGGTGCTGCCGGTCGCGTCGGGGGCACGGCGCGTGGCGGCGTAGTCGGTGGCACGCCCAGGTCGGGTGCTGGTGCTGGTGCGGGTGGCAGCGCGGGCAGGGGCACCGCCGGTGGCTCGGGCCTGCACAGCAGCCGTGGCGCCGCAGGCAAGGGAGCCAGCGCTGTCCGCAAGGGCGGCGTTGCAGGTGCTCCGGGTTCGCGTACTGGTCGCCGTAAGGAAGACGAGCAGCGCGAGGGCGAGCGTCCCGACTATTTGGTCGAGGACGAAGAGACCTGGGCTCCGCCGACCGACGCAGCGCCTCGTGTCATTGAGTAGTTGTTCAGTGCTCACCGGCGCGTGACAGGATGCGTGGGCGTGGCCTTCGGGGCACGCCCACGTCGGGTATGGGAGAGGAAGACGGAATGGCCCTCACGCGAATGGTGCGTGCTGTAGCCGCCAGTGCAATGACAGGCGCGCTCATCCTGGCGGCGGCTCCTAGTGCTTCTGCCGACCAGACCAGACGTGACCAGTGGGCGCTGGAGACGCTACAGGCCGATTCCGTCTGGAAAATTTCGGAGGGCAAGGGTGTCACTGTTGCAGTAATTGACACCGGCGTGAATTCTCAACATGTCGACCTCAAAGGTAATGTTCTCCACGGTAAAGATTTCGTTGACGGTGACGAAGATGCATCTCCTTCAGCGACAGATGACGACCCGACCCACGGCACGGGAATGGCTTCGATCATTGCGGGTCACGGTCATGGTTCAGATGCGGCCGACGGCGTGATGGGGCTGGCGCCCGAAGCTAAGATCCTCCCCATTCGAGATAACCTCGACACCGATCTCAGTTTTGCTGATGAGATCCGCTATGCCGTCGACCAGGGGGCATCAGTAATCAACATCTCTGGTTTCACAGGCAAGGATGACCCCGCTGATCGTGAAGCAGTGGCATACGCCCTGAAGCGCGACGTGTTGATCGTTGCTGGTGCCGGGAACCAAGACAAAGATCCCAAAATTGAATACCCTGCAAAGTATCCGGGTGTGCTCGCAGTGGCAGGAGTGGGAAAAGACGGGAACTTCTGGAACGGATCAAACTACGGTCCGGAAGTTCTACTGACTGCGCCTGCGACGCGCATTGTGAGTGCATCATGGCCCGGTGATAAACTGCGTATCGGCGACGGCACCTCTGATGCTACTGCGTTCGTAGCTGCCGCCGCAGCTTTGCTCCGGTCGAAGTTTCCCGACCTCTCGGCTGGCCAGATTGCTAACCGCCTCGTAAAGACGGCGGTCCTGCCAGATTCCGCCAAGGGAATCTCCCTCCCCGACGAGAAGTACGGCTACGGCACCATCCGCCCGCTCGCCGCGCTGACGGATAACATCCCCGCAGGCTCGAAGTACGGACCGCTCAAGGCCCCCGAGGCAGGATCTGAAAGCCCGTCTGCTGCCGCAACTGACGGCTCGTCTGGCACTGAGGGCTCTGCAGCACAAGAAAAGGCCGACCAGAAGCAGACGATCTTCTTTGTCGTCCTCGGTGTTGTAGCCCTGATCGTGATTGGCCTCATCGTTCTTCTGATTGTGAAGCTGGCCAGGCGTAACAAGAACAAGAACGGTGGACCAGGCCCGACCGGGTACCCGCAGTACGGCCAGCAACCCGCCCCACCGCACCAGAACCCGTATCAGCAGCAAGTGGCGCCGCAGCAAAACCCGTATCAGCAGCAGTCCACCCCGCCTCACGGCCAGTGGCCGCCGCAGCAGTAGCCGCAGGTTCTGTTCGACGCGGATCTCTGTAGGCAGGTCGTGGGTGCAAGGACGACCGATCGTCCTTGCACCCACATTGTTGTTTTGGACCGCTTGCGCTCTCCTGTCACTGGCCGATTACCTGGTCGAGGACGAGGAGACCTGGACCCCGCAGACGAACGCGGCTCCTCGAGTCATTGAGAAGTCGCCTGCAATCGGGGCTCACCGGCACGTGACAGGATGCATGGGCGTGGCTTCTGAGCCACGCCCACTTTCAGCAACGGGGTAGGGGATACGGAATGGCCTTTAAGCGAACGGTGCACGCCTTGGGCACCATGGCGCTCACTGGCGTGCTTGTCCTTGCCGCGGCTCCTGCTGCTTCGGCTGACCAGACCAGACGTGACCAATGGGTACTGGATGCGCTTCAGGCCGATTCTGTATGGAAGGACTCGAAGGGCAGGGGCGTCACCGTTGCTGTAATTGACACCGGCGTCAACGCCGAGCACCAGGACCTTAGGGGAAGCGTACTCCAGGGAAAAGACTTTGTAGATGGCGACGATGACGCTTCTCCGAAGGAAGATGGTGGCCTGAACTCTAATCATGGCACAGAAATGGCCTCTCTGATTGCCGGACACGGCCATGGGGTGGGGGCTGCTGACGGCGTAATGGGACTGGCGCCAGAAGCCAAAATTCTGCCTATTAGATGGAGTGGTCCTGGGTTCGCGGATGAGATTCGCTATGCCGTGGATCATGGAGCATATATCGTGAGCATGTCCGTTAGCTCCAGTCAGGATTTTTCTGAAGACCGAGAAGCAGTGACTTATGCACTTGAGCATAATGTCCTTATCGTGACAGCTTCGGGAAATGAAGGAAAAGCCGACGCGATCCAGTTTCCAGGAGAGTATCCGGGTGTCCTTACTGTCGGCGGCGTAGACAAGACCGGCATTATTTGGAAAAAGTCTAACTACGGTCCTCAAGTTCTATTGACTGCGCCTGCTGTGGGTATTGTCAGCGCAGGATGGCCAGGTAATAAACTGCGCATCGGCACAGGGACGTCTGCATCGGCAGCGCTAACATCTGCAGCGGCTGCCTTGGTCAAGGCAAAGTTCCCCAACTTGACCCCCGGGCAGATCGCAAATCGGCTCGTTAAGACGGCAACGTTGCCCCAGTCGGCCAAGAGTATCTCTCTACCCGATGAGAGGTATGGCTACGGCATCGTCAACCCGCTTGCAGCGTTGACGGAGGACATTCCGGCAGGCTCGAAGTATGGGCCGCTGCGGGTTTCAGGAGCTGAGGACTCCTCCGCTGCTCCCAGCGTTAGTGCCTCCGATGCTGGCTCCGTCGCAGAAAAAGAGAAGGCAGACCAGAAGCAGATGCTCTTCCTCGTCGTTCTCGGCGTTGTCGCTCTGGTGCTGATCGGCCTCATCGTCCTCCTGATCGTGAAGCGGTCTCGCCGCAAAAAGAGCAGCAACGATAGGTCCGGTGGCCCACCCGGCTACCCGCAGTACGGCCAGCAGCCTGCTCCGCCGCACCAGAACCCGTATCAGCAGCAAGTGGCGCCGCAGCAAAACCCGTATCAGCAGCAGTCAACCCCGCCTCACGGCCAGTGGCCGCCGCAGCAGTAACTGCAGATTTGGTTCGGCAGTTGGTGACCCCGGCGGTGGAGCTCGCGGACGACTACCGCGGAGTGTTGCTGGGTGTCGCCCGCACAGTGACGTTCACTGATCCCATGCCACCGGCCGAGGCGAATCGCAGCTCTGGGATGGAAGAAGGAAGTCCCTTCGGATGAAAATGAGAAAAGGCGATGGTGGTGTTGAGTCGCAGTCAGCGCAGCCTCCTTACCCGACCGATGGAACTGACTTCCGGGGGGCATTGAGGCATCACTACGTTTTCGCCCTGAAGCGCTTTGCCCGGCTCGGCCCCATCTTCCTGGCCGTTTGGCTCTTCGTGTTCTACTCGAAGATCGGTTCCCTTTTCCTGCTGGGAATCGTAGGGTTCTTTGGATTCGCTTTCACGCTGATCGCCTTGTGGAGTCGAGTGCTCTGGATCCTGAAGTGCTCCCGAGTGTTCCGTACTTACCCCCTTGAATTCAGGGGGCCGGTCACCAAGGTGAACCGGGACGGCGAGCTGCTGTTCCTCCGCTTCGCGGATCAGGGTAATGAAGCCACGATGCGTGCGAGAAATCCTCTGAAGCGTCCAGAATGGCCTGAAGGGATTTCGGACGGTGTGTGGTTCGCCGGTGACGACCCGTTCGGCGGTGCGGCCATCGTGGTGGGAACCGGTGAACTGCTGTTCATGCAGCCGAACGCGTGGAAGCTGTTCGCGGACAAGCGGAAAGACGCGGGGACTGAACGCAGAACGCGGGCACGTCGAGCGTGGATCTCGTGGCGTGTCACCTTCCGTCTCCGCGTCTTCGGAACGTAGGTCGTCACGGCGGCAGGGCAGGGCCTCGACGTAGTCACAGGTTGCTGGGGCGTCCGCTGCGAGACCGCTGGACATGGCCCTCGGCAGGACTCCGGTGGGTCAAAAGACCGTTGAAGTCGTCTGCGTCCGGTTGAGTTGTCCGGTGGCCCTGTCCAGGCGGTGCTAGGGGTCAGACGAGCGCCATCCCAACGATCGATGCGTCACCGGGGACGCGTCACCGCATGGGGTGGTTCTCTCGATCGTGTTGGCAGGCCGGCCTTCGAAGAGGCTGATCGTCCTCCTTGGCGTAAGGAGGACGGCTGCTCGACGTCACAGCCCGCCGAAGACCACTCCACGCCAGGTCCATCCGGACTGGAGCACGGCGTCCCGCAGGGGGTTGACCAGTTCCGCGCTGTCGAAGCGGAAGGTCTCCGTTGCTTCGAGGCTGCTGTCGTCTCCTCGTTGGATTCGTCGGTGGGTGGAGATGGTCCTGCTCGGTCCGCGTGTATACCGCGACGAAATCCTGAGCGTCGGAGGATTCCCCACGCGGCTCACCTCCCACCCTTCCTGGAGGGCACGTACCTCGTGGTCTTCGTGGTCCAGGCGCATGCGGATGCGTACGGCGCGCGACAGTTGGGACTGGATGAAGAAGGGCTGCCAGGTCGGTTCCGCCAGTCGCCATTCCGCGACGAGGTCGGCGTCTTCGGGGGCGCCGTCGCGGATGACGTAGGGGAGGT
This sequence comes from Streptomyces sp. NPDC031225, assembly GCF_055570355.1. Classification (NCBI taxonomy): domain Bacteria; kingdom Bacillati; phylum Actinomycetota; class Actinomycetes; order Kitasatosporales; family Streptomycetaceae; genus Streptomyces; species Streptomyces sp. NPDC031225. Next base: position 42,531 of record NZ_JBVIHJ010000033.1, on the reverse strand, counting down.
CGGGCCGGTTGAGGCCGAGGAGGGTTGTCCGTACATCCTTGGCCGAGGCTGGTACCGCACCGTCGGCGGGGCGCTGGGTACCGGTCAACTTGTCGAAGATTCCCACGGAGACAAGCTACGACGATTTGAGTGCGGGTTGCGTGAAGCATTGATGGCCAGCGAGTGGGGATGTCGCTGTGACTCGCCGCCTGCTCGAACTCGCGGCTGCCTATCGCTGGTTCTTGTGTCGAGCAGGCTGAATCTGGAGAGTAGAATCGGCCGCTGTTCGTGAATGTACGGGCGTACTCGGCGGATGTGTGACGTGCCATGGGCCCCTCCCGAGTTTCGCCAAGCTGTGACGGCTGTATGGGCGTTGAGGTGTGCCCTGACGCTTTCGGGTGACAACTCTGGCGATATGCAGTCGAGTTGGAGTGCGGGGCGATCGTTGTTTAAATGATCGAGCAAGTTCGCCCGCAATCGCATACTCACGGGGTTACTTATGAAGACGTCCGCTCTGTCCACCCGGCATGCCGTCACCGCTCTCGCTTGTGCCGCTGCGCTCGTGTCACTCACGGCCTGCAACAGCGACAGTGACACCGCAGACTCCGCAGCCGGCTCCACGCCTTCCAAGGCCGCGAATGCCAGTCCCGCCGCCAAGGCGAACGGAATCGAAAAGCTCTCCGTGAAGGAGATCTACAACACGGCGATGAAGACCAATGCCGAGGCGGGATCCTTCCACGAGAAGATGGAGCGCGAGGGCGCCAAGAGCGATCTGCGGCTCTCCGCGACGGAATGTGTCGGCACCGTCGACATCTCGGAGAAGGGCTCCTTCCAGGTCGTCCGCAAGGGAAACGACATCTGGGCAAAGCCTGATGCGACGTTCGCCAAGGGAATTAACTCGGAGCTCGGTGACAACGCGCTTTCCACCGAGAAGTGGAGCCACGGGACGCCGAGCAACGCGCTCATGGCGAAGCTCGCCAGCTGGTGCCACCCGGAACAGTTCACCGCTCCCGACACGCTCGACGCCGCCACCAAGGCGACCAAGGGCAAGGTCACCATGGTGGACGGTCAGCAGGTGGTGCCGCTCGTCCTGGCGGGCAAGGGGGATTCCGTCACGTGGTACGTGGCGACCACCGGCAAGCCGTACTTCGTCAAGCAGGACAGCACCCGTGACGACATGCAGGACCTCACGGAGTCCGACTTCGGCACGTCGGTGGGTGCGAAGGCGCCGACCGGGGCTGTCGTGGCAGCACCCAAAGTCTGATCTGCGGTGAGTGAGACGGCTCGGCGGGCAGATGCCCGTCGGGTCGTTCGCGTTCGTGTCTCACGGTCCGGTGAACGGTGGTACACGCAACGGAAGATCCGGTATCTTCGGCCTGCCTGATTGGCATGTCCTTGCCTGCGGCGCGCCGGGCGCGCGGCTCGGCCGGAGTGGGCACCTCACGTCGTACGGATGAGACGAAGCCGTAGACCGGGGAACGAAGCGGGCATGCCCACCACTTTTCACAACGGGGATGGGACAAGGGATGAGTACTCCCTTCGATGCGCCGCAGCACAGCGGATCCACACCGACGCGGCTGAACTCCGTGCCCGCGGACGGCGGCGGAGGGGGCGGTGGCGGCGGGACTAACGTCGACACCCAGCGCCTCGACGAGGCCGCCAACGCGCTCGTCGAGCTGCGCGGTGATACCGAGAACGCCGACAAGGGTGCCGACGACGACTGCCTGAGCGCTTCCAGGGGGCTGAACAAGCACAGCGCCGGGGGTATGGCCGAGGCGGGCTCCTGGGCCACCGCCGGCTCCCTGGTGACCATGGACGTCCGCTGGGGCTCCCAGGTCATCAATCTCAAGCGCCTGCTCCAGGACATCAGCGACAAGCTCCACACCACCTCCGGCCACTACACCAGTACCGAGCAGGAGGAGCAGGCCCGGCAGCACTCGATCAGCACGCCCTTCGGGTGACTGCGGCCGCCCGGGCGGCCTTCGCGCTGTCCGGTCAGCCCATCGAGTCGGACCGTAACCCCCTCACAAGGAGCTGTCGCACATGGTGTCCATCCCCTACCTCGACAAGGCCGACCTCGCCCCGCTGGCCGACGCCGCCGCATCCTGGAAGGCGCTGCCTGCCAAGTACGACGCGTTGCAGCGGGAGTTCGAGCAGCGGGTCGTCAACCACCTCAAGGGCCACTGGGACGGCGACGCGGCCGAAGCCGCCTTCGTCACCATGGGCAAGGCCCGCACGGAGTACGAGAACGCCGCCACCGAGGCCGAGCGCATAGCCAAGCTGTTGCTGGACGCGCACGGTGAATTCGCCGCGTCCCAGAAGCAGTTGCACGCCCTGCTCGACGAGGCCCGTAACGACCACTACAAGGTCTACGACGACGGCCGTGTCGAGGACGTCGACCCGCGGCAGGACAGCCCGACCGCCTCCGCCTCGCCTGGCCTCGCCAAGGAACGCAAGCAGAAGCTGGACTCGATCGTCTCCCGGCTCACGAGGGTCCTCGAAGTTGCCACCGCCGCCGACGAAGCCGCCAGTTCGGCGCTGGAACGCGACGCCAACGGTGACAGCCAGTCCTTCAACACCAGCGTCTACACCACCCTCGACTCCGTCGAGGCCGACCAGGCGTCCGCGCTGATGAACAAGAAGGACCGTCTCAGCGACGCCGAGATCACCAAGCTCAACCTGCTGCTCTCCGCCAACAAGAACGACCCCGAGTTCTCACGGGAGTTCGCGGTCAAGACCGGCGGCGAGAACATGCTGAGCAAGTACAACGAGCTCATGAGCCCTCCGGCCGGCACCACGCTCTCCAAGGTGCAGCTGGCCCAACTCAAGGAGCTCAAGGCGAACTTGGGCACCACCATCGGTACGGCGACGACGTCGGACGACCAACGCAAGGGCGGTCCCGACCCGGACATCACCAAGTTCCAGAACGACCTGCTCAAGGCGGGCCAGCGCGACTTCAACGCCAACCCCACCGAGTCGCCGTACGGCCTCAGCGGCTACCAGCTCAGCAGCAGCCTGATGAGCGAGGGCAAGTGGGACAAGGACTTCCTCCAGGACTACGGCGACGCGCTGATCACCGCGGAGAAGAACGGCGCCAACGCGGGGCAGAACCCGGACGCGTACTGGGGTTACCCGCGGACGCTGGGCACGACCAACATCGGGGCGCTCGACCCGATGACAGGGTTCATGGATGCGCTGGGGCACAACCCGGATGCCTCCACCGAGTTCTTCGGCTCGGACACCTCGGTCAATGGCGAGAAGGTCGATCACTACGACTACTTGATGAAGGACCGGCATTGGCCCGAGGGCGGGGCCTACACGGGTGACTCCAAGAATCCCAGCGGCTACGACAACCTCGGTCACGCTCTGGAGTCCGCGGTCACGGGGCACTCGTACGACAGCAGTCCCTCGGCGGACACACCGGCCCACAACGAGCAGCAGGCCGCGCTCATGGAGAAGGTCGTGCACGACGTCTCCAAGGACGACGGACTGGCCCACGACGGTATGCAGGACAGTCTGGGACGGATGGCCGGTGAGTACATGCCGGACATCCACCAGTCCCTGACGAACGACCAGTCCGACAACAGGGGCCAGTTCTATCCGCTTTCGGGCACCCGGGCTGTGTTCGACGAACGCGACACCTCCCGGTTCCTCATGACCGTCGGGAAGGACCCGGACGGTTACGCGGCGGTCAACATCGGCGAGAGCGCGTACACCTCCAACCTCATCGACTACCACCTCCAGCATCCGGAGGCCTTCAAGGGGTCCACAGACACCGCGCTCAGGGAGATCGCGAGGTCTTCCGGCGAGGTTCAGGGAAGCATCGCGATCGGCAGGCGGGAGTCGGACATCGGCACCGGTGTGGAGGCCGACAAGTCGTACAACGACGCCATGGGGCGTGCGGGCGGCTACGCGGCAGGCATCGTGGGCACCGGCATCGGTGTCGGTACCTCCTTCATTGCCACGCCCGCCGTCGGCGCCGGAGTGGGCGGTATCGCCACCACGGTCACCGGAGACCTCATCAACCAGATCGTCCAGGGATCCGAGCGGGACACCCTCGGTGACACGGTGTACTCCAGCGGTGCGGACTGGGAGAACTCGAAGCACTCCACCACGGCGGTTCTCCAGGACGCTTACCAGAACTCCGCGGAGGCCCAGGGCAAGGGTGACGTCGCCGACTACAACAACATCCTGGCCAACGAGGTCGAGCAGGGTTTCCAGTCGGCCGAGAGCAACCTGGACGGTTACGGCCAGGACAAGAGGGGCACGGGCCAGGGCTGACCCGGAGGGCCCGAGGGGCGGCCCGGCGGTCACACGCGGCGCATACAGGTTCGGTCGTCACGCAGACAGGGATCACGTGGGATGAAGTGGGACTCTCGGGCTCTGTTCCGAGGAAAAGGAAGACGTCGGCTGATCGGTTCCGCGCTGACGCTGGCTGTCCTGGGGGCCGGATACTACGGATTCCAGTTCCAGTATCCGGCCGCCAAGACGGCACGGGCGTGCGGCGGGATGCTCCCGGTCGACTCGGTGCTCGACCTCGCGGGGAAGTCGAAGCTCTCCCTGCTCGGCCTGGGCTTCGACGTTTCCAGTTGGCAGTTCGACGTGTCGGGTGACGTGAGCGAACCGGCCGGTCTGGCGACGAGATGCAAGGTTGACGGCATCGAGATCGCCATTGAGACCACGGCCGGCGCTCAGAACGCGTACGGCGCCTACCAGGACGACGAGAAGACCTCCCCCGTACCTCTGGCCGGAGGGTGGCAGGGGCTCATGGTCACCAAGAACGAGGAGGCGACCGCATCGGTGCTCCTCAACTGCAAGAACTGGTCGTCGAAGGAGGGCAGCGGCATCCTCGTGACGGCGGATTCGCCGTACGACGTCGAGGCCACCGAGTCCGTACGCCTCAAGCTGGCCCGGGCCGCCACGGGGACGGCACAGCGCGCGGCGGACAAGACCGGTTGCGAGACGGAGCCAGGGGACCCGGGCAAGCTGACCGCTCCGGCCACCACCGCCCGGACAGTGTCGGCCGATGCCGCCACGGGGACGTGCGAGGGGATGACCTCCGCGCCGACGGTGCGAGAGACGGCCGCCGCGAAGTCGCCGGTAGAAGAGTGTGTCCTCGTCGGGAGCCTGCGCCTCGTCGCCGCGTACGGCCCCTTCAGCGACGCGTCCGAAGCGGTCGTCAACGGTAAGTACGGCGGCCACGACGCCCCTTCCGGAGTTGACAGCTCCACGGCCTGGACGTCGGTCACGTGCCAGGGCGCCCTGGGTATCGGGTACTACCATGCTTCGCCGGTCGAGGGAAGTGACCGGAAGTTCACCTCGGACCCGCTCACCGAAAAGGAGCGGGCGGATCTCGTGCACTTCGCGGAGCGGTCGGCGGTTCGCCACGGGTGTGGTGCACCGGCGGCTCTGGGCTCCTGAAAACACGGGTGTTGGGGACATCGATGCTGCAAGGGTCATGGCGGCGGCGCAAGTCGCTGCGCATAGGGTTGCCGCTTGTGCTGCTCGTCGGCGGGATGGCCGGTCTCCTTCTCGCCGAGGGTTCCGGCGGTGGACATACGGCAGCGAACCGGGCGCAGTTGAGGAGCGCTTGCGCCGGACTGCTGCCGTACGAGGAGCTCAAGAGCCTCGGACTGATCCGCAGGGGGTGCGGTCCCGCCGGATCGAGGACGACGTCCACCCCGGGTGGCAGCCTGGGACAGGAGGTCCGCGCCGGTCGTGGAGAACCAGTCGCCCTCACCCGCGAACCGCGCCAGTTCCTCCAACGACGTGCACATGTCGACGACTTGGCCATCATCGGTCTCGGCGACGAACACGCCCGGCCTCTCCGGGCGAGCGCAGTACACCGTGGCGGTCAACCAGGCGGCCAGCAACTCCTGTGGCGACGACTCCTGTTGCGCAACTGCCTCCAGTACCGCGGGCAGGTCGCGCGGGGTGGCGCCGCCGGAGGCACTCTTGATCATTTGAAAGATTCAATCATGCGGTGGGGCAGGCCCAGGTTGCCGTACCTCCATCGTGTGCACATGCGTGACTCTTCGGCCGGTGTGGGGTTGAGCGATGCCGGTCCGGGGAGTTCTCTCCACGAGTTGGGCCAGACGCCGAAGGACGAGGCCAAGAACTCCGAGGCGGTGGACGAAGCTCCAGCCGCCCCCGTGTTCCAGACCTCTCGCCCCTTTGTGAGGGACAGCAAATGGGCAGGACCGGTGACCGAGTTGGGCCGCCGGGACCGGCACGGGGGCCACGGCGACCGTCACCGAGCCATTGGCGTAGCCGAAGAACACGCCGACCGGGAGATCGACGAGCCATGTCCACAGGGTCCACCCGCTGTGTCACAAGCCCGTCGCGTCCGGCGTTTTCACAGCAGCCCCGGAGACATGTCACCCGCCCCGGAGTCCTCGGCCTCCCAGCGCAGCGGATCCCCCGGTCCCACAGCTCGATGTCGTCGGCCGCCGCCCTCTCGACGTACGGCGCACAGCGGTCCATGTCCGTGGCCTCGGCATGGCGGTCGGTGCGGCGACCAGCACAGCCGTACCGATCGTGGGAACGATCGCGGGCTGGGCCGTCGAGGACATCCAGGCGCTTGTGGTGGATCAGGTTCAACACGACACCGTTGACGAGGCCCAGCACGAGGCAAGGGAACGGTATGCCGAGGGCAGGGAAGGGGTGAGGTCCTCAAGCGCGGAGTCATTGCGTCAGGCCATCGCGCACTCCGGTCTGCAGATGTCAGAGAAGGACATCAACGTGTATGCCGAATCTGCGGCGCGGGCCTCGGAGGACGGGTGTGCCGCAGGGACCACTTGGAACTCATCCACTAGCGGACGGTGATCAAGACAGTGCCCAGCATTCTTGGTTCACGAACGTTTCCCGGGGCACGGCGGAGACTCTGGCCGCTCGTCGTGGTTGTCACGGCGACGCTGGTCGTGTCCAGCTGCAGCGGCAGCGGAGGCGACGACAAGACGGACAACCGCAATACGTCTGTATGTGACGGAAAGCTCCATGGCGACGCCTTTCGTACGCTCGCGGGTGATGGTGGTGCGGCCTCGGAGGAGACCCACGACTTCCATCCCAAGGAGTGGACCGCGGGAGGCAGGTGCTATCTGTACGGTCAGAAGCACTCCGTGGAGATCGACTACCTCTGGCATCCGGACAGCATCGACAACCTCGACAGGTACAGGTCTCCGGGGCCCTCCACCGTCAAGACCTTCAAGGTCGGTTCGGCCACCGGATATCTGGAGACGACCAAGGTGCGGGTGGCCAAGGGAAACGTGAACCAGAACCGGGCGTGGCTGGCTCTTCCCTGTGCCATGCCGGGAGAGGCGACGAGTGATCACTCCATGCTGGAGATCGAGGTGAAGGAGCCGCCCCCGGCACGGACCCTCGACGACTCGCTGACCAAGGCGTTCGTCTCTGCCCTGACCATCGCTACGAACTACCTCGGTGACGATGTCTTCAAGTGCTTGACGTCCCCCTCCGCAGCGGCGTCCGGGTCGGCTTCTCCGAGCGCTTCGGGCGACTGACATCGACGTGGGCCGGGACTCTGGCACTTTCCGGCACTTGATTGGCCGCGCAGGCAGTCGTACGGCTGGGGGACTGGCACGTCATGTCGACGAGGTCGGGCAGGCCCTGAGGGCTCAACGCGAAGAGCTCCCAGGCGGCGGACGACACTCTCGTCGATCTGTCGGCTCGTAGGAGCTCAGGAGTGGGGCGGGGGACTGCACACTGGAGCTGCGTCGTCCCCCGCCCTGCCGCCGATCCGGCTTGCCACTCCTCAGTCGGTGGTGGGAAGGGCCACCAGGGTGTACGCGGTGTCCCCGGAGATGATGGACGGGGTCGCCTCGGAGACGTAGAGCCGGTTGTCGTGCCAGTAGGGCCTGGCGAAGACGGACATGCCCTTGTGAACGTCCGGCGGGTACTCGACGACGGTCTTGATGGCACCGTCCTTCGAGCCCAGTTCCACCAGCTCGGACCCCGCGTCGTTGTCGTTGCTGTCCCGGTAGGCCAGGATCCGGTCGCTTCCGGCCGCCGGCAACGGATGGAACCCTCTGAACTCGACCGCCTCGGTCTTCCACAGCTGCTTGCCGCTGTCGAGGTCGTAGGCGGCCAGCAGGTCCTTGCTCTTCTCGCCGGTCACAGCGATGACGAACGTGTCGCCGAAGACACCCGCCTCCGACCAGGGGCCGCCCCGCGAGTCGTGGGTCATGACGTACTCGGCCGGTGTGGCGGGGGAGAACTGGCTGCGGACCTTGCCCGTCTCGTCGTCGAGGGAGAACAGGGCGTCTCCGTCGTCACCGTGCCGGATCAGGACGACGGGGGAGGTCGAGATGACGTCACCCCCGTCGAGCTCGCCGAGACTGTCCTTGGGAACCTTGTGTCGGTAGGTCCAGCGGGCCTGCCCGGTGGCCGGGTCGATGAGCGAGACCTCGTCCCAGCTCTGGCCCCAGTCGGGGTCGGCGAAGTCGTTGACCCGGCATCCGCGGACCCGGATCAGCGCCTTGCCGCCGGTGAACTCGCCGCTGTCGCAGTCCTGTGTCGCGAACTTCTTCGGATCCCAGGCCGTCGTACCGTCGACCGCCTTCAGGGCCAGCGTCACCTTCGCGGCGTTGATGACGACGACGTCGCCGGCCCGCGCGACCGACACCTGGTCCTTCGACGTCGTGTCACCGGGCTTGAGGTCCTTGTCCCAGAGCTGCCTGCCGCTGCCGAGGTCGTAGGCCACCACGTGATCGCAGGCATTACCCTCGCCGTAGGCGACGATCCCGATGTCACCGGAGGAGTTCTCGGGTGCGACGCACGCCTCGTTGCTGTCGCCGGGCAGCGCCGTGGCCCACAGCTGCTTGCCGGTGCCGAGGTCGTACGCCTTCACACCGTTGGACAGGGTCTGGACCACGGCCTTGTCGGTGAACCAGGTGCCCCGGGTGTTCGCCTGGAGTGCGGCGCCGGCCTCGTCACCGCTCAGCTTGGTGGCCTCCACGCTCCACAGCACGTTGTTGCTCGGCGAGCCGATGAACATGTACCAAGCCCCGAACCCGGCCCCGCTCAGAACGAGCACGGCCATGACTAGCAGCACGATCATCCCGACCGGCTTCTTGCGCGTGCTCCCCGGCTGAGCTCCGCCGACAGGACCGACGGGGCCGGGGTGCCCGTACGGCTGTGGCTGCTGCGGGAAGCCGTAGCCCTGCGGCGGGTGCTGCGGAAACCCGTACCCGGGGGGAGACGCTTGCGGGCTTCCGTACCCGGGCGGGGGTGCCTGTGGGGGGCCGTACCCGGGTACGGGTGGCGGTGAAGCCTGCTGAGGAGCCCCGTATCCATATCCATACCCGTGCTGCTGCGGAGTTCCCTGCGGTGGCGCCGGAGGCTGCTGCGGGTACCCGTACCCCGGCGGGGGCACGGGTGGAGGAGGCTGCCCGCCGTACGCCCCGCCGGCTCCCTGCGTGCCATCTGTGCTCATCAGCTGTGGCTCCTCACATAACTCGCCCAGGCGGCCTGGAACTGGCTCTCCCCCATACCCGTGGCCTCGCGCAACTGCTGGTCGAGTTGCTCGGGGTCGCGATAGTGGTCGGCGACGAACTGAAGCGCGGCGGCGGCGCCGCTCTTCTCGGCGATCATCCGGATAGCCAGGTAACTGACCGTGTAGTCCTTGCCCACGTCGCCCCCGCTCCCGGCCGAGGTGGGCAGCGTGCCGCTGAACTCCTTGCCGGTGACGTCGTTGCGGACGTTCCACGCGCCGAGCTCGGTGTCGAAGCGGAACGCCACATAGTCGGCGAAGCCCTCGACCACCCACCAGCGGGCGTTGGACTCGGTGACGAAGCCGCCGGCGGCCTCCAGCGGCTGGACGATGGCGTGCGCGAACTCGTGGTGGGAGATCTCCTGGACGAGCTTCGGCCAGTACGTCGCGTTGGTGAAACGGCTTCCGGACGTGTCCATCTTGACCCGGGCGCCTCCGTACTCCAGGTCCTTGCGGTCCCCGCCGAACCCGGCGTCGAAGGTGGGCATCGCCACGCTCTGTCCGGCCTCCCAGTCGACGTAGGGCGAGCCGTACAGGGAGGAGTAGGTCTTGCGGTCCGGTTCGAGGACCGTCACGAATCCCGTGGGCGTCTCGGTGTCCTCGGGACCGTTCGCCTTCCACAGCTCGATGTCGTCGGCCGCAGCCTTCTCGATGTATGGCGCATAGCGGTCCGTGTCGGTGGCGTGCTTCTTGTCCGAGATCGTGAGCGTGTGGGCCTTCTTGACGACGTGCATGTCCTCGTAGAGGTCCCAGGGAGCCGGGTAGAAAACATAGCCCTTGGAGCCGTAGGCGCCGGGCGAGGGACCCACCTTGGTGACCCGCGGTTCGGCGTCCTTCGACTCCCGCTTGATGATCCACCGGTACCACTCCGACACCGGCCGGACGTCCACGTCCTGGATCTTGTGGACGAAGGCGACGTCGAGGGCGATCGTGGCCCCGTCGCCGTACTCGTTCGTGCTCGATCCGGTCGTCTTGAGGACGGAGTACTCGGCCTGGGTGAAGGGGATCTTTCGCAGGTTCTCGAAGAGGTTCTTCTGGGTGTCCTTGGCCTTGCCGGCGAAGGGCGCGAGATACGTGTCCTCGTCGCCGCTTCTCAACGCCTGGCTCCGGCCGTCGAGCAGCTCCTCGATGTCGTCCGGGCTGAGCAGTTGCTCGCCTTGCGCATCGCCCGCCGCAGTGGGCAACGTGCCGCCACCGAGGGCCTGGTAGGCGGCGAGGCCACCTATTCCGAGCACGGCGAGCACGGCAAGGATGACGACACCGATGACGGCCTTCTTCAGGCCGCTCCCGCCCTGGTCACCGCCGCCTCCGCCGGGAGGCTGCTGCTGTGGATACGGGGTGTGGGGTGTGGTGGGCCACCCCGGCGCCGTGGTGGGCGGTTGCGGCGGATAGCCGTAGTGGCCGGGCGCGGCCTGGGGCGGATAGGGCACGCCACCCGGCTGCTGCTGCGGTGGAGGCTGCGGAGGTGGTGCCCACCCTCCTTGCCCCTGTGGATACGCGCCGCCCGGCCCTCCGGGCGGCGGAGGGTACGACATGAACTCCCTCTCCCCATGAGTCTCGAAGATGCGTGGGAGCCCACAGTGAAATGGAGCATGACGCTCAAGTGATCAAAAGCTCCCCCGAAATGCTCATGACACCCTACTAGCTTGTCGGTTTCGGACTGGTGCCGCTGCTCGCCGCTTTTCTCATCCGGGCGGAAAAAGATGGTGATCCATACGGAAAAGACCGATGGGGGTGGCGTGGGCCGATTGCGGTGATGGCGTGAATATCCGTGACGGAATGATGGCCTCCGAGGGGGAAACAGTGCCTGTACGGCCACAGAACGGACGTGTGGACGCGATGATCCGGCGACCGTCCGTCCGGCCGAATCCTTACTCGGGATCGCTAAGGTGCGGGCCCTCTGCCGTTGTCACCTGGAGGTTCCTCGTCGATGCAGATGGCCGCTGTTCCGCTCGCGGCCCCGCCCGGCGGTGTCGTCAGCCTGGTCACCCTCGGGTGGATCGGTGTCGGCGTGGCCGGCTGGTGCTTGTGAACCTCCTCATCGCATTCGGGTCGCGGCGACGGCGCAGGCAGGCCCCGCCAGGCAACTGCGCGAGGAACTGCGTGAGGAGATCCGGAACGCCGCACCGAACGTCCGCGGGCACATCCGGGTCAATCCCGCCCGGTAACCGGGGATTTCCGCCGGGGAGGCCGAAGCCGTCGCCGGGGAAGAGGGATTCACCCGGCAGACTCACGGCACGAAGGGAATGTGGCTTTTCCTGCGCCGAGTTTCCGACTGACACGCAGCACCGGAACGCGGGGAGAAGGAACACGGCCGATTTCAAGGTCAGTCCGACGCACTGCGCAAGCTGAAGAAGAAGCTTGAGGACAGCCAGGCACAACGCGACGAGGCGATGCGCCGGACAAGGGCCGACTGGACGACACCCAGGCCCGGTTCGACAGCGCCAGCAGTCGGCTGGAGAACGCCAACGGGGAAAGTACACCCCCGTCGAGGCGGAGGAGGAGTTCCTGGAACCGGCCGCGCTGATGGCCGCGGGGATTTCCTTCACGGCACCGGAACCGGACCGGGTTCCGAAGAGCACACTCGCCGGTGCGAGCCCCTTCGGGCAGCCCGTCTCACGGCTCCAGCAGCGCGTCCACCCGAAGCTGTACCGCGTACACCCCCTCCGGATCCCCGACGACGAGCAGGCCCTCGGGTGTGAGCGTGAGGGTGGTGCAGGGGTGCAGCAGGGGCAGGGTGCGCATCCGGCCGGAGAACACGTGCCACAGGTGCAGTTCGCCGTCGCTCCAGGCGACGGCGAACACCGGGCCGACGGGGGTGTCGGCGGCGGCGAGCGCGGTGGGCCGGGATCCGCGGCGCTCCACGGGTGTGGGCATCGGCTCCGCCGAGGTCTCCCACAGTCGCACGGCCCCGTCCAGCCCCGCGCTGAAGACGAGCGTCAGGCCCTTGTCGGTGAGGTGCAGGCATGCGGCGGCCGTGACCGGGCCCTCGTGCACCGGGAGGGAGCGCGGGGCGTCCTGGTACTCGGTCAGGGACCAGAGGTGCAGGGCACCGGAGCCGTCGCCGACCACCGCGTACGGGCTTTCCGGGCCGCTGCCGAGCGCGGTGACCCGGGCGTCCCGCTCGGCGAGAGCCTGCGAACCGTGGTGCTCGGCGATGTGCCCGAGCACGAAAGCGGCCGTCGGGTCGTCCTCGGGCGCCCACGGCAGCAGCGCGTCGGCCCCGTCGTCGAGCAGCAGCGCCGAGCCGCTGTCGCGCGGGGCGACGGAGCCGGGCCGCACGAAGGCCGCGCCGGAGGCGGGGTGCACGCCGGTCCGGGCGCCCGTGGCCACGTCGTACGTCCCGAACCGCCCTGTCACGTCGGCCGCCAGGAGTCCGCGCCCGGCGCCCGGCAGCAGGGCCAGTGCGGTCACCGGGAGGTCAGGTCGCGCCCACACGGCGGACCACCAGTGCCGCTGGGCGAGGGGACGCAGGAACTCCGTCAGGGACGCGTCGGTGCCCACGGCGGCGGCGTGCAGCACGGCGGCCCGGCCGGCGCTGTCGTCGTCCTGGGCCGTCAGCCCGGACGCGGCACGCCGCCACACCCGGCGCAACTGCCCGGGTACGGGGATGCGTTCGTCGGCGAGGACGGCCGTGAGGGCGGGCACCGAGCCGTGCACCAGGAACCCCGGATCACTCAACAGGCCGCGCACGGCGGCCCCTTGGTCGTCGGCACGGAGCGCGGCGTCGAGGACGTGCCGCAGGACCGGAGTGGATGCCCGGGCCCAGTCCGGTCGGCCGTCGGCGGTGTGCGGGACCGTCGCGACGAGGTCCGCGAACGACTGCCGTCCGGTGTCGGGGCGTGGGGTGGTGCCGACGCCCACGTCGATGGTCTCGGCGTCGTCCGCGGGCAGCAGGCCGGATTCGCCGACCTCCACGACCGCCCGCACATGAGGGAGGGACAGCAGGGGCTCCAGCAGCTCGGCGACCAGGGTCGCCGGTGCCGCCGCCGGCAGATCCACGGGGCCTGCTCCGGCCCGGTGCAGATCAGGCACGAGCAGCAGGACCGGTCGCTCGTCCTGGCTCATCCGGTCCAGCAGCCGCGCCGGGGCGAGCGGGCCGTAGCCGAGCTGGTGTCCCGCCGCCCAGGCGAAGGACTCGGCCGTCAGTCCCTTGGCCAGGACGGTGGCGTGGACGGTGGTCGCCGGGTGGCCGGCCGAACCGGCCAGGAACCATGCGAGCAGACGGCTCTTTCCACTGCCCGCGGCACCCCGTACCACGCACAGCCGAGGCACGGCCCCGCTGTCGTCGGCCGCCCAGTCGAGCAACTGCCGCCCGGCGGCCCGCTCATGGTCGTCCAGTGGCGGCCAGGAGGCGATGTCCGGTGTGGTGATGCCGGCGGTCATGGCGTACTGCTTCCCCTCATCGGTCGTTCACCGGCGTCCTACGACTGCTCTATGACGGCTGCTGTTCCACGGCTCCACGACTGCTCTACGACGGCTGCTGCTCGGCGGCCTCGCTCAGCAGCCGGATGCCCTCGGCGCGGGACTCGGCTGTCTCGCCGTAGGGGAAGTTGTGTGTCAGCTGCGCCTCGGGGAAGGTCTGCCCGAGCCACAGCGAGCAGTAGTGCCCGGGCATGAAGCAGGCCTCCAACTCGGTGTAGACCCGCAGGACTTGCTCCGGTTCCACGCCCGCGGCCCGCAACCGGGCCCACAGCCGCTCCTCCGGGTGGACGCCGATGTCACCGGCCTGCGTGACGATCTGCTTCTCGCCCTGGTCGTTCAGGATCTCGAAGGCGGTGAACCACTCCGCGCTCGCGGTGTCCCGGATGTCGTCCAGGACGAGGGGCCACCAGTGCTCACGCTCCTCGAACGCCCGCGCGTCCAGCGCCCGCAGCCGCTGCTCCAGCTCCGCGTACGCGGCGGCAGCCGCCTGCGGCTCGTCGGTGCCGAGGATCGCGGCGAAGGCCTGGTCGAGCGCGGCGAGCGACTGGGCGAACGCCTCCGCGGTCGCGTTCACGAACCTCGACTCCTCGGTCCAGTCGAGGAGTACGGCCCGTACGACGCCCTCGTGGTCGGCGCAGAGCTCGAACCCGCGGTCGGAACCGAGGCGCGCCCACTGCCGGCACTCGTCCAGCACGACCGTACGGCCGACGGACTGCGCGAACGCCTCCAGCGGTACGGCGTCGTCGTGAGCGGTGACGAAGTACGGGCCGACCTGGACGGGGACCGCGACCTGGGCCAGTCGACGCACGCTCGCCGACGCGTCACCGGCGACCTCCGGCCCGAAACGCCGGATATCGCCTTCGGGGACTGTCATGGAAGATTCCGCCTAGTCGATGGACTCGTACACATTCGAAAGGACATCGTCCCACGGGGGCAAACGGGGAGCGTCCTCGTCATCCCAGTCGAACTCCTCCGACCAGGCGGGCTCCACGCCCTCGAAGGGAAGTGGATCGGCCTGGATCATCCGCTCCCGCAACGAGATGGCCACGGCCTCCGAATCCTCGACATCCCCGGACACCGAAAAGTCGTAATGCGGGCGCTCGACCTGGAGCAAATACGTGAAATAGGCGAAGGAATCGAGACTCCGGTTCAGCGGGAGGGCCCGGTACTCGCCGTCCGGCAGGCAATACACCCTTCCGGACTCGGGATCCAGGACGACGACGTCGTAGAAGATCTCACCGATGACGAGCCAGTTCTCCCAGCCCTTGGGCATGTCCTCGTAGTCGGAGAAGCGGGCGATTTCCGCGCAGCGGCGGAAACGGCCCGGGGTGTCCTCGCCCTCGAAGAGCGCGCCGTCCAGGAGGAAGAAGGAGCTGCGGTCGTGCGGAAGTCCGACGTCGGTCAGGACCGTGCGGGCCGAGGCGTGAAGTCCGGCGGGGAGCTTCTCCTCCTCCCACCTCTCGATCTCCTCGGCGGGGAAGACCGACTCCATCATCGCGTGGTCGACGAGCGGGGCCATGTGCTGTTGCTACCTCTTCTTCGGGTTCATACCGGTCAGGTACTTCTCCATCGCGTCATTGCCCCTCTGCTTCGAATCCGGTGTGTCGCCGTATTCGACGGTATGGGAGACGCGTACGTCCTTGGGGAGGTACTCCGACATCCAGGCGCTGCAGTTCTGGGCGCCCTTTCCGGTCGAGCAGGGTTCGCGTTCGGTGTAGAGCTCGGTAAGCCCGTCCTTGGTCCCGGCGTTGAGGAACGGTATGCCCACCTGGCGCTCCGAATGCGCTGCGGGCCATTTGCTGCGGCCGACGATGATGAACTCGTCATCGCCACCCTGCTTTCCGTAACGGCCCGCGGCGTAGTTCCGGCTGGAGAAGCCCTTCTTCGACTTTCTCCCGTAGTCCTTGTTGGCCTGGCGGGCCGTCTTCGTGGCCTGCGAGAGATCAGTGCTACCGAAGGCTACCTGCTGCGAGGGTTTGCTCTCCCGCCTGTCCTTGGGCGGCAGCGGGTAGTTGCCCGCCTTGCGCTCGGGGACGCTGTCGCCCTGCAGGTTCAGCGAGGTCAGGCGGGTGCGGTCGTCGTCGGTCAGGCCGTGATGGCCCTCCGGGGTGATCCGGGTGACCTTGCCCTTGTCGTCGAGGTGGTAGACGGGGATGTCACGGCTGGGCGACTTGGTGAGGCCCTGGATCTCGGTCGCGATGCCGTCGTCGTTGTCCTTGTGCCGCTTGGCCATCTGCTTCAGGCCGCCGGTCATGCTCTCGTCGAGGTGGGCGGCGGAGCGCTTGACGCCCCGCCCGATGCCCTCCATGACCTCGTCCACCATGGGGTCGAGCGCCGCGGTGAGCGGGTCCTTGCCGCGGGCGCGGCCGTGCGAGGACTTCGCGCGGGACAGCTTGGTGCCGGCCCCGTCACGGATCTTGCCGCCGGCGCCCTTGAGGCCGTTGCTGGCGCGGTCGTAGGAGTCGGGGTCCATGCTGAACTGACCGCCGCCGCCTCCACCGCCGCCCGAGCTGCTGGATCCGCCGTCGGCACCGGCCAGTTGCATCGACCCGCCCGCGCTCCCGCCGGCGCTCGCCAGTTGCATCCCGCCCGACTTGAGGGTGTCGACGCCCTCGCCCAGGCCCTTCTCGCCGGCCTTCGCGGTCTGACCGAGGTCGACGCCGTTCTGCGTCCCGAGAGCGTTGCCGCCGATCTGTACGACGAGATCGCCCGCCATCGAGCCGAGGGCCTGGAAGACCGGGCCCATCGCGACCTCCATGATCCGCGAGGCGATCTCCTCGCAGACCTCCTCGAAGATCTTCTTCACAGCGACCCGGGTGACCTGGGTACCGGCGATACCGCCGAGCGTCGACAGGCCGAAAGTGAGCGGGGCGGCGGCGATGGCGGCCGCGATCTCCGCCGCCAGGATGCCGAGTTGGACGATCGCGGCGAGCTTGGCGCCCTCGATCAGCACGGCGACCGCGTCCAGGGCGGTCGCCGCCACCCGGCCACCCTCGGAGAGGTTGGTCAGATGCTTGCCCTTGACGAGGTCCCAGTGCTTCTCCAGCGCCTGGATCGCGAGACCCTCGTTGCCGCCGATCAGGTCGGTGATCACCTGGTGCGCGTCGGCGGCGCCGTCGTCTATGTCGTCGGCGAACTCCCGCATGGCCTGGGCCATGTCGCGGTAGTCGTCCTCGTCGACGTTGGGCCAGCTGATACCTATCAGGTCCAGGGCCGCATCCAGCTCGCTCGGCAGGACTACACCCACAAGGGCCCCCGTTCGAAAGTTTCTCGAGTGAACGTAACTTTGATCGAATCGTGGACACAAGTTGAACCGCCGTCACATGACTTGATCTCAAGCTCAGTTGGCGCAGACCTTTCCGAACGGAACCCGGAGGCACGGAAATCCGTCGCGCCCCCCGCGGACGGCCGGTTAGCCTCCGCCCGGACGGGACCGAGAGGGGAGCCGAGCATGGAGACGGGACGCGTACGGACCGACCGACTGGGCGTGCTGCTGGACCAGTTCGACTGCGTCAGGGAGCGGGCGCAGGTGCGGCTGGAGGGGCTCGGCGACGAGGAGTACCTCTGGGAGCCGGTGCCGGACTGCTGGTCGATCCGGCGCCGGGCGGAAGCGGTGACACCCAGGGCGTACGGGCCGGGCGAGTGGGTGCTCGACCTGGGCGCCCCTGACATCCCGGCGGGGGAGTACGCCGAGGTCGCCCGGCAGGCCGCCGACGGCATGACCGTCGCGAAGATCGCCGAGGACTGGAGCGTGAGCGTCGAACGGGTCGAGGAGGTCCTCGCCCACACCGGCCCGGTGGAACCCGACATCACTCCGGTCACGACCATCGCGTGGCGGCTCGGGCACCTGCACTCCTGCTTCGCGGGCGAATGGGAGTGGACCTTCGGCGAACGCCGCCGCGATCCCCGGCAGTTGGTCGACTTCACGCCCTCCGCCGCGCTGGCCCAGGAGCGGTTCTGGTCCCTGATCGACCGCTGGCGCGACGCCGTCGGCCGGGTGACCGAGGAGCAACTCGACACGGTCGGTTTCTCGCAGTACCCGTACGGATCCGCCCCCGACGATCCGTACATCTCCGTGCTGTGGGGATCCAACCTGGAACTCATCCACCACATGGCGGAGATCGCCCTGCTCCGCGACCTGTGGCAGGCACGGTCGGTACGGACATCGGCGGAGCGTCCGGGGGCCGGTGAACGATTGGGGCGGTAGGCGCGGGTCGCGTGCCGGATGCGGTGGGCGGTCGGCCCGGTCCTGCTCGGTCCAGGTCGGTGGGGTGATCGCACGGTCCTTTGAGCGGCCAAGGCCTTTGCCGGCAGCGTTTCCTAGCCCCTGCGGCGACTGCGGTCGGCACCCTGCTCCCGTCCCGGCGGCTCGGAGCCGGACCGCCTCGACACGGTCGGAGGCGGCGCAGGCAGAGGACGGGCGGGCGGGATGACCGGCGACTTCGCCGAGTCCGAGCCCGAGTCCGAGTCCGAGTCCGCGTCTGAGTGCGACCCCGACCCCGAGTCCAAGCCCAAGTCCGCGTCTCGGCCTGCCCCGCGGACAGGCGGCCCGCCCCGGAAGCCTCGCCGAGCAGTGGGGACAAGCCCTTCGGGGGAAGTCATGTGAACGTTCCGTGAGCAAGTCGTCGTCGAATCGCCGGACGTCGACCGCCCCGCGACATGGCCTACCGACCTTTGAGAACCTGGCGTTCGTCATCGTCAACGGCATCGACAGTTGGGCGGCCATGAACCACGCCAGCCAGGAATGGGCCTCGCAGGGGCAGCAGCCGGGACAGCCGCAGTACGTCCCGCAGGCCCCGGCGGAGACCGTGATCGAGGTCCCGAACAAGCGGCTGCACAAGTACGGCAAGGTCGCGCAAGGGGAGCAGACCCTTGCCGTCCTGCAGGCCGGCCCCGGCACCAAGGGCGAGCCGGTCGCCTACGTCCACGTGCCGCAGGACGCCCCGAAGGGCGGGCGCCAGGCGCGACCGCAGTTCACCGTGAGCGGCCCGAACGGCGAACTGCTCAGCTCGGTGCGGTCCGTCGGCGGTGGGGTGTACGAGGTCCACGGCGGTGACGGCGCCCTGATCGGCCGCATCACCCGGCGCGCCGGACGGATCCTGCCGTGGCCGCGGCGTGTGCACTGGAGCGTGCAGCCCGCGGGGAGCGGCGAGCCGCTGACCGGAGAGGTCGGAACCCGCAGAGCGTGGACGGTGTTCGTGCTGATCTCCCCTCTGTACTTCGTGTGCTGGGCGGTCATGGCCGCCCAGGGATCGCTCTGGCTGCTTCTCGGTGAGAAGGGGGAGGCGAAGAAGGAAGCCGCCTGGGAGATGGAGCCCCCGACCTGGACCCGGTGGCGTTCGGCCGACCAGGCGGACGTGGTCGTCGAGTACCAGACAGGCCGTAAGTACCGGCTCGCCGCACCCCGTCTGGATCACCGCCTGGCCTACGCCCAGGCGGTACTGCACGTGTGGGACCGCGCATGAGCGTGCGCATGCCACAAATTGGCGACAGCGAACATCGCCAGGTAGGCCGGAAGTTGCCGCTCGGATAGTCTGACCGGCGATCACCGAGCACGCTACGGGGAGGCACACGGCGATGGCGGACTTCCAGATCGATGTCGATCGCATGAAGACACTGATCAACAGGCTGGACCAGGTGGACGACCGCATGCGCGGCGCCCAGGAGCGGCTGAACAAGGTCGGACCCAAGGGTTTGGGCACGGACGGACTCGACAGCGCCTGCGACGACTTCCAGGACGACTGGGGCGACGGCATCAAGCGGATCGCCGACGGCGCCAAGCAGCTGCACGAGGGGTTGCAGAAGACCGTCGAGTCGTACCAGGCGACCGACCAGGATTTGCAAAAGGGCTTCAGTCAGAAGTAGTTGTCACCACCGCTCCGAGAACTCGCACACGCACACAACGGGGAGAAGACGATGGGAATGTTCGACGACCCCAGCTGGCCAGGACTGACGTTCAATCCGGCCAAGGGCGACCTGCACACGATCGAGTCACTGGCCTACGACGTCAAGACGGTCGGCGACGAGCTCGACGAGATGCGCGAGATGCTGGTGGGCATCGGCAGGACGGACGGCATCTGGGACGGCGAGGCCGCCAAGAAGTTCCAGGAGAAGATCGGCGAACTGCCCAAGTACCTTCAGCAGGGCCATGACTCGATGAACGCCTGCTCCAGGGCGCTGCGCGGCTGGCACGACGAGCTCGAGACCATGCAGCGCCAGGCCAAGAACCTGGAGGAGCGCGCGGTCGAGGCCCGTAAGCGGCTCGACCAGAAGAACTCCGATGTCGACCGGGTCAACGTCAAGATCGAGGGCGCGCAGTTCCAGCAGCTCACCGAGCAGCAGGCCAAGCAGCTCTCGGAGGAGGCCGACTCCGCCTCGCGGGCGGCCCAGGACGCCGCGACCGACCTCAAGCTCCTCATCCAGAACGGCGAGGCGCTGCGCAATTACTGGGAAGAGCAGGCCGCGAAGGCCGAGAAGGCCATTCGCGAGGCCGCGGCCAACCGGCCGCCGGACATCAGCATCTGGGACAAGATCACGGGCGGCCTGAAGGGCGCCTGGGACGGCTTCAAGAACTTCCTGATCGACCACGCGGACCTGTTCTCCACGATCTCCGCGGCGCTCGCCGCGGCCGCCATCGTCGTCAACGTCATCCCCGTCGGCGGTCAGGTCGCCTCGGCCATTCTGGGGGCGGGCTCGGTCGCGTTCGCCGGAGCGGCGATGGCCGGCCACTGGATGGGCGGGGCCCCGATGTGGAAGGTCGGCCTCGACGCCCTCGGTGTGATTCCGGGTGTCGGTGGCGCCGGCAAGGCCATCTTCTCCGGCGGCAAGGCGCTCTTCACCGGAGCACGCGAGGCGGGAGCGCTCGCGTCGGGTGCCAAGGTCATGATGAACCAGATCAAGAACCCCATGAGCACGAAGATGATCAACTGGGGCCTCGGAAAGTTCGGCAAGGCCGTCGACCCGTCGCTCATCACGGGAGCAGTCAAGGGCTTCTCCACCGGTTTCGGCATCGGCCACCTGATCTCCGGCGGCGATGACGGCGGCAGCCAGCCGGCGGTCTCGACCCAGCCGGCCCCGGCCACCGGTCAGCCGCAGCCCACCCCCCAGGTCACGACGATGCCGTGGCCCGCCTCGGGTGACAAGTTCCACCAGACCCTGGCGGCCTGAGCACCATGACCGAATCCCTCACCACCGCACCCGCCCCGGACACGGAGAAGCCCGGACTGCACGTCGGGTGGGTGATACCGCCCTTCTTCCACGAACTCCCCGTGGAGAGCGACGACGTCGACGAGGCGGGCGAACAGCTCTACGAGACGGTCCGGAAGGTTCTGCCGGGCGGCACGGACGAGGACCGGTTCCGGATGTTCGTCACCTACGCCGGGATCATCGACGATCTGCGCAACGCCGGCGCGGTCTATGCGGGCTTCTGCAACCTGGACTTCGACGGCCGCCCCAGCACCGCCACGGTCGCCGTCTACCGCATGCCGTTGCACGACATCAGCGCCGAGGACGTGCTGTCCGAGTCCCTCGCCGCCCTCCAGCGGGCCTACCCCGACGACGACGTCCGGATCAGCAACCTGCCCTCGGGCAAGGGCGATTCCCAGGCTGTCGTACGGATCGGCCAGGCTCCCTTCACGCTCGCTGCCGAGGCCTCTCCCACCGGCGAGCCCCTGGAGGTGCCACGCGGCCAGATCCAGGTCTACATCCCGCTGCCCAACGATGCCGACCTGCTCGCGTTCGAGCTCTCCACGCCCTGCCTGGAGGACTGGGACTTCTATTCGGAGCTCTTCGCGACCATCGTCCGGACCCTGGACTGGGCGACGGAGGAGCAGGCCGAGATGGAGGCCGCCCTCTCCCGGGCCCAGCCGGTCCCCGACATCGCCCCCGACCCGGCCGTGGTCCAGGAGCTCTACTCCTTGTCCAGCCGGGTCCTGGACGGCCTCGGGGTACGGGGCCGGATGGACGAGGGTCATACGGTGTCCTCGGTGACCTGCGGCGACTGCTGGTCCAAGGGCCTGATGTCCGTGTGCACGGCCCGGCATCTGTGGCAGATCGACGACGTCCCGGACGAGCAACTCGCCGTCGCCGTCGGCCGCCTCGACGCGACCTTCCAGAGCCAGGGCTGGCTCAAGCTGTCGGGAACACCGGGAGAGAACGTGTCCCTGGCCGCGGACAGCGGGGCGGCACACCGCGTCAACGTCACCCTGATCCACGGCCGGCAGAGGCTCGTCGTCGAGATCGTCGCGCCCTGCACACGCACGGTGCGTGGACCGGGCGACTCTGCTTTCGGATAGCTGCCTGCCTGGGGGATCGCATCATGGACGACAAGGCCATCGGCCTCCTGCCGGTCGGCGCCCGCGCGCTGTCCGCAGACCCCCGGCTCGCCACCGCCGTACGGGACTTCGGCAGCACCTACGGGTACGACTACTTCGACGACGAGACGGTCGGACGCACTCTCGCCGAGCACGAGGCCTCCCTTCGCCGGGTTTCGCGCGGGGGACTGGTCTGGGCCGGATCCCTGGCGACCGCCGTCGGAATCGTGTGGCTGGTGTGGGCCGCCTCCGGCAACCCGGACAACACGGTGGTCGCCGTCGCACCCCCGGCCGCCGTACTGGCCTTGGCGCTCGCCGCGTTCGTCCAGGTCAACCTCCAGGCCAGGCGCAAGCTCCGCCACCCCTTCCTGCAGGGGTACCGGCACGTCCTCGCGGCGGCGCTCGCGCACGGCGCCCCCGTGACCTTCGTGCCCGCCTGGCTGACCGGCCGGGGCGGCGGGCAGCTGGAGGTGGCGCCGCTGCCGTCGTACGCCGGGCCGGCCGGGGGCTCGTCCCGCGGTGCCGGTGCCGCCGTGACCGCACCGCTGCCGCCCAAGCCGTCGGCGGTCGAGGAGTACGAGCGGATCGCCGAACACGGAGGCTGGCACGACGAGGCAGGCTGGATCCTGGTCGTCGCCGGAGCCGTCGGCGTGGGCTACGCCGTGGTCGAGGACCTGCCCGCGGCGTTCGCGTCCGTACTGCTCATCGCCCTCGGTGTCTGGACGTGGGTGTCCGGGCACCGCCTCGGCACACGCCAACGGGAACTGTCCCGCGAGGCCCGCGCCTACCTCGACGAGCTGACCAGTGCCCAGGCAGCCGGAGCGCCCGTCCAGGAACTCTCCCCCGCGCTCCGCAAGCTCCTGGACTCCCCTCTCTGAACCGCCTTCACGAGAACGGCGGTGGCGGCATCCGACTCCGGGCGCCGCCACCGCCGTATCCACGCGTGCTCAGCGCCTCAACCGACCCGCGCCCCCGCCGCCTTCGCCCGCTCCCGCGCCTCGTCGCTGACACCGCGCTTGCGGGCCGACATCCGGTCGTCCACCGCCGTGCGCTGAGCCACCCCGAACAGCCGCCGCGGTCCCGGTACGGCGACGACGCCCAGGAAACGCGGGTCGCCCGCGAACCAGACCTCGCCCACCTCGCCGGACCTGACCTTGCGGACCCAGAAGGTGTAACCACTGCCCAGGAAGCTGCCGTAGCCGAGGGAGACGGTATTGTCCGGGCGCTCGGGGTCCCCGAAGGAGAACCGGGTGGTGCCGTTCTTCGCGATCGAGGCGGCGCCCGGGACCGACTGCCAGGGATAGACGCGCAGGACCCGGCGCAGCGACCGGATGCCCAGGACCCTCGCGGTGTTCAGCATGGCCAGGTAGATCAGCACGAACAGGGCGGGGAAGAGGACCCAGAGCGTCCACACCGGTGTCAGGAGCACCGCGTACAGCCAGGCCACGAAGGACCCGAGCGAGAGCACGAAGGCACTGAGCCGGAACGCGGCCGTGCGGCGCCAGGCCCGCCGGGTGGCCGGGTCCTCGTAAGCCGTCTTGGTCAGGGGAACGTCCACTGCGTTTGACTCCATCAGGGTCAGCCGAAGACCGCGCGCACGGACGCCTCGACCTCGGACTGGGGGATCCGGGCCTTGAACTCCTCGGGGAGCGGGTTGTCGAAGCTCACCATCTCCGCCATGGCGCGGTGGATGTCACGGTAGTTCTCGCGAGCGTCGACGGCCGTGGTCGTCAACGTGAGGACCGCGAGATTCCGCCCGTCGGGGAAGGGCAGGTACGCGGTCGCCTCGTACAGGGAACGCTGCCGGGGGTCTGCCTCCGGCGGCAGCTCCACCAGGGACTCGGTGAACGCGCCGGGCCCGCAGGGCAGATCCACCACGGCGACCGGCAGTGCGTTCTTGCGCGCGGTCGCGGCCTGTGCCGCCGCCAGCTTCGGCGGGGTCCAGGGGATCTCACGCCGGGCGAGCATCACGACCGACTCCAGCATGGAGCCGTCGTCCCCCTCATGGGCGCCGATGGCGAAGCCCACCACGCCTTCCCGCCGCATCTCCGAGGTCAGGGCCCTGGCCTGGGCGAGCTGCTCCAGGAAGCCCGTCTGCTGCTCCTGCGGGACCAGTTCGAGGAGCGACTGGACCGCCTCGACCACCCTCGCGCCCTCGGGGGACTCCGGATCGGCGAAGAGGTCGCGGAAGGGGACCTCCACATAGCCGGGCGCGAGCGCGAACCACAGGTCGCAGCCACGCTCCAGCGCCGACTCGTCGATTGCGTACTCGAACTCGTCCGCGTCGTCGGTCATGAGTTCCACTCCTTCAGTGCGTCGCGCCGAACAGGATCTTCAGCGTCTTCAGGGCGGTGGCACCATGGCCGGCCCCGTCGAAACTGCCGGCCCGGACACCGTCCGCCCCGGTCGCCGCGTTCTCCGCGGCGGGGTTCTTGATCTCGTCCCACAGGTTCTTGGCCACGCCGTACGTCCCGGTGAGCGCCCCCGCGCCGGAGACCGAGACGTCGACGATCCGCGCCGCCGAGGACGGGTCGGCGGCGCCCTTCACCAGCCAGGTGGTGAGCGGGTTCTCGGCGGCGTGGATGCGCTGCGCGGCCAGCCAGGTCTTGCCGCCCGCGCTGCTCAGCTTCTCGCCCAGGGTGAGCGCCTCCGCACCGGCGCTCGCCGACCGCGCGGCCCCGTTGACCCCGCGAGCGACGGCACCGACGCCCGGCACCATGCCGAGGGTGTCGCCGACCACGCCCACCGCGTTGCTCCAGAAGTCCGCGTCGAACTCCCCCTTGGTGAAGCCGTCCTTGAGGGAGGCCCGGACCACCGGGTTCGACAACCGGCTGATCAGCGTCGCCGCGCTCGCCGCCGCCGCGACCAGCAGGAGGATGGGACCGACCGGTACGGCGAAGAACAGCGCCGCGAGACCCGCGATGGCGGCGATCGTGCCGAGGATGTCGGTGAGGTTGTCGCCGACCCAGTCCATGGCCTTCTCGAACCAGTTCGGCTCCTCGGGCGCCAGCTTGTCCGTGGAGTCCCGCAGCACCCGCGCCTTGCCGCGGGCGTCGGTGCCGTGCTCCTCCTGCAGCTCCTGCGCCTTCCTGACGACGTCGCTGTAGGCGGTCCTGGCGTTGTTCACCGCCTCGCGTGCCTTGGTGAGCTCTTCGGTCGCCCGGTCCAGCCGCGCCTGCGCGTTCCTCAGCTCGGCGTCGTTGGTGAACGTCTTGCCCGCGAGCTTCAGGTCGGGATTGGCGGAAGCCGTCTTCTCCTGGCCCTCCGCGGTGTCGATCCGCCCCTTCGCGTCCTTGGCGTCGCCGTCCAGAGCCCGCGCCCGCTGCTGGTAGCCGTCGAGCGCCTTGTGCCAGTCGGCCAGCGCGGTGGCCGCCCTGGTGATGGAGGCGTGGGCGTTCTTCAGGTTCGTCGGCAGCGCCCCGTCGAGCTGTTCGCGGAAGGCGACCGCCGCGTCGCCCTCCCAGTCGCCGCCCGACCGCAGGTTCTCGATCATCTTGTGGGCGTCGGAGATGGTCTGCGCCGACTTCTGGAGCCGTGCCGTCAGTTCCGACACGACGGGGACGCTGCCCGGTGCGGGGTCGAAGCCCAGCGAGGGATAGGTGGTCACTTGCCGCCTCCCTGTGCCGCCGCCTTGCGGAAGCCCTCTTCGAGGGCGTGGTCGACCTCGTCGTAGTTGGCCTTGCTCTGGCCCACGCTGTCCGCGAACTTCCCGGTCAGCTCAGCGATCTGCTCGGAGCCGTACTTCCAGTGCTCCTGGAACTCCGCGCAGGCGGCGTCCAGGTCCTTGGTGCCGATGCCCTCCGCGGACACGTCCTGCATCCACTTGCGGACGTTGTCCAGTTCGGCCTTCGCGTCCTCCAACGTCTTTCTGAACCGCCCCAGTTCGGCGGTGTCGGTCTTGAAATAGTCCGTCACGGTCTCTCTCCCCGTTCGACACGTT
This sequence comes from Streptomyces sp. NPDC031225, assembly GCF_055570355.1. Lineage (NCBI taxonomy): Bacteria > Bacillati > Actinomycetota > Actinomycetes > Kitasatosporales > Streptomycetaceae > Streptomyces > Streptomyces sp. NPDC031225. The sequence goes on along the minus strand of NZ_JBVIHJ010000033.1, from coordinate 16,370 downwards.
TCTTCACAACGACAAAGAGAGGCGGGCCGCAGACACGGCCCGCCTCCCTCGCCGAGCCGGTACTCAGCTCTCCGGCAGGTATCCCGTCTGGACGAGCTGGCCGCTCGACCGGCGCGAGATGAACTGGCCACGGCCCTGCGGCTGCGGAGTCGCCTTGATGTTGTTGAACACCGGGCCCTCCGACGGGTCACCGGACAGCACGATGCCCTGCGCGCCGAGTTCCTTGATCCGGGTGAGGACCGGTTCGAAGGAGGAGCGCGAGGCACCGGAGGTGGTGCGGGCCAGGATGATGCGCAGGCCCAGGTCACGTGCGAACGGCAGGTACTCCATGAGCACCGACATCGGGTTGCCCATCGACGTGGCGACGAGGTCGTAGTCGTCGATGAAGATGAACGCGTCGGGCTCGTTGTACCAGGAGCGGTTGCGCAGTTGGTCCGGCGTGACGTCCGGGCCCGGCATACGGCGGCTCATCGAGCCGGCCAGCGACTCCATGACCTCCTGGAGCTGCGGCCCCGAGGCGCAGTACTTGTACATGTGGCTCTCGGGCACCTGGCCGAGCAGCGCGCGCCGGAAGTCCGAGACCACGAACAGCGCCTTGTTGGTGGCGTACCGCTCCGAGATCTGCTTGGCCATGAACCGCAGCAGCGAGGACTTGCCGGACTCGCTCTCGCCGTAGATGACGAACAGCGGGTCGGTCTCGAAGTCCACGAAGACCGGCGAGAGGGTGAGCTCGTCGACGCCGACCGCGATACCGCGGCTGCCGAAGTCGCCGCCACCGGGCAGCTCGGACGCGTGCAGCATCGTCGGCAGCATCCGCACCTTCGGTGCCGTCGGGCCCTGCCAGGCGTTGTTGACGCTCTGCACGAGGTTCGCCATGCCGTCGGCGAGGTCCTCCACCGCCGTCGACCCGTCGATGCGGGGCGTGGCGGCGAGGTAGTCCAGCTTGTCCGGGGACAGACCGCGCCCGGGCTTGCCCATCGGCACGTTCTCGGCCCGCTTGCGGTCGAACTCCGACTCCATCGCGTCACCGAGCCGCAGTTCGAGCCTGCTGAGGATCTGGTCGCGCAGCGCGGGCCGCATCTCGGTGTACCGGGTCGCGGTGATGATCAGGTGGACACCGAAACCGAGACCGCGGGTCGCGATGTCGGCGATGACCGGGTCGAGCATCTCGTAGTCGTTCTTGAACGTCGCCCAGCCGTCGATGATGAGGAAGACGTCGCCCCACTGCTGGTCGGGGTAGTGACCCTGCGCCCGGCGGTTTCGGAAGGTGCCCATGGAGTCGATGCTCTTGGAGCGGAAGAACTCCTCACGGGCGCCCAGGATGCCGTGCACCTCCGCGACCGTACGGCGGACCTTCTCCTGGTCGAGCCGGGAGGCGGCGCCGCCCATGTGGGCCAGGTTCTCCAGCGCGAGCATGCCGCCGCCGCCGAAGTCGAGGGCGTAGAACTGCACTTCGGCCGGCGTGTGGGTGAGCGCGAACGACGTGACCATCGTGCGCACGAGCGTCGACTTGCCGGACTGCGGGCCACCCACGATCAGCGCGTGACCGGCGGCACCCGACAGGTCCGCGTACATCACGTCACGGCGCTGCTCGAAGGGCTTGTCGACCAGGCCGACCGGCACGGTCAGCTTGCTCTGGGCGTGATAGCCCTCGGCGTGCAGACCGCGCTCCGGGCTGACACCGAGCACCGGCAGCACCTGGTCGAGGCTGAACGGCTCGTCCAGCGGCGGCAGCCACACCTGGTGGGCGGGCGGACCCTGCCCGTCCAGGCGGCTGACGATGACGTCGAGAACGGTGTCGGCGAGCGCGTCGTCGACCTGGTTGGTGCGGGTCTCCGGCTCCGGATCGGCGAGGATCCGCACCGGCACCGGCGCGGCGGTGAACAGCACCGGCGAGCGGTCGATCCGGCCGCCGCCCTGCGCCGTCGGCCCGTTCGACCGGTAGGTGCCCGACACGTACGCGGCCTTGAACTGCACCATCGTCTCGGTGTCGTACTTGAGGATGCCCGCGCCGGGCACGTTCGGCAGGTGGTAGGCGTCGGGCACACCGATCGCCGTACGGGACTCGGCGGCCGAGAAGGTGCGCAGACCGATGCGGTACGACAGGAAGGTGTCGAGACCGCGCAGCTTGCCCTCCTCGAGGCGCTGCGAGGCGAGCAGCATGTGCACACCCAGCGAACGGCCGATACGGCCGATCTGGATGAACATCTCGATGAAGTCCGGCTTGGCGGCGAGCAGTTCGCTGAACTCGTCGATGATCAGGACGAGCGAGGGCAGCGGGTCGAGCGCGGCGCCCGCCGCGCGGGCCTTCTCGTAGTCGGTGATGTTGGCGTAGTTGCCGGACTGCCGCAGGAGTTCCTGACGGCGAGTCAGCTCACCGGTGATGGAGTCGCGCATACGGTCCACGAGCGTCAGCTCGTCGGCCAGGTTGGTGATGACCGCGGACACGTGCGGCATGTTGCCCATGCCGGTGAAGGTGGCTCCACCCTTGAAGTCCGCGAGGACGAAGTTGAGAGTCTCGGAGGAGTGGGTGACCGCGAGGCCGAGCACCAGGGTGCGCAGCAGCTCCGACTTTCCGGAACCGGTGGCGCCGACGCACAGGCCGTGCGGGCCCATGCCCTCCTGCGAGGCCTCCTTGAGGTCCAGCATGACCGGCTCGCCACTTGAGCCGAGACCGATCGGGACCCGCAGCCGCTCGTGCAGCGTGCGCGGCCGCCAGGTGCGCGAGACGTCCACGCCCGCCGCGTCACCGATCTGCATGAGGTCGGTGAAGTCCAGGTTCGCGAGCAGCGGTTCGTCGGCGTCGGCGGCACCCAGCCGCAGCGGCGCCAGCTGACGGGCCAGCGACTCCGCCTGCGCCTGCGACAGGACGTCGGGCGTGCCGGTGAAGACACCCGTGCCCGCCTCCAGTTCCATGCCCTCGGGCCACACCCGCACCGACAGGGAGCCACGCGCCTCGTCGAGCTCGCCGGGCACCACCTCGACGATGGTCACGCCCTGCAGACCCTCCGCCGAGGCGAGGACCGAGTCCGCGGGCACCCCGCCGCCGTCCAGGACGACGACCACGTGCGGCTGGTCCAGGACCGGCGAACCGTCCCGGCTCCAGCGGGCGCGGCCCTCCAGCTGGTGCGCGATCATCTCCTCCAGCTCGCCCAGGTCGAAGCAGAGCAGACGCCGGGTGCCGGCGCCGTCGGAGTCCTTGTGCTGCATGTGCGGCAGCCACTTGGTCCACTCCCAGTCCACCGCCGCGCCCGGCGAGGCCACGACCGCGATCAGCACGTCGTCGGGGGAGTGCAGCGAGGCCAACTGGCCGACCACGGCACGGGTCTGGCCGTAGACCGTCTCGGCGTCACCGGAGATCGTCACGTGGTAGAAGGAGCGCAGCCCGATGGCCAGCGGGAGTTCACCGAGCGTGCCGTAGCTCGCGATGAACTGCTGCATGGCGTGGGCGGTCAGCGGCTCCAGCTCGTCCACCGGCGCGGTGTCGGGAGCGACCAGGGGAGTCGCCAGCTGCTGCGGGCCGAGGCCGATGCGCACCTGGGCGAAGTCCGGGTCCGTGGAACGCCGTTCCCACAGCCGCGACCCCTCGGCGACCAGCGCCCACAGCTGCTCCGGCGCCGGGTGCAGGTAGTACTGGGCGTCGCGCTGCTTGTGCACGGTGCGCCGCACCTCACGCCGCTTCTGCGCCAGGTACTTGAGGTAGTCGCGACGGGCCTCGGCCATCTGACCGGACGGCCCCTTGCGGGCCCGCACTATCTGGGCGACCAGCATGGCGACCGTGGAGACCATCATGAGCCCGCCCATGATCTTCATGAAGCCCTGGGCCCCGGGCATGAAGAAGAACGCCGCCGACGAACCCATGCCCAGCATGGGCAGCAGGTTCATCAGCAGACTGTCGTCCTCGGTACGAGGGAGTTCGGGAGGTGACTCGAGCTTGACCTCCTCACTCGGCACCTCCGGCGGGTATACCCGCGGCGGGCGCTTGACGATGACGACGCTCACCGATCCACCAGTCCTTCACGCAATCGCAATGTCGAACCGCCCCCGTCGTGACGGCCCCCGTATGTTCGTCAACTCATGGGGCTTTGCCAACTCATGAGCCGGGCGCTGATCCTACTGTTCTGCGGGGCCGTTGAGCCGGGAGGGGATGGGGAGATGCCGCAAGAGGACGGTAGGGTGACGCTCCAAATGAAGCGGGGAGCGGGAATCACCCTGGCAAACCGCGACGAATCACCGAGTACTGGACTAGGGGGAACCGTCAGGTGAGTACGGTTTCAGCAACCGGATTCTGCCGGGTCACGGTGGCGGCACCGAACAGCCGGATCGATGTGGCACTTCCCGAGGACGTGCCGCTCTCTGACGTATACCCGGAGATCCTGCGGCTGTCGGGGCAGACGCCCGAGGAGGCCGCGCCCACCGGGTACAACCTCGTACGCAGGGACGGTTCCGTCCTCGACGACGGCCGTTCGCTCTCCGAACAGCAGATACGCGATGGCGAATTGCTGCTCCTGCGGCCGTTCGCGGACTCGCTGCCGCCCGCCGTCTTCGACGACGTCGTGGACGCCGTGGCCGCCGTCGTCGAGGCCGACCGGCGCAGCTGGAACGACAGCATGATGCGGGTCGTGGGCCTGACCGCCGGCGCGCTGCTGCTGACGATGATGGCGCTGGCCCTGTGGTTCTCGGAGCCGCTGCGCCACGACATGCACGGCCTGCCGGGCGTCATCGCGGGCGTCACCGGAGTCGTCCTCGTCGCGCTCGCGTCCGTACGGGCCCGCGTCTACGACGACCACCACGCGGCCGTGGCCCTCGGTCTCGCCTCGCTGCCGCACCTGATGGTCGGCGGCTCCGGCGTCATGGGCCTCGACGCGGGGGAGGGGCCCGGACGCCTGAACCTTCTCGTCGGCTTCGCCGTCGTCCTCGTCGCCGCGGTGCTGCTCGTCCTGATGCTGCCCCAGAAGGACGCGCCCTTCATCGCCGCCGCGTTCGGCGCAGGCGTCGGCGTGCTCGCCACCTTCGCAGCGATCGTCTCCGAGGCCGAGCCGCGCGAGAGCGCCGCCGTCACCGCGGTGGTCATGGTCGCCGTCATCGGCTTCCTGCCCGGCTGGTCCGCCCGCTTCTCCCGGCTCCCCATCGGCTTCCGCTCGCCCGACCAGATCGCCAAGCGCGGTCGTGCCGAGGACCAGCACGAGCAGGAGCCGGTCGACTACCAGCTCATCACCGACCAGGCCCGCCGCGGCCACGAACTGCTGCTCGGCCTCGTCGGCGGCTGCGCGGTCACCGGTGTCGCCTCCGCCGGCGTGGTGCTCGGCTTCTCCACCAGCGGCTGGGCGCAGCTGCTGTCCCTGGCGGCCGGCCTCGCCATGCTCATGCGGGCCCGGCTCTTCCTGTACACGTCGCAGGTCGTGACCCTGATGATCTCGGGCATCATCACCGTCAGCCTGCTGGTCCTCGGCCTGGCCCTGAACCCGCCGGCCGACATCATCAAGGACCTCGTCTACGACCACAACAGCGCCCCCCTGGACATCCGCACCGTCTGGCTCTCCGCCGCGGTGGCCCTGGGCGCCACGCTTCTCGTGGCCGTCGCCCTGATCGTGCCGCGCAAGGGCGTGACCCCGTTCTGGGGCCGGATGCTCGACCTGAGCGAGGGCGCGGTGCTGCTCTCCCTCGTCCCGCTCTGCCTCGCGGTCCTCGACCTCTACGCGGCGGCCCGCGGCATGACCAGCTGACGCCCGGCCCGAGCAGTTGACAGCGGCTGTCACCCACATGGGTGGCAGCCGCTGCGTCATGTGTACGACGTCGGCGTGGACCGGGGCACTCCCGCCGGGCTGGTACCCTGGCTGACGGCCGTTTGTGTACGCACCCCCGGAGCTGTCCGCTCCGGAGGCCGCGCCCAGCGGATCCCCGCCTCCCGAGTTACGGAAGCTCCCCTGAGAAGTGGACCAGGGGCACTCGGTGGCCACCCAAGAGACTACGAGGAGTACGCGTGTCGCTCGACGCCGCTACGAAGAAGCAGATCATGACCGAGTTCGGCCAGAAGGAGGGCGACACCGGCTCCCCCGAGGTCCAGGTCGCGATGCTCTCGCGCCGTATCTCGGACCTGACCGAGCACCTCAAGACCCACAAGCACGACCACCACTCCCGTCGTGGTCTGCTGATCCTGGTCGGTCAGCGCCGTCGCCTTCTCCAGTACCTGGCGAAGAAGGACATCCAGCGCTTCCGTGCGCTGGTCGACCGCCTCGGCATCCGCCGCGGTGCGGCGGGCGCCAAGTAGGACGCCGTGAGGGGAGCGGTTCCCGAAACGATCGGGGACCGCTCCCTTTGCCGTACGCGCGGAAACGTGCGCAGTGTCACACCCACTTTGTAGTGTGGTAGCACAACGCAATATCACGAGGAGAAGTGCACCTCGCCGCCGCCGGTCCTCGGTAGTGGCCCCCGGGCAGCAGGAACCCCCGGGTGCTTCGATCGAAGACCGGCCCGCACCAGACGGAGCGCTTCTCCGCGCATGTCCCCCCGCCACACGGGCGGATCGGGACAAAAGACGAACGCAGACGAAAAGTAACGGAGAAAACGCTAGTGGAGAACGAGACCCACTACGCCGAGGCCGTCATTGACAACGGCTCCTTCGGCACCCGCACCATCCGCTTCGAGACGGGCCGCCTGGCCAAGCAGGCCGCCGGCTCCGCCGTGGCGTACCTGGACGACGACACCATGGTGCTGTCGGCCACCACCGCTTCCAAGAAGCCCAAGGAAAACCTCGACTTCTTCCCCCTCACGGTGGACGTCGAGGAGCGGATGTATGCCGCCGGCAAGATCCCCGGCAGCTTCTTCCGCCGCGAGGGCCGTCCCTCCGAGGACGCCATCCTCACCTGCCGCCTGATCGACCGCCCGCTGCGCCCGTCCTTCAAGAAGGGCCTGCGCAACGAGATCCAGGTCGTCGCCACGATCATGGCCCTCAACCCCGACCACCTGTACGACGTCGTGGCGATCAACGCCGCCTCCGCGTCCACCCAGCTGGCCGGCCTGCCCTTCTCCGGCCCGATCGGCGGCGTCCGCGTCGCGCTGATCAACGGCCAGTGGGTGGCCTTCCCGACGCACTCCGAGCTCGAGGACGCCGTCTTCGACATGGTCGTCGCGGGCCGCGCCCTGGAGGACGGCGACGTCGCGATCATGATGGTCGAGGCCGAGGCCACCGAGAAGACCATCCAGCTGGTCCAGGGCGGTGCCGAGGCGCCGACCGAGGAGGTCGTCGCCGCCGGTCTGGACGCCGCGAAGCCCTTCATCAAGGTGCTCTGCAAGGCCCAGGCCGACCTCGCCGCCAAGGCCGCCAAGCCGACCGGCGAGTTCCCGGTCTTCCTCGACTACCAGGACGACGTCCTGGAGGCCCTGACGGCCGCGGTCAAGAGCGAGCTCTCCCAGGCGCTCACCATCGCCGGCAAGCAGGACCGCGAGGCCGAGCTGGACCGCGTCAAGGAGATCGCCGCCGAGAAGCTGCTCCCGCAGTTCGAGGGCCGCGAGAAGGAGATCTCCGCCGCGTACCGCTCGCTGACCAAGTCCCTGGTCCGTGAGCGCGTCATCAAGGACAAGGTCCGCATCGACGGCCGCGGCGTCACGGACATCCGTACGCTCGCCGCCGAGGTCGAGGCCATCCCGCGCGTGCACGGCTCGGCGCTGTTCGAGCGTGGCGAGACCCAGATCCTGGGCGTCACCACCCTCAACATGCTCCGGATGGAGCAGCAGCTGGACACCCTCTCCCCGGTGACCCGCAAGCGCTACATGCACAACTACAACTTCCCGCCGTACTCCGTCGGCGAGACCGGCCGCGTGGGCTCCCCCAAGCGCCGCGAGATCGGCCACGGCGCCCTCGCCGAGCGCGCCATCGTGCCGGTCCTGCCGACGCGCGAGGAGTTCCCCTACGCGATCCGTCAGGTGTCCGAGGCTCTCGGCTCCAACGGCTCGACGTCCATGGGCTCGGTCTGCGCCTCCACCATGTCGCTGCTGAACGCCGGTGTGCCCCTCAAGGCCCCCGTCGCCGGTATCGCCATGGGCCTGATCTCCCAGGAGATCAACGGCGAGACGCACTACGTCGCCCTCACCGACATCCTCGGTGCGGAGGACGCCTTCGGTGACATGGACTTCAAGGTCGCCGGCACCAAGGAGTTCGTGACCGCCCTCCAGCTCGACACCAAGCTGGACGGCATCCCCGCCTCCGTCCTGGCCGCCGCTCTCAAGCAGGCCCGTGACGCCCGCCTCCACATCCTCGACGTGATGATGGAAGCGATCGACACGCCGGACGAGATGTCCCCGAACGCCCCGCGGATCATCACCGTCAAGATCCCCGTGGACAAGATCGGCGAGGTCATCGGCCCGAAGGGCAAGATGATCAACCAGATCCAGGAGGACACCGGCGCCGAGATCACGATCGAGGACGACGGCACCATCTACATCGGTGCCCAGGTCGGCTCGCAGGCCGAGGCGGCCCGCGCGACGATCAACTCGATCGCCAACCCGACCATGCCGGAGGTCGGCGAGCGCTACCTGGGCACGGTCGTCAAGACGACCACCTTCGGTGCGTTCGTCTCGCTGCTCCCGGGCAAGGACGGTCTGCTGCACATCTCGCAGATCCGCAAGCTCGCCGGCGGCAAGCGCGTGGAGAACGTCGAGGACGTCCTCGCCGTGGGCTCCAAGGTCCAGGTCGAGATCGCCGAGATCGACTCCCGCGGCAAGCTCTCCCTCATCCCCGTGATCGAGGGCGAGGGCGACGAAGAGAAGAAGGACGACACCGACCAGTGACGTCGACCAGCTCCACGGCGACGGCCCGCACCTCCTCGGAGGCGCGGGCCGTCGCCCGTACCCAAACCCTCATCCGGGGCACCAACGGCATCGGCACGGTCCGCAAGACCACCCTCCCGGGCGGCCTGCGCATCGTCACCGAGACGCTGCCCTCGGTCCGCTCCGCGACCTTCGGTATCTGGGCGCACGTGGGCTCCCGTGACGAGACGCCGTCCCTGAACGGCGCCACGCACTACCTGGAGCACCTCCTCTTCAAGGGCACGTCGAAGCGCAGCGCGCTGGACATCTCCTCCGCCGTCGACGCGGTCGGCGGCGAGATGAACGCGTTCACGGCGAAGGAGTACACGTGCTACTACGCGCGCGTGCTCGACACCGACCTGCCCCTCGCCATCGACGTCGTCTGCGACATGCTGACCGGCTCGCTGATCCGCGAAGAGGACGTCAACGTCGAGCGCGGCGCGATCCTCGAAGAGATCGCCATGACCGAGGACGACCCGGGCGACGGTGTGCACGACCTGTTCGCGCGCACCATGTTCGGCGACAACCCCCTCGGCCGTCCCGTCCTCGGCACGGTCGACACCGTCAACGCCCTCACCGCCGACCGCATCCGCCGCTTCTACAAGAAGCACTACGACCCCACGCACCTGGTGGTCGCGGCCGCGGGCAACGTCGACCACGACAAGGTCGTACGACAGGTCCGCGCCGCCTTCGAGAAGGCCGGCGCCTTCAGGAACCCCGAGGCCACGCCCATCGCCCCGCGCGAGGGCGTGCGCACCCTGCGCGCCGCGGGCCGCGTCGAGCTGATCGGCCGCAAGACCGAACAGGCCCACGTCGTCCTCGGCATGCCCGGCCTCGCCCGCACGGACGACCGCCGCTGGGCCCTCGGCGTGCTCAACACCGCGCTCGGCGGCGGCATGTCGTCCCGCCTCTTCCAGGAGGTCAGGGAGAAGCGCGGGCTGGCGTACAGCGTCTACTCGTACACCTCCGGCTTCGCCGACTGCGGCCTGTTCGGCGTGTACGCCGGCTGCCGGCCCTCGCAGGTCCACGACGTGCTGAAGATCTGCCGCGACGAACTCGACCAGGTCGCCGCGAACGGCCTCTCGGACGACGAGATCGGCCGTGCCATCGGCCAGCTCCGGGGCTCCACGGTCCTTGGCCTGGAGGACACGGGCGCGCTGATGAACCGCATCGGCAAGAGCGAGCTGTGCTGGGGCGAGCAGATGTCGGTCGACGACATGCTGAGCCGGATAGCGTCGGTCACCCCGGACGACGTCCGCGCGGTAGCCCGCGAGATCCTGGGGCGGCGCCCGTCGCTGTCGGTCATCGGCCCGCTGAAGGACAAGCAGGCGGCCCGACTGCACGAGGCCGTTGCCTGATCCCCTCGCAAACCCCGGTTAGGAAGCAAGAGATGAGCAAGCTGCGCGTGGCCGTCCTCGGTGCGAAGGGCCGCATCGGTTCCGAGGCGGTGCGGGCCGTCGAGGCGGCCGAGGACATGGAGCTGGTGGCCGCCCTCGGCCGGGGCGACAAGCTGGAGACCCTCGCCGAGAACGGCGCCCAGGTCGTGGTCGAACTGACCACACCCGCCTCGGTGATGGACAACCTCGAGTACTGCGTGGGTCACGGCATCCACGCGGTCGTCGGCACCACGGGCTGGACCGACGAGCGCCTCACCAAGCTGAAGGGCTGGCTGTACGCCTCCCCGGAGACGGGCGTCCTCATCGCGCCCAACTTCTCCGTCGGAGCCGTGCTGAACATGAAGTTCGCGCAGCTCGCCGCCCCGTACTTCGAGTCGGTGGAGGTCATCGAGCTGCACCACCCGAAGAAGGTCGACGCCCCTTCGGGCACCGCCACCCGCACGGCCCAGCTCATCGCCTCGGCGCGTGCCGAGGCGGGCACGGCCCCGGCGCCGGACGCCACGGACACGGCCCTGGACGGCGCGCGGGGTGCGGACGTGGACGGCGTCCCCGTCCACTCCGTCCGGCTGCGCGGTCTGTTGGCCCACCAGGAGGTCCTGCTGGGCGGCGAGGGCGAGACGCTGACCATCCGCCACGACTCCCTTCACCACAGCAGCTTCATGCCGGGCATCCTGCTCGGCGCGCGCCGCGTGGTGACCACCCCGGGCCTGACCTTCGGCCTGGAAAACTTCCTGGACCTGGGCTGACACCGTCATGCGAGCCAAGCTGTCCTACGCCGTCACGGCCGCCGCCCTGCTCGTCTACTTCGTGCTGGTCGGCAGCCGTGGCGTCATGCTCATCCAGTCCGGCACCCTGCTGACGGTCACCTTCGGCGTCGCGGTGCTGATCCTGCCGGTGATCGGACTGTGGTTCCTGTGGAAGAACACCCAGTTCGTCCGCAGGGCCAACGCCCTGGCCGCCGAGCTCGACGCCGAGGGCGGCCTGCCCGTCGACGAGTTGAAGCGCACGCCCGGCGGCCGGATCGACCGTGACTCGGCCGACGAGGTCTTCGCCGAGCGCAAGGCCGAGACCGAGGCGGCCCCCGACGACTGGCGCAGCTGGTTCCGCCTCGCGATCGCCTACCACGACGCCCGCGACACCCCGCGTGCCCGCAAGGCGATGCAGCGCGCGATAGCCCTGCACGACGGCAGGACGATCGAGGCCTAGCCGCACGTACGCCGAAGGGGTCGGCCCGCATCTGTAGCGGACCGGCCCCTTCGGCGTACCGCGATGTGTCAGGCCCGCCGGTACTCCGCCGCCCAGGCCTCCACCGCGTCCGCGGCCCGGTCGAACGCCTCGCCACGCGCCAGGAAGTCCGCGTTGTGCGAGGTCAGCAGCGGCCCCTCGGCCTCCGGCGACCGGCCCTGTCGTACGACGGTGAGGGCCTGCCCCTGAACCGTGCGCGGCAGTCCGAGCCAGCGCACCGGCTGCTGTGCCGTCCGCACGGTGACGACCTGCTCCCAGGCAACCGTCCGGGTGAAGAGGAAGCTCACCCGACGCACCCCGCGGGCGCTCACCCACACCCCCATGCGCAGCAGCCGCAACGCACAGGCGATGACGAACACGGCGATGCCGAGCACCACGCCGGCCTCGGACGGCGAGTCGGTGAGCGCGATGATCACCGCCGCGAACAGCACGTAGGAGGCGAGCAGCAGAAGGATCGCGGCCGAGCCCACCCGCCACGGGCCGGGCCGGTAGGGGCGCCGCCAGCGGTCACGGTCGTCGAACGGCAACGCGACGTCGTCCGTCGTCTCGAATGCGCGGTCGGCCGTCAGGAAGGGCAGGGGCACGGCGGGTCCTCACTCGGTCCATGCGGTGGGCTGTGCCCGGTGAGGCTATCCGCCGATGTCCCCGCGAGCCACCTTCAGGGGCTCGGATGAGTCAGTGTCCTTGCGAGGCCTGGGACTGCTGCGTCTGCGAGGGCGGTTGATCCTGCGACAGCGCTGGCATCCCTATGACCAGGGAACCCACGAGTCCGGCGACGATGGTGAGCCCGAGCAGCCAGCGCCCGGCTATCTCCCCGACGGCCGCGCGCTGACGGGGCGGCGGAGTGACATTGCTGCGGAACCTGTCGGCTTCGGCGACAAAGGCGAACGGTACGGGTTCGCGCCGACGCAACAGCATGGAGGTACCTCTCCCTTCGGGGATCGAACGAATCGCTGCTGTCTGTACAGACGAGCGACTGCCGCAAAAGGTGCCCGTTTTCGCCGACTTAACTCGGTCACGGCAGTGAAAGTCCCGTTTGGCGGGCCGTAGAGTGTCGTCGCCACCGAACGAGCTGGGAAGGACCCCCCGAACCGTGACCCCCACCCCCGACGACGATTTCAAGATCGAACTGCGCGACGACGTCACCGTCGAACTGGTCAAGCACAGCGCGGCCGACTCCGACGTGCTGTTCGCCGCCAGGGTGTCGACCGTCGGAGAGCAGTCCCTGGAAGAGCTGAGCAAGGACCCGGAGCGCTCCAAGGGCCTGATCAACTACCTCATGCGGGACCGGCACGGCAGCCCGTTCGAGCACAACTCCATGACCTTCTTCATCAGCGCTCCGATCCTCGTGTTCCGCGAGTTCATGCGGCACCGCGTGGGCTGGTCGTACAACGAGGAGTCCGGTCGCTACCGCGAGCTCCAGCCCGTCTTCTACGTCCCCGGCCCCGACCGCAAGCTCGTCCAGCAGGGCCGCCCCGGCAAGTACGTCTTCGTCGAGGGCACCCCGGAGCAGCACGCGTCCGTCGGAAGCGCCATGGAGGAGTCGTACCGCCAGGCGTACCGCGCCTACCAGGACATGCTCGCGCAGGGCGTCGCCCGCGAGGTCGCCCGTTCGGTCCTGCCCGTCGGCCTGTTCTCCTCGATGTACGCCACCTGCAACGCCCGCTCGCTCATGCACTTCCTCGGCCTGCGCACCCAGCACGAGCAGGCGAAGGTGCCGTCGTTCCCGCAGCGGGAGATCGAGATGGTGGGCGAGAAGATGGAGGCGGAGTGGGCCAGGCTCATGCCGCTGACGCACGCTGCCTTCAACGCGAACGGCCGAGTCGCGCCGTAACGGACGTGGACGCCCGTTTCCCCGGAGGGCACAGATGTACGGGTCCGCCGCGCGAAGTGTCCGTATTGCGGCATTTGGAGAAGTTCATCTAGCCTGATCAAACGGACCCGGCACTGCTTGAACCCCCGAGCAGGCAGTGCCGGGTTCCTCTTTTGTCCTGACTTTTCGCGCCCCCCTAGGGCAGACCCCGCCTTGAGCAACGAGTAGCGTGTTACCCATGGCTCCGACCTCCACTCCGCAGACCCCCTTCGGGCGGGTCCTCACCGCCATGGTCACGCCGTTCACGGCGGACGGCGCACTCGACCTCGACGGCGCTCAGCGGCTCGCCACCCACCTGGTGGACGCAGGCAACGACGGCCTGATCATCAACGGCACCACCGGTGAATCCCCCACCACCAGCGACGCGGAGAAAGCGGACCTCGTACGAGCCGTACTGGAGGCGGTCGGCGACCGTGCCCACGTCGTCGCCGGCGTCGGCACCAACGACACCCACCACAGCATCGAGCTCGCCCGCGCCGCCGAGAAGACCGGCGCGCACGGCCTGCTGATCGTGACGCCGTACTACAACAAGCCCCCGCAGGAGGGCCTGTACCGGCACTTCAAGGCAGTCGCCGACGCCGCCGAGCTGCCCGTCATGCTCTACGACATCCCCGGCCGCAGCGGCGTCCCGATCAGCTCCGAGACGCTGGTCCGCCTTGCCGAGCACCCGCGGATCGTCGCCAACAAGGACGCCAAGGGCGACCTCGGCCGCGCCAGCTGGGCCATCGCCCGCTCCGGCCTCGCCTGGTACTCCGGCGACGACATGCTGAACCTCCCGCTGCTCTCCGTGGGCGCGGTCGGCTTCGTCTCGGTCGTCGGCCACGTGGTCACCCCGGACCTGCGCGCCCTGGTCGAGGCGTTCACCTCCGGCGACGTCCAGAAGGCCACCGAGATCCACCAGAAGCTGCTCCCGGTCTACACGGGCATGTTCCGCACGCAGGGCGTGATGACGACCAAGGCGGCGCTCGCCCTGCAGGGCCTGCCCGCAGGACCGCTGCGCGCCCCCATGGTCGAGCTCTCCGGCGACGAGATCGAGCAGCTCAAGATCGATCTTGCTGCCGGCGGGGTACAGCTCTAGCACCAGACTTCGCGCGCCCGGCGCGCAACCGGACTCAACAACTGAATACGCGGGCCACCGGTGTCCGCACACCACAACGACAACTGCTACACGCACGAACGTCACGCGCGCCACGTGCCCCACCGGCACGTGGCGCGCGTGGTGAGGAGAGTCTTTTGAGTCATCCGCATCCTGAACTGGCCCCGCCCCCGCCGCTTCCCGAAGGCGGCCTGCGGGTCACCCCGCTCGGCGGTCTCGGCGAGATCGGCCGAAACATGACGGTCTTCGAGTACGGCGGCCGCCTGCTGATCGTCGACTGCGGCGTGCTCTTCCCGGAGGAGGAGCAACCCGGAATCGACCTGATCCTGCCGGACTTCTCGTCCATCCGGGACCGCCTCGACGACATCGAGGGCATCGTCCTCACGCACGGCCACGAGGACCACATCGGCGGTGTCCCCTATCTCCTCCGCGAGAAGCCGGACATCCCGCTGATCGGCTCCAAGCTGACCCTCGCGCTCATCGAGGCCAAGCTCCAGGAGCACCGCGTCCGCCCGTACACCCTTGAGGTGGTCGAGGGACAGCGCGAGCGCATCGGCCCCTTCGACTGCGAGTTCGTCGCGGTCAACCACTCCATCCCCGACGCCCTGGCCGTCGCCATCCGCACTCCCGCGGGCATGGTGGTGCACACGGGCGACTTCAAGATGGACCAGCTCCCGCTGGACGGTCGGCTCACCGACCTGCACGCGTTCGCGCGTCTGAGCGAGGAGGGCATCGACCTCCTCCTGGCGGACTCGACGAACGCCGAGGTCCCGGGCTTCGTTCCGCCCGAGAAGGAGATCTCGAACGTCCTGCGGCAGGTCTTCGGCAGCGCCCGCAAGCGAATCATCGTGGCGAGCTTCGCCAGCCACGTCCACCGTATCCAGCAGATCCTGGACGCGGCCCACGAGCACGGCCGCCGGGTCGCCTTCGTCGGCCGCTCGATGGTCCGCAACATGGGCATCGCACGTGACCTCGGCTACCTGAAGGTCCCCCCGGGGCTGGTGGTCGACGTCAAAACGCTCGACGACCTCCCGGACCACGAGGTGGTCCTGGTCTGCACGGGCTCCCAAGGCGAACCGATGGCCGCGCTGTCCCGCATGGCCAACCGCGATCACCAGATCCGCATCGTCCAGGGCGACACGGTCATCCTCGCCTCCTCGCTGATCCCGGGGAACGAGAACGCGGTCTACCGCGTGATCAACGGCCTGACCCGCTGGGGTGCCAACGTCGTCCACAAGGGCAACGCCAAGGTCCATGTCTCGGGCCACGCGTCCGCCGGCGAGCTCCTGTACTTCTACAACATCTGCCGGCCGAAGAACCTGATGCCGGTGCACGGCGAATGGCGGCACCTGCGCGCCAACGCCGAGCTGGGAGTCCTGACCGGCGTCCCGCACGACCGGATCGTCATCGCCGAGGACGGCGTGGTGGTCGACCTCGTCGAGGGCAGGGCGAAGATCGCCGGCAAGGTCCAGGCGGGGTACGTCTACGTCGACGGCCTCTCGGTCGGCGATGTCGGCGAGCCGGCCCTCAAGGACCGCAAGATCCTCGGCGACGAGGGCATCATCTCGGTCTTCCTGGTCGTCGACTCGTCCACTGGGAAGATCACGGGCGGGCCGCACATCCAGGCCCGCGGCTCGGGCATCGAGGACTCGGCGTTCGGGGACGTGATCCCGAGGATCACCGAGGTCCTGGAACGCTCGGCCCAGGACGGCGTGGTCGAACCCCACCAGCTCCAGCAGCTGGTGCGACGGACCCTGGGCAAGTGGGTCTCCGACACGTATCGCCGCAGGCCGATGATCCTCCCGGTGGTGGTGGAGGTCTGACGGACCGTCGGACACCCGTCCGAGTGAACCAGGAGCGGGGGGGGGGGGGGGGGGGGGGGGGGGGGGGGGGGGGGGGGGGGGGGGGGGGGGGGGGGGGGGGGGGGGGGGGGGGGGGGGGGGGGGGGGGG
>NZ_JBVIHJ010000032.1:0-123934 GCF_055570355.1 Streptomyces sp. NPDC031225 | reverse complement strand
CCCCCCCCCCCCCCCCCCCCCCCCCCCCCCCCCCCCCCCCCCCCCCCCCCCCCCCCCCCCCCCCCCCCCCCCCCCCCCCCCCCCCCCCCCCCACGCCGTCCACTTCGACGGACCGCAGGTGGAGTGGGGCAACGACCGGGAGACCACCGACGGTTCGCTCTGAGCGAACAGCCGAGGGGCGCGTGCGAAAGGCCGTACAGGGGAGCTTCCGTGTACGGCCTTTCGCTGTGCCTACGACGCTCGGCGACCGTCAAGCACGGCGCTGCGCTGCCGTCTCCCGTCGCCCGGTGGGCGTCTCACGTGGTTCAGCGGTCGACGATCCGGTCGAACTGCGTGGTGGTGTGCCGCAGATGGGCCACGAGTTCCTCGCCGACCTTCGGTTCGGAAGCGTCCGAAGGGACGAAGAGGATCGAGACCTGCATGTGCGGCGGCTCGGCGAACCAGCGCTGCTTGCCGTCCCAGACGAACGGAGAAAGGTTCCGGTTGACCGTGGCCAGGCCGGCGCGGGCGACGCCCTTGGCGCGCGGCATGACCCCGTGCAGGGCCTTCGGGGCCTCCAGGCCCACACCGTGGGAGGTTCCGCCCGCCACGACGACCAGGAAGCCGTCGGAGGCCGCCTTCTGCTGGCGGTAGCCGAAGCGGTCCCCCTTGGAGACGCGCGTGACGTCCAGGACCGCGCCGCGGTACTGGGTGGAGTCGTGGTCTCCGAGCCACAACCGGGTCCCGATGCGGGCGCGGAAGCGGGTCTGCGGGAACTGCTGCTGCAGCCGGGCCAGGTCATCGGCCTTGAGGTGGCTGACGAACATGGTGTGCAGCGGCAGGCGGGCCGCGCGCAGCCGGTCCATCCAGCCGATGACCTCCTCGACGGCGTCCGAGCCGTCGGTGCGGTCCAGCGGCAGGTGGATCGCGAAGCCCTCGAGGCGGACGTTCTCTATGGCGGCGTGCAACTGCGCCAGGTCCTGCTCGCTGATGCCGTGCCGCTTCATCGAGGACATCACCTCGATGACCACACGGGCCCCCACCAGGCCGTAGACCCCGTCGATCGACGACACGGAACGGATGACCCGGTCGGGCAGCGGTACGGGTTCCTCGCCCCGCCGGTACGGCGTCAGCACCAGCAGGTCACCGCCGAACCAGTCCTTGATCCGCGCGGCCTCGTAGGTCGTGCCGACGGCGAGGACGTCCGAGCCCAGCCGGGTCGCCTCCTCCGCAAGCCGCTCGTGCCCGAAGCCGTAGCCGTTGCCCTTGCAGACCGGGACGAGTCCCGGGAACTGCTCCTGCACGTGCTTGTGGTGCGCCCGCCAGCGCGCGGTGTCGACGTAGAGCGTGAGCGCCATGGCCGGACCCGGAACCTTTCTAGTGGCTGCGGTGTATCAGAGGTATGGGAGCTATTGAAGCGAAGAACGCGACGTCAGCGGCGCGACATGTAGATGTCGAGTGCCTTGTGGAGCAGCTTGTTGAGCGGGAAGTCCCATTCGCCGAGGTACTCGGCGGCCTGGCCGCCCGTGCCCACCTTGAACTGGATCAGGCCGAACAGGTGGTCGGTCTCGTCCAGCGAGTCGGAGATGCCCCGCAGGTCGTACACGGTGGCGCCGAGCGCGTAGGCGTCACGCAGCATCCGCCACTGCATCGCGTTCGAGGGCCGGACCTCGCGGCCGATGTTGTCGGAGGCACCGTAGGAGTACCAGACGTGTCCGCCGACGATCAGCATGGTGGCCGCGGACAGGTTCACGCCCTCGTGCCGGGCGAAGTACAGCCGCATCCGGTTGGGGTCCTCGGTGTTGAGGGCCGTCCACATGCGCTGGAAGTACGACAGCGGGCGGGGCCGGAAGTGGTCGCGCACCGCCGTGATCTCGTACAGCCGCTGCCATTCCTCGAGGTCCTGGTAGCCGCCCTGGACTACCTCGACGCCGGCCTTCTCGGCCTTCTTGATGTTGCGGCGCCACAGCTGGTTGAAGTTCTTGTGGACCTCTTCCAGGGACCGGTTCGCGAGCGGCACCTGGTAGACGTAGCGCGGCTGTACGTCACCGAAGCCGGCTCCCCCGTCCTCGCCCTGCTGCCAGCCCATGCGGCGCAGCTTGTCGGCGACTTCGAAGGCGCGCGGCTCGATGAAGTCCGCCTCGATGTCACGCAGGCGTTTCACGTCCGGGTTCTGGATGCCCGCCTTGATGGAGGTGGCCTCCCAGCGCCGGATGATCACCGGCGGCCCCATCTTCACCGAGAACGCGCCCTGGTGCTTGAGGTGCGCCAGCATCGGTTCCAGCCAGTCGGTCAGATTCGGCGCGAACCAGTTGATGACCGGGCCTTCGGGCAGATAGGCGAGGTAGCGCTTGATCTTGGGCAGCTGCCGGTAGAGGACGAGGCCGGCGCCGACCAGCTCGCCGCCCTTGTCGAACCACCCGAGGCTCTCCGAACGCCACTCCGCCTTGACGTCAGCCCAGGCCGGGACCTGCATGTGGCTCGCCGACGGCAGGCTCTGGATGTATGCCAGATGCTGCTCGCGACTGATCGTCCTCAGGGTCAGGCTCATTCGGGGCGCTCCTCGGGCTGGTGTGTCCCCATGGGTACAGGGGCTCCGGCTCTCGCGCCGAAGCCTACTGCGCCTTACGAGCGCCCCGACTGGGCGTACGGCACCTGCGCCCCGGGGCGTGGGCCACCCGGGCGTTCCGTGGTGCTTTGGGTGTTGTCAGAGGGACGGTACCCGTGGCGTCAGTTGATGACCCCACCGAAGAGGCCGCCGTGCGCCATGCCGAGGAAGAAGCCGATCGCGGACGCGCCGAGACCGAGGATCAGTCCGAAGCGCTCACGGGTCGTCTCCGAGACCCACTGGCCGTACGCACCCGTGAGGATGCCCACCAGGCCGGTCCAGGAGCTGAGCAGGTGCAGGTTGTGGAACATCGCCGTGACGAATGCCGTGGCACCCAGCACCAGGGTCACCGCGAGCAGGGTGTCCTGGAGAGGGTGAGGTTTTCCGTCCGTGGCGAAAAGGCCTCCGACGGTGTTGGGTCGCATTGCCTGTGCCATAGGGCACCTCCTGCGGAAGGCGGCGCATCGTAGCGCCGTACACACCCGATGTGTACAGAGTGACGGCCTCCGAGACCGGATTTCAACTGGAAGCCGGTGTGCGGGTAGTCTGTACCGTCTGCACGGTGTCTGCCCATGTCACGACCGGGACTACCGCAAGGAAGCCCCGATTGTCAGTGGCGGCCGATACCGTTGCGTACGCATCACAACCCTCCTGCCACGGAACGACCGTGGCCGTTGAGTCCAAAGGAGGTGGGTTCCACATGCGTCACTACGAAGTGATGGTCATCCTCGACCCCGATCTGGAGGAGCGCGCTGTCTCCCCCCTGATCGAGAACTTCCTCTCCGTCGTCCGTGAGGGCAACGGAAAGGTCGAGAAGGTCGACACCTGGGGCCGTCGTCGTCTCTCGTACGAGATCAAGAAGAAGCCCGAGGGCATCTACTCGGTCATCGACCTGCAGGCCGAGCCTGCGGTCGTCAAGGAGCTCGACCGACAGCTGAACCTGAACGAGTCGGTCCTCCGGACCAAGGTCCTCCGCCCCGAGACCCACTGAGCTTCCGCTCAGCTGATCTCGGGATCCGAGTAGCAGCAACCAAGCAGCCAGAGCAGCAAACCCGCCGAGAGGTTCCCCATGGCAGGCGAGACCGTCATCACGGTCGTCGGCAATCTTGTCGATGACCCCGAGCTGCGCTTCACCCCTTCCGGTGCGGCGGTCGCGAAGTTCCGTGTCGCGTCCACCCCGCGCACCTTCGACCGTCAGACGAACGAGTGGAAGGACGGCGAGAGCCTGTTCCTGACCTGCTCGGTCTGGCGTCAGGCAGCGGAGAACGTCGCCGAGTCGCTTCAGCGAGGCATGCGCGTCATCGTGCAGGGCCGGTTGAAGCAGCGGTCCTACGAGGACCGCGAGGGCGTCAAGCGCACGGTCTACGAGCTGGACGTCGAGGAAGTCGGCGCCAGCCTGCGCAGTGCCACGGCCAAGGTCACCAAGACGGCCGGCGGTGCCGGCCGAGGTGGCCAGGGTGGTTACGGCGGCGGTAGCGGTGGCGCCCAGGGTGGCGGCAGCTGGGGCGGAAGCCCCGGCGGCGGTCAGCAGGGCGGCGGCGCTCCCGCCGACGACCCGTGGGCCACCAGCGCTCCTGCCAGTGGCAACCAGGGCGGCAGCGGTGGCGGCGGCTGGGGTGGAAACTCCGGCGGCGGCAGCAGCGGCGGCAGTGGCGGCGGCTACTCGGACGAACCCCCCTTCTAGGCCTCTGGCCGGAGGGTGGGTCGTACCCACACTTCTTGATCACACAGGAGATACACCATGGCGAAGCCGCCTGTGCGCAAGCCGAAGAAGAAGGTCTGCGCATTCTGCAAGGACAAGGTCACGTACGTGGACTACAAGGACACGAACATGCTGCGGAAGTTCATTTCCGACCGCGGCAAGATCCGTGCCCGCCGCGTGACCGGCAACTGCACGCAGCACCAGCGTGACGTCGCCACGGCAGTCAAGAACAGCCGTGAGATGGCGCTGCTGCCCTACACGTCCACCGCGCGATAAGAGAGGGTGACCGAAACATGAAGATCATCCTCACTCACGAGGTCTCCGGCCTCGGTGCCGCGGGCGACGTCGTCGACGTCAAGGACGGTTACGCTCGCAACTACCTGATCCCGCGGAATTTCGCTATCCGCTGGACCAAGGGTGGCGAGAAGGACGTCGAGCAGATCCGTCGTGCTCGCAAGATCCACGAGATCCAGACCATCGAGCAGGCCAACCAGGTCAAGGGTCAGCTGGAGGCCGTCAAGGTCCGTCTGGCTGTCCGCTCTGGCGACGCCGGTCGTCTCTTCGGTTCCGTCACCCCGGCCGACATCGCCTCGGCGATCAAGGCTTCCGGTGGCCCCGAGGTCGACAAGCGCCGCATTGAGCTCGGTTCGCCGATCAAGACCCTGGGCGCCCACGAGACGTCCGTGCGTCTGCACCCCGAGGTTGCCGCCAAGGTCAACATCGAGGTCGTCGCGGCCTGATCGCTGCGCTCGTCTTGAGCAGTTGTGAGAGGGGCTGTACCCCATGGGGTACAGCCCCTTTTGCGTACCCGTCGTAAGCGGTGGTGTTTCACGTGAAACGTGACGGCCCACGATGTTTCACGTGAAACGGTCAGCGGGTCGCACCGGTGACGATCCAACGGCCTGAGCGGGTTCGTAGCCAGAGCGTCAGCATGCGCACGGTCATCATCAGTGTCATCGCTGCCCACACTGCGGTGAGTCCTCCGCCCAGTGCCGGGACGAGAAGGGCCACCGGAGTGAAGACGGCCAGGGTGATCACCATGGCCCAGGCAAGGTATGGCCCATCCCCCGCGCCCATCAGTACGCCGTCCAGGACGAAGACGACACCGCAGATCGGCTGGGAGAGAGCCACGATCACCAGAGCGGGTAGGGCGGCTCCCCTGACTGCGGCATCACTGGTGAACAGAGGCAGGAACAGCGGACGGGAGAGCACGACCAGCACGCTGAGGATGACCCCGACCGCGATGCCCCACTCCACCATGCGACGGCATGCCTGGCGGGCACCGTTGATGTCGTCGGCACCCAGATAGCGCCCGATGATGGCTTGCCCGGCGATGGCGATGGCGTCGAGCGCAAAGGCAAGCAGGCTCCACAGGGACAGGATGATCTGGTGGGCGGCGATGTCGGCATCACCCAGGCGGGCTGCGACGGCCGTGGCAATCATCAGGATCGCCCTCAGGGAAAGCGTCCGAACCAGCAGAGGGGCGCCAGCTTGAGCGGAGGCCCTGATCCCTGCGGCGTCGGGACGCAGGGAGGCGCCGTGTCTGCGGGCTCCGCGGACGACGACCACGAGGTAGGCGGTCGCCATACCGCACTGGGCGATGACCGTGCCCCAGGCGGATCCCGCGATACCGAGGCCGGCGCCGTAGACGAGGCCTACGTTGAGGACGGCGTTGGCGACGAAACCGGAGATGGCCACGTAGAGCGGGGTCCTGGTGTCTTGCAGTCCGCGGAGCACGCCGGTCGAGGCGAGCACGATCAGCATGGCGGGGATACCGAGGGCCGAGATCCGCAGGTAGGTGGTGGCGTAGGGGGCTGCGGTGTCCGAGGCGCCGAAGAGCTCCACGATCGACGGTGCGGAGGGCAGGACCACGGCGATGACTGCGACGCCGAGCAGCAACGCCAGCCAGATGCCGTCCACGCCCTGGCGTATGGCGGTCTGAAGATCGCCTGCTCCTACGCGCCGGGCGACGGCGGCAGTGGTGGCGTACGCGAGGAAGACGAAGACACTGACAGCTGTCGTGAGGAGAGCTGATGCGATGCCGAGACCCGCGAGTTGTGCGGTGCCCAAGTGGCCGACAATCGCGCTGTCGGCCATGACGAAGAGGGGTTCGGCGACGAGCGCACCGAAGGCCGGAACGGCGAGTGTGACGATCTCGCGGTCGTGCTGTCGCCGAGGGGCCTTGAGGGTCGCGGGCACCTGTGTCATGTGCACCAATCTAATCGTCCACAGGTAATAGATGCAATTGATATTGAACCCTTACCCATGCTCGTACGGGGTGTGTCGCTGTGTACAGCTCGAACTGATCTTGAGCCAGCCGGGAAAGTTTTTCTTCTGCACAGCCGGTGGATGGTGAAGGTCCAGGTCAGAGCCGTGTTCCGGGATGTGGGCGGAGCTTGTTCACAGGCCTGTCCACCGGGTCGTGCACAGGTTTTGCGGAGTTCTCCACAGCATCCGGGCCGTCGTCCACATGGCCTGTGGATAACCAGATTGGCTGACGGTGCCCGCGGGCCTACGGTGGTGCGGCGCCCACTCCGTCCGTCGGTCAGGGAAACAGCACAAAACCGACGCGCCAGAAACGGAGTTGGGCGTCTCATTTGTCAGTGCCGTGCCGTAGAAATGAGAAGCACGGCGAGGTCCGCTCGGCGGACGGGAGGAGGTGGCTCGGTGAGTATTTCCGAGCCCTTGGACGACCCGTGGGCCGACAGCGGTCCAAGTGATCGTCTGCCCTCCTCGCGCCGCCGTGGCGACGGGGGCCGGAGCCGAGACGAGCAGCACGATCGCGGCAGGGACAGCAGCGAATGGGACGGCGGCGGCACGGCCTTCGAGCGGGTTCCGCCCCAGGACCTGGACGCCGAGCAGTCCGTCCTCGGCGGCATGCTCCTGTCCAAGGACGCCATCGCCGACGTCGTCGAGGTCATCAAGGGCCACGACTTCTACAAGCCCGCCCACGAGACGATCTTCCAGGCGATCCTGGACATCTACGCCAAGGGCGAGCCGGCCGACCCCATCACGATCGCCGCCGAACTCACCAAGCGAGGTGAGATCAACAAGGTCGGCGGCGCATCGTATCTGCACACCCTCGTCCAGACCGTGCCGACGGCGGCGAACGCCGAGTACTACGCAGAGATCGTCCATGAGCGTGCGGTCCTGCGCCGCCTGGTAGAGGCCGGTACTCGCATCACCCAGATGGGATACGCGGCCGACGACGACGTCGACGAGATCGTCAACCGGGCGCAGGCCGAGATCTACGCGGTCACCGAGCAGCGCACCAGCGAGGACTATCTGCCGCTCGGCGACATCATGGAGGGCGCGCTCGACGAGATCGAGGCGATCGGCTCGCGCAGCGGCGAGATGACCGGTGTGCCCACGGGCTTCACGGACCTCGACTCGCTCACCAACGGTCTGCACCCGGGCCAGATGATCGTCATCGCGGCCCGTCCCGCCATGGGAAAGTCCACCCTCGCCCTGGACTTCGCCCGAGCTGCCTCGATCAAGAACAACCTGGCCAGCGTCATCTTCTCCCTCGAAATGGGGCGCAACGAGATCGCGATGCGTCTGCTGTCGGCCGAGGCGCGGGTGGCTCTGCACCACATGCGTTCGGGCACCATGACGGACGAGGACTGGACCCGGCTGGCGCGTCGGATGCCCGAGGTGTCCTCCGCCCCGCTCTACATCGACGACTCCCCGAACCTGTCGATGATGGAGATCCGCGCGAAGTGCCGTCGGCTGAAGCAGCGCAACGACATCAAGCTCGTGATCATCGACTATCTCCAGCTGATGCAGGCCGGTGGCTCCAAGCGCCAGGAGAGCCGTCAGCAAGAGGTCTCGGACATGTCCCGAAACCTCAAGCTCCTCGCCAAGGAGCTGGAGGTTCCCGTGATCGCGCTCTCGCAGCTCAACCGTGGCCCCGAGCAGCGCACGGACAAGAAGCCGATGGTGTCCGACCTGCGTGAGTCCGGCTCCATCGAACAGGACGCCGACATGGTGATCCTGCTGCACCGCGAGGACGCCTACGAGAAGGAGTCACCGCGCGCGGGCGAGGCGGACATCATCGTGGGCAAGCACCGTAACGGCCCTACGGCCACGATCACGGTCGCCTTCCAGGGCCATTACTCACGGTTCGTGGACATGGCACAGACCTGAGGTCCGTGGCTCGTTGCGTCCCACGGCAGGTCGGCGGTCCGCGACGTGCTCGGGGCTAAAGAAGTCGACGTTCGTGTCTCCCACGGGATGGACTGTGGGCATGACGACATCTCAGGAAGAGTTGCTTCCCGGCACACGGCGGGCGCTGCTGCACCGGATTGCCGTGGCCCAGGCCGAGGGGCGGGCCCCGTCGCTGGTCGCAGCGGTCGTGCGGGGCGGACGGGCCGTGTGGCACGGGTCGCGTACCTCGGTGGACGGACACGGCCCGGACGAGAACGTGCAGTACCGCATCGGGTCGATCACCAAGACCTTCACCGCTGTCCTCGTCCTGCGGCTGCGCGACGAGGGGCTGCTCGATCTGGGTGATCCGTTGGAGAAGCATGTGGCCGGCACAGGGGCGGGGGAGGCCACCATTGCCGAACTGCTCGCCCACACCGGTGGATTGGCGGCCGAGTCTCCCGCGCCCTGGTGGGAACGTACGCCCGGGACGTTGCGTCCCGAACTCGCCGATGTGCTGGGTGAGCAGCCCTTCCTGCATCCGGTCGGCCGCCGCTTCCACTATTCGAACCCGGGCTACACCCTGCTGGGGGCGCTCGTCGAGAAGCTGCGCGGGGCTCCATGGGAGGAGGTGCTCCGACGTGAAGTACTGGCACCTCTGGGCCTGGACCGCACGAGCGGCCACCCCGAAGCGCCGCATGCGGGAGGCTGGGCGGTACATCCGTGGGCCGATGCCATGTTGCCCGAACCCTCCGAGGACCTGGGACGGATGGCTTCCGCGGGTCAACTCTGGTCCACCACAGCTGACTTGGCTCGCTTCGCAGTCTTTCTGGCGAACGGCGACGACCGGGTCCTGAGCGCGGAGACCGTGCGGGAGATGCGCACACCCGCGGCGCCGGCCGGGGTTGGTGATCTCGCCGACGGTGCTTCGTACGGGCTCGGAATGCAGGTTCAGTACCGCGACGGCCGACTGCTCGTGGGCCATTCGGGCTCGCTGCCGGGATTCCTCGCGAACCTCACCATCAGTGTGGCGGACGACATCGCGGCGATTGTGCTGACCAACTGCACCTCCGGCCCGATGCCCTCCGTCGTCGGCGCGGATCTCGTCCGGATCGTCGCCGAGGCCGAGCCCAGGATTCCTGAGCCGTGGCGCCCGATGCGGGAAGTCGACCCGTCCGTCCTGGAGTTGGCGGGACAGTGGTACTGGGGGACCAACGGATTCGCCCTACGGTTGACTGCGGACGGACTCGCCTCGCTGGAACCTCTGTCGGGTGCGGGCCGCCGCTCGCGGTTCCGTTCCAACGGTGACGGCACCTGGACGGGGCTGGAGGGCTACTTCCAGGGGGAGCTCCTGAGGGCCGTACGACGCCCTGACGGGTCCGTGGACCACCTGGACCTCGGCTCTTTCGTGTTCACGCGGCAGCCGTACGACGAGGGGTCTTCCGTGCCGGGCGGAGTGGATCCGGAGGGGTGGCGGGGTATCGGTTAGGCCCCGGTGCGCCCCGTTGCCTGATCAGCGCGTTGTTTCACGTGAAACAGCGCCCCTCGCTGTACCGCGACGCATGTGTCACGGGGGAGGGTCAGAGCGTCAGCTTGAATCCCACGTGTGAGGCCGTGAAGCCGAGCCGTTCATAGAAACGGTGGGCGTCGGTACGGGTGTTGTCGGACGTCAGCTGGATCAGCTGGCAGTCCTGGCGCCGGGACTCGTCGATCGCCCACTCGATGAGGCGGGTCCCGAGTCCACTGCCACGCTCGTCGGCGTGGACTCGGACCCCTTCGACAACCGACCGGGTGGCGCCGCGTCGCGACAGCCCCGGAATGACCGTGAGCTGAAGCGTGCCGACCACGCGGTCCTCCCGCGTGGCGACGACCAGATGCTGGTTCGGGTCGGCGGACAGCCGCTCCAGCGCGACCAGGTAGGGAGCCAGGTCGTCCGGTGATTCGCGCTGGGCGCCCAGCGGGTCGTCGGCGAGCATGGCGACGATCGCGGAGACGTCGTCCGTCGTGGCGGGCCGGATGTGGAGATCTCCCATGACCGCACCCTATGCGGGGTTCTCCTGCACCGGCACTGCAGGTACCAGAAGGCCTTCCTGACCTCGCCTGTAGGTCGGGCCTGCTTGAGGACAGTGCGGCCGGTGTCGGTGACGCTGGTGAGAGGTGGCGACGGTCGGTGGGGCGCAGATAGGGGCAGAGCGGGCCGCGTTCCCTGAGACAGGTAGCCAGGCTGCGCGACTGCTTCCTTCCTCCGCCCCGAGACGTCTACCGGGGGAATCGGCAAACCAGGATAGTCGTCGTTTGCATATATAGCGCGTCTGCAATTATTGTTGTCGTGCGCCATATGCTCCTGCACTCTTCTGGGAAGGTGTCACTCCCTCATGCCGCTCGCGCTTCTGGCCCTCGCGATCGGGGCCTTCGGAATCGGAACGACCGAGTTCGTGATCATGGGGTTGCTGCCCGAGGTCGCGGACGATTTCGGAGTCTCCATCCCCACCGCCGGCTTCCTGGTCACCGGCTACGCGCTCGGTGTCATGTTCGGCGCCCCGCTCATGACCGCACTCGGCACCAAGATCTCCCGCAAGCGGATGCTGATGCTGCTGATGGGGCTGTTCATCGTCGGCAACCTGCTCTCCGCCCTCGCCCCCACGTTCAGTGTCATGCTGATCGGCCGCGTGATCGCCTCCCTCGCCCATGGGGCCTTCTTCGGCATCGGCTCGGTCGTCGCTGCCGACCTCGTCGCCCCGGACAAGAAGGCCGGAGCCATCTCGATGATGTTCACCGGCTTGACCGTCGCCAATGTCGTCGGCGTTCCGCTCGGCACGCTGATCGGGCAGACCGCCGGCTGGCGTCTCACCTTCACGATCGTCGCGGCCCTCGGTGTCGTCGGCCTTGCCGGCATCGCCAGGCTCGTACCCGAGATGCCCCGGGTGGAGGGCGTACGCCTACGCCACGAACTGGCAGCCTTCAAGAACGTCCAGGTGCTGCTCGCCATGGCGATGACCATCCTCGGCTTCGGCGGTGTCTTCGCCGCCATCACCTACATCGCGCCGATGATGACCCACGTGACCGGCTTCGCCGACGGCTCGGTGACCTGGCTGCTGGTCCTCTTCGGGCTCGGCATGGTCGGGGGCAATCTCATCGGCGGCAAGTACGCCGACCGCGCCCTGATGCCCTTGCTGTTCGTCTCCCTGGGCGCCCTGGCCGTCGTACTCGCCCTCTTCACGCTCACCGCCCACAACAAGATCCTGGCCGGCGTCACGATCCTTCTCATCGGGGCCCTGGGCTTCGCCGCCGTACCGCCGTTGCAGAAGCGGGTCCTCGACCAGGCGCATGAGGCACCCACGCTTGCCTCAGCCGTCAACATCGGTGCCTTCAACCTCGGCAACGCCCTCTCCGCCTGGCTCGGCGGCCTCGTCATCTCAGCCGGGTTCGGCTACACGGCCCCCAACTGGGTGGGCGCAGCCCTGGCCGCGGCGGCAGTGCTCCTCGTGTTCATCTCCGCCGCGTTGGAGCGCAGGGACAGCACTGTCGGCTCCGCTGTGGCAGGGGCGACGTCTGCCGACCAGCGGACGGCCGTGCACCACTGAGCGACGCTCAGCCGGACAGGCGTGTCTCAGACCGCCGCCACCGTCAGCGGAGCGAACCGCCGGCTCCAGTCGCCCGGCAGCTCCGGGATGCCGTACGTCATCACTGAGTTGAAGGCGACCGACGCCAGCCCGCGTTCCTTGGCCCACTCCAGTAGCCCTTCGTGCCGTACATCGATGTCGGTGCGCAGCGGCCGGTCGGTACCGGCGGCGAGGGAGGCGAGGAGGGACTGTGCCGTTTCGGAATCACGGGCGATCAGAGGACCCACGACATGGGTGTGCATGTTGGGCCAGGCAGCCGCGTATCCGATGATCCGGCCGTTCTCCTCGGCGACACGCAACTGGTCGGCGAAGGCGGGCAGTCGGGTGATGAGATGCGTGCGGTCGGTGCCGAGCACTTCTTCGTCGAGCCGGAGGATTGCGGCGAGATCCTCGGCGGTGGCCGCGCGCGTGCTCCTCGTGGGCGCCGGGCCGACGGGGGCGAAGTGCCCCTGCAGCATCTCCGCTCGGCCGGTGACCTTGAAACCCAGTTCCTCGTAGAGCGGTCGGCCGTAGGGCGTCGCGTGCAGAGTCAGCGGGGTGGTGTCCATCGCGGAGAGGACGTGACGCATGAGTCGACGTCCGATGCCCTGGCGGGCGTGCCGTTCGGCGACAAGCACCATTCCGATCGCTGCCAGATCGGGTTGGCTGTACGGGCCGTACTCCGTGATCACGCAGGCGGTGACGAGACCTCCGGCGGGGTCGTCGATGCCGTAGCCCCTTCCGGCCGCGAGGAGGAGGCCCCACTTGTGCTCCTCACGCGGCCACCCCCGGTCCTCGGACAAGTCGGCGCAGGCGGTGAGATCGCGAAGCGTCAGACGACGGATGGGCAGAGCAGCGAGAGAAGGAATCGGCACGCAGGTCAGGCTGTCCGACTGGCAGCCTCGGCGTCCACCTGTTTCTGGGGGCGCGTACGAGCTTTTGGCCATGTCGTAGCCAAGTGCACAGCGCCCGAGCAGATGGCGGGTGTTTCACGTGAAACATCGGAAAACGGCGGCCATTCGGCGATCGATCGTGCGCGGGACCGAGGCTCCACCGCCGCCCTGGACCACTAACCTCTGGGACATGGCGAGACTGCATCTCTTCGACCTCGACGGCACTCTGCTCCATGGAACCACCGCACCCGTGGAAATCTCCCGCCAACTCGGGCTCGAGGCCGAGGCGGTGGCGCTCGACCAAGCGATCGGAGCCGGGCTGATAGGGCCGCCCGAGTACGCGCAGCAGGTGTACGCGCTATGGGCGGCCCTGACCGAGGCGCACGTCGTCGCGGCATTCGACAGTGCCCCGTGGCTGGCGCGCATCCGTGACGTATGGGCGGAGATCAGGGAGCAGGGCGACTACTGTGCGGTCGTCTCACTCTCCCCGTCCTTCTTCGTGGAGCGGCTCACCGGCTGGGGAGCCCATGCCGCATACGGATCCCGCTTTCCGGCCATTCCCTTCATCGAGCCGGTGGATCCCGCCGGAGTGCTCAATGCCGCCGCCAAGGTCCTGATCGCCGACCGGTTGTGTGAGCAGTTCGGAGTGAGACGGGCGGACTGTGTTGCCTATGGCGACTCGTCTTCCGACAGGGATCTGTTCGGTGCCGTGCCGATCTCCGTGGCCGTCAATGCGGACCGTCATCTGTCCGATGTCGCCACCCACTCCTACACGGGCGGGGATCTGTGGGAAGCCTATGAATTGGTGCGCCACGTCCGGTAGTTGAGGACTTCATCGCTTCGCCCCGCAAGCACTCCGCGATCAATTCGTGGAGGCTGAGGGAGGACTCGTGTGCGGCTCAGAGCGGGGCGATGCAGCCTAACGGGATGGGGAGATCAAAGACCCGAGTTTGTGGTTATGCAGGCAGTGCGTCCGTACAGGGTGGGACGCTGCTGTGAGAGTGCCGGGGCCGATGTCACAGGCTCGCCCGCTTGTCCGTGCGGGCTGTGCCTACGAGGTGAAGGTGGCCACGTGGGCCCGGACACCCGGCGGGGAGAGCAAGCCGTCTGCGGGGGAAGCAGGCGTCCTCCGATGCAGGAGGTGCGCAGACCTACCGAGAGATGTTCGAGGCGAGGCACACCATGGACGCTCCGAGCGCCAAGTCGGCCGACGACGGCACTTCCGGAGGCAGGGGCAACCGGTTCGCTCCGAACGCGCAACCGGTGGCGGGGCCCCGCACCGAACAGGAACCGGCAGAATCGGCCAAACGAAGCAGGCCGGCCGTGTCGGGTCCGGCCGGCAGGCCCGGGGCGGGTACGTCGCCGGCCACCGTGACCGGCGCAGAGGCCGGCCTGTCGGCTCAGGACACGGCGTCGTCCGGCACGGGGCCCGACCGCGGTGAAGAGACCCGCGGTGCGGAGATACCGGTGACGTTCAACCCTCCCTCCACCGGCTCGCACCTTCCCTTACAGAGCTCCGCCCCACAGCAAGGCACCGGCACCTCCGGCACTGCACCGCTGCGGTTCGCACACTTGGACCCGAGTGACCAGCCGCCCTCTCCCGACGCCGTCCTCATTCGCCGGACCATGGCGGAGGCCGCTCCCGTGGCCGACAAAGTCACGTCGTACTTCTACGCGCTGCTCTTCGTACGCCACCCCTATCTCCGCCCCCTGTTTCCCGCCGCCATGGATGCACAGCGGGATCGCTTGCTCAAGGCGTTGCTGACCGCAGCCGAGTACATCGACAACACCCCGGTCCTGGTCGGCTACCTCCAGAACCTGGGCCGGGGGCACCGCAAGTACGGCACCCGCGCCGAGCACTATCCGGCGGTTGGCGAGTGCCTCATCGGCGCCCTGAGCAAGTACGCCTCCGAGTCCTGGAACGCGGAGACGGAAGCGGCGTGGGTACGGACGTACACGAGGATCTCGCAGGTGATGATCGACGCGGCGGCCACAGACGAACTGCGTGCCCCGCCCTGGTGGTATGCGGAGGTCGTCTCGCACGACCTGAGGACTCCTGACGTCGCCGTCGTCACCGTCAGACCCGACCAGCCCTATCCCTTCCTCGCGGGCCAGTACACGAGCCTGGAGACACCGTGGTGGCCACGCATATGGCGGCACTACTCGTTCGCCTCGGCGCCGCGGGCCGACGGGCTGCTGTCGTTCCATGTGAAGGCCGTCCCCGCGGGCTGGGTCTCGGGCGCCCTGGTGCACCGCGCCCGGCCGGGCGACATCATCCGTCTCGGCCCGTCGGCCGGGTCGATGACAGTGGACCACAGCACCGACAGCGGGCTGCTGTGCCTGGGCGGCGGCACCGGCATAGCGCCGATCAAGGCGCTGGTCGAGGACGTGGCCGAGCACGGTGAACGGCGGTCGGTCGAGGTGTTCTACGGAGCTCGCACCGACGACGACCTGTACGACATCGACACGATGCTCAGGCTTCAGCAGTCCCATCCCTGGCTGTCGGTCCGCGCGATCATCGACCAGCAGTCCCGGCTCCAGCTCCCGGACGCCGTGCGCGCGTACGGACCGTGGCACGAGTACGACGCCTATCTGTCGGGGCCGCCCGGGATGATCCGCACCGGTGTGGACACACTCAGGTCCATCGGGATCCCGTCGGAACGCATCCGCCACGACTCCGTGGCGGAACTCGTCCTGACGCAGTGACCCGGAGAGGGATCATCCCAGGTCCGGCGCGTGCATGGCCCGTACGCCCTCGATGTTGCCGTCCAGGTAGTGCCGCAGGGACAGCGGAACGAGGTGCACGGAGGCGATCCCGACGCGGGTGAACGGTACTCGTACGATCTCGTACTCCCCGATGGGCTCATCCACTTCGGGTCCGTGGCGCAGGGACGGGTCCATCGACTCCAGGTGGCAGACGAAGAAGTGCTGCACCTTCACGCCGGTCGTGGCGGCGTCCGCGCCGATGTGCTCGACGGTGTCGACGAAGCAGGGCACCACGTCGGTGACCTTGGCGCCGAGCTCCTCGTACACCTCGCGGTGCAGGGCGTCGACGACGGTCGTGTCCGCAGACTCGACCCCTCCGCCGGGAGTCAGCCAGTAGGGATCCAGGCCGGGCTTGGTGCGCTTGATCAAGATCAGGTCGTCACCGTCGAGCAGGACGGCACGTGCGGTGCGCTTGACCACGGGTCGGACGGTCATGGGTGGAATGTGGCCCGGATGGTTCCACGTGAAACATCGCATGCTGTCACCGGTGGGGTTCGTTGCGTGAACTGCGCGAATCCCTGCTCAGGCCCAGTCGGCGGCGGCCCGCAACAGCCATTCGTGAGCCCGCGCGATATGCGGCATGGCTAGTGTCCCGGTACGCACCACCAAGAAGTACGTCCGCAGCGGCGGCACGGTGGGCTCGTGCAGTGCGACGACGTCACCCCGCTCCAGGGCAGCCTTGCACAGATAACGCGGCAGTACCGCGAGCCCGGCGCCCGCGACCGCGCAGGCGAGCACAGCACGCAGGTCGGGCACGATGACCCGGCCCGGCGCGGCCGGCCGGGAGTCGAAGACGGAGGCCCAGTAGCGCGAGACGAAGGGCAGCGACTCGTGCACCCCGATCACGGGGATGTTCTCCAGCGCCGGCGCTCGCTTGCCCTCAGGGACGGTCTCCAGCACGCCGTGTGTCTCTCCCGAACCGATCTGCTCTGCCCAGCGCGGGGCGGCGACCAGGACGTGCTCCTCGTCGCAGAGCGTGCTGGCCGTGAGCAGCGCGCCCCGGGGGCGGGCCGTACTGATGGCCAGATCGTGATGTCCTGCGGCCAGCCCCTCCAGGGTTTCCTCGGCATTCCCGAAGGAGGCCCGCAGGGCGAAACCCTGGCCGTCCTCACCGGTCAGCTCGGTGAGCGCGGGCAGTGCCCGCTCCGCGGTGAACTCGGGAGGCCCCGCGAGATGCAGGGTCCGCAGGGAGGACTCGTCGTCGAGACCGGTCTCGGCGATCTCCACCAGAGCGTCGAGATGGGGCGCGGCCTTGTGGGCGAGCTCGTCGCCGATGGATGTCGGGGTCACCCCGCGCGCCTGCCGCAGGAACAACGGGCGGCCCAACTGCCGCTCCAGCGTGCGGATCTGTGAGGTCACGGCCGGTTGCGACAGACCGAGCAGAGCGGCGGCGCGGGTGAAGGAACCGGCCCGGTGCACCGTCACAAAGGTGCGCAGCAGGGCCAGATCCATGGCGACGCCCTCCCCTTCCCTGCCCTTCTCCCGGCCTGGGGACAGGACTCAACTATAAATATGTCGATAGGTCTCTGTCGCTACTGTGATTGGACACTGACACAGAGTCAACTAGCCTGGTTCGCGCGGTTCTTACGCGCGGGAACCGGGACGGTCCGAGCCACGAGGGGGGAGGCTCGGACCGTCCGTCGTACGTGGGCGGACATCTGTCGTAAGTGGCCGAGCACCTGTAGAAGCTCGCCTGAACGCTGAACGCTGAACGCTGAACGGTCAGTCGGCCGACTCGTCGAGCGCACGCAGTACATCCACCACCAGGTCCTCGGGATCCTCCGCGCCGACCGAGAAGCGGATGAAGCCCTCCGGCACGTCGTCCCCGCCCCAGCGCAGGCGCCGCTCGGCCGTGGAACGCACCCCGCCGAAGCTCGTCGCGTCGTCCACGAGCCGCAGGGCGTCGAGGAAACGGTCGGCACGCGCGCGCGTGGGCAGCGTGAAAGAGACCACGCAGCCATAGCGCCGCATCTGCTGCGACGCGATCTTGTGCGAGGGGTCGTCGGACAGCCCCGGGTAGCGCAGTCCGGTCACCTCGGGCCGCGCGCGCAGCGCCTCGGCGAGCACCAGGGCGCTCGCGTTCTGCCGGTCGACCCGCATCTGGAGCGTGGCGATCGAGCGATGCGCGAGCCACGCCTCCATGGGCCCCGCGATCGCCCCCACGATCTTGCGCCAACGGCGTACGGCGTCCATGGCCTCGCCCTCGCGGCCGGTGACGTACCCCAGGAGGACGTCTCCGTGCCCCGTGAGCTGTTTGGTGCCGCTGGCCACGGAGAAGTCCGCGCCGAGCTCCAGCGGGCGCTGTCCGAGCGGTGTGGCGAGTGTGTTGTCGACGGCGACGAGCGCCCCCCGCGCGTGTGCCGCCTCGGCGAGCCGCCGAATGTCGCACACGTCGAGCCCCGGATTGGACGGACTCTCGATCCACAGCATCCGCGCGCCGTCCAGGACGTCGAGCTGGGCGTCGCCTCCGGTCGGCGCGGTGCGCACCTCGATGCCGTACGCCTCCAGCTGGGTTCGTACCAGGGGCATCGCCTGGTAGCAGTCGTCGGGCAGGACCACGGTGTCGCCCGCGCGGAGCTGGGAGAACAGCACCGACGAGATGGCGGCCATCCCGGAGGCGAACACGAGTGTCTCCACGCCGTCCTGCCCCGGTGCCTCCAGCTCGCCGATGGCACGTTCGAGCAGGGTCCAGGTCGGGTTCGCGTCACGGCCGTAGGTGTAGGGGCCGTCGACCTCCCCCGGCAGATGGAAATGGGCGGCGAACGCCGGACCGGGCAGGGTCGGTTCGTTCTTGACCGCCTCGGGCAGTCCGGCCCGCACCGCGCGTGTGCCCTCTCCGTCGTCCGCAGCCCTGTCGCTCATGCCATCTGTCCTTCCGTCTGCTCGCGTACCGCGGCGAGCAGACCTTCGCTCGCCGCCTCCACCATCTCAAGGCAGTCCTCGAAGCCGTCCCGGCCCCCGTAGTACGGGTCCGGGACGTCGAGGTCATCGCCCGCGGCCGGGTCGTACGAACGCAGCAGTCGCACCTTCCCCGCGTCCTCCGGGGTGGGCGCGAGGCGCCGCAGGGCCTTCAGGTGGCCGGCGTCGAGGGCGATGACGAGGTCGAGGCGGGAGAACCAGGCAGGCCGGAACTGCCGGGCCGTGTGGCCGCCGTCGTAGCCGTGTTCCTCCAGGACCGACACGGTGCGCGGGTCGGCGCCGTCACCCTCGTGCCAGCCGCCCGTACCGGCGCTGTCGACCTCGACCAGACCGTCCAGGCCGGCCTCCGCCACACGGGCGCGGAAGACCGACTCGGCCATCGGGGAACGGCAGATGTTGCCGGTGCAGACGAAGCAGACGCGGTAGGTCACAGCCTGCTCAGTCCTCGTCGGGCAGGACGATGTGCAGCGCCCAGGACACGATCGAGATGATCAGGCCGCCGAGTACGGCCGTCCAGAAGCCCTCGACGTGGAAGCTGAGGTCGAGCTTGCCGGCCAGCCACGAGGTGAGCATCAGCATCAGCGCGTTGACCACCAGGGTGAACAGGCCGAGCGTCAGGATGAACAACGGGAAGGTCAGCACCTGCAACACCGGCTTGACCAGGAAGTTCACCAGGCCGAAGACGAGTGCGACGAGGATCAGCGTCCAGACCTCCTTGCCCGTGTTGTCACCGGTCAGGGTGATCTTGTCGAGCAGCCAGACCGCGACTGCCAGGGCACCCGCGTTGGCGATCGTCTTGACTACGAAATTCTTCATGTGTCTGATCGTTGCAGAAGAGATCGGTTACGAGCACGGCGAGGGCGGACGAAGTCGATGAAGGCATTCCGGTTGGACGAACTGGAGGCGGAGCGCGCCGCCAATGACGGCGCCTACCTCCAGTTCCTGCGTGAGCGGAACATGTCGGTCGGCCTGTACGCACTCGACGCCGGCGCGCAGGACCCGCAGCAGCCGCACCGGCAGGACGAGATCTACTTCGTGGTCAGCGGCCGCGCGGCGATCACCGTGGGCATGGAGACCACCCAAGTGGCGCGCGGCAGCGTGGTGTACGTGCCGGCCGGCGTCGCCCACAAGTTCCACCACATCAGCGAGGACCTGAGGGTCATGGTGGTGTTCTCTCCCCCGGAGAGCTGACCTGGGGTCTCGGGGTTCCCTAGGGGATCAGTCAGGGGAGGACAAGGGGTGCGAGGCCCCCGCCGAGGCCCCTGCCGGCCCTAGCATCGAGTGCAGGACATTGACGATCCGGCACGGAAGATGCCGGACTGCAGAGAGGTGTAGGGCGATGGGAGAGATTTTCGCGGGGCTGCCGTGGTGGGTGAAGTGGATCGCGGTGCCGGTCATCGCCCTGGTCGTGTTCGGCGGGCTGATAGCCACAGTCGTCGGCTTCGTCATCGGCCTCCTCTTCAAGCTGCTGGTCTTCGTGGCCCTGGTCGGCGGACTCGTCTACGTCGTGCGGAAGTTCATGTCGAGTTCCTCCTCGCGCAGCGACTGGTGAGCGTCCGGAGCGGGTGGGGCGACCGGTAAGAGGAACCACCGGTAAGAGGAATCACCGGTTACCTCGGGCGGGGGAAGTTTTCCGGACGGGCCGTATGCGGGCGGTGGCGGACCGTTAAAGTCCGGAACTCGACGCGGGGACGACCCCGCGAGCGGCGTACACCCCCTCCCGTGTTCTCCGCACGGGCTGCCCCCCTCGCGCTCCGGGAGTGACCCTTGGCCACGGTTGACACCGCACCCGCACACTCCGACGCCCACCCGACGACCACTCCCGCGCAGCCGACGGCGCCCGACCGGACGGCGGACCCGGTACGGCCGACGGCTTCCGCAGAGCCGGTAGAGCCGGTAGCTCAGGGCCGGCCATCAGCTCAGGACCGGCCAGCAGCTCCCGGGCAGACATCCGCTCCTGTACGGCCGACAGCACCCGTCCAGCGACGCGCGACGCCCCCCTCCGAGCAGCCGGAGCACCCCCACCCCACGACCCTCATCGGGTCCGTTCAGCGTGCGATGCGCCTGCTCGAAGCCGTCGCGGAGCACGAGCACGGAGCCCCGGCCAAACAACTGGCCCGGGAGACCGGGCTGGCGCTGCCCACGGCGTACCACCTGCTGCGCACACTCGTGCATGAGGGCTATCTACGCCGGGACAGGGGCCTCTTCTTCCTCGGTGAGGCGACCGAGCGGCTGAGCAGCAGCGGAGCCCAGCAGAAACGTCGCAGCACGGTCGTCGAGGTGCTCGCACACTGCCGCGACCTGATCGGCGTGCCGGTGTACTACGCGCAGTACCGGGACGGAGAGATCGAGGTCCTCTGTGTCTCCGACACCCCGGGCAACCCGGCGGTCGAGGAGTGGGCCGACTTCCGTGAGACCGCCCACGCGCACGCCATCGGGCAGTGCCTGCTGGCCCAGCTCGACGATGAGGCGCGGCGCGACCACCTCGACCGCTATCCCGTGCGGTCCATCACCCCGTACACCGTGCGCGACAACCACAACCTGCTCAGGCGCCTCGAACGGACCGGTCGGATGGAGCCGGTGATCGAGCGTCAGGAGTACGCGCTGGGGACGGTATGCGCGGCTCTTCCGATCACGTTGGGTAACACAGCGGCGACGATGGCCATCTCCCTACCCGCTCATCAGGCGGACCGACTCCTGGCCGCAACCCAGCAACTGCAAGGGGAAATCGGGCGTCTGGTGGGTTCGCTCGCGATCTCTATCAGTATCTGAAAACTCACTCCTTGTGATCTGCCGTGTACTTTAAGCAAGATGCCACCAGTGTCAGAGGGATCATTCCCGGCCAACCAAGGCAGATGACGGGGTAGGCGATGCGCGAGACCGTGCAAGCAGAGGTCATGATGAGCTTTCTGGTGTCGGAGGAGCTCTCCTTCCGCATCCCGGTGGAGCTGCGCTACGAGGCCTGTGATCCCTACGCCGTCCGGCTGACGTTCCATCTTCCCGGCGATGCCCCGGTGACCTGGGCCTTCGGCCGTGAGCTGCTGATCGACGGGGTGGGCCGCCCCTGTGGGGAGGGCGATGTGCGGGTCGCGCCCTCCGGTCCCGAACTGCTGGGTGATGTGCTGATCCGGCTTCAGGTCGGCGCTGACCAGGCGATGTTCAGGTCGTCGACGGCGCCGATCATCGCCTTCCTCGACCGCACCGACAAGTTGGTGCCGCTCGGCCAGGAGGCCGCCCTGGCCGATTTCGACACCCATCTCGACGAGGCGCTGGACCGGATCCTGGCGGAGGAACAGAGCGCGGGCTGACGCCGTACGGCAAGGAAGTGGCGGAACGCTTCATCGTGGGCCGGGAGGGTGCAGGAACGCTTCTGCCGGATGGGTGTGTGGCGGTGGCTTGACCGGTCCCGTGTTGTGCGGCCCGGACGGGACGATGCTGGGCCGGTGCGGGCTGTCGGTCTTGAGCCGGGATGAGTGGCTGGCTGACCTTGAGCCGGGGCAAGGATGTGATCGGCTTCGGGCAAGCGGGGCAGGAGCGGTTCCCCTCATGCCGGGTGAGACTGCTGAGCGGGTACTGCCGTGGGGGCACTGGTCCGAGGCGGGTCCGTCTGGGGTCGTTGACGTTTCGGGGCGCCGGAGTCCGAACTCATCGCACCTGTGCCTGTGCCTGCTCCTGTGGCGATGTCGGTGGGGTGGCGGCTGATGCGGGGGATCCGGCAGCCTTGGCTGGACGTCGTTCAACGCACGGATTTCCTCCCGGTGCCCACCCCTCGATCCCCCGCCCGCCTGACGCGTGCGGTCCTCCCGCATCCACGCGTATCCGCGCCCGCGTCCCCGGGCCGGGCTGTGTCACCTGGTCGTGCGCTCGGGAGTGCGCACTCTCAGTGCCTGCGCCGCCGTCCCTTTCCGCCCCGGCTCGGAGTAGGGCGACCCCCTGCCGTGCCTGCGCTCGCACTGGTCGCCGGCACGGGTGAAGGCGCCACGGCTCCCACCCCCGCTGTCTCTTTTCCTGGCCGGTCCGCCGAGACCACCAGGGCCGCGAGGACCGTGGTGACCGGTACCGAGGCGACGAGGCCGATCGAGCCGACCAGGGTCCGCACGATCTCCTCCGCCACCAACTCGCTGTTGGCGACGACTCCCACGCTGGACTGGGCGATGGAAAAGAGCAGCAGTAGCGGCAGCGCGGCGCCCGCGTAGGCGAGCACGAGCGTGTTGACGACGGACGCGATGTGGTCACGGCCGATGCGGATTCCGGCGCGGTACAGCCCGCGCCAGCCCATTGCGGGGTTGGCCTCGTGCAGTTCCCAGACCGCCGAGGTCTGCGTGACCGTCACGTCGTCCAGGACACCGAGCGAGCCGATGATGACGCCGGCGAGCAGCAGGCCGCTCATGTCGATCGACGGGTACAGCCCGTGGATGAGCCCGGTGTTGTCGTCGGTGTTGCCGGTGAGCGCGGCCCAGCCGATGAACTGCGAGCCGAGGATGCCGATCAGCACCAGGGAGATCAGGGTGCCCAGTACCGCCACGGAGGTGCGGGCCGACAGCCCGTGGCACAGGTAGAGGGCGATCAGCATGATGGCGCTCGACCCGATCACCGCCACGAGCAGCGGGTTCGAGCCCTGCAGGATCGCGGGCAGGACGAAGAAGTTGAGCACCATGAAGCTGATGGCCAGCGCGACCAGTGCCATGACACCGCGCAACCGCCCGACGACCACGACGGCGAGCGCGAAGATGCCGGCCAGCAGGCCCATCGGGAACCTGCGGTTGACGTCGGTGACCGAGTACTGCAGGTCCTTGGGCGCCGAGGGCTCGTATGCGACCACGACCTTCTGACCCTGATGCAACTGCCGTGACTGGTCCGGCTGGACGATCTCCGTGAAGGTACGGCCCTTGTCACTGCCGGTGTCGACCCGGATCGTCGCCTTCTTGCAGGTGCCGTTCGCCTGCTGCTCGGCGGAGGAGCCCTCGGCTGTGGAGGTGTCCCCGGTGGGGGCCTCTCCCGAGGCGTTGACCGACTTGCAGCTGACGCTCACGACCTTGCTGACCGTGGCCTGCTGGGTCTGCCGGTCGAAGCCGACCCCGGTCCGCTCGTGGGCCGGGGCGCCACCGGGCCAGAGCACCACGAGCCCCACCAGGACGGCCGCGCCGAACGGGATCAGGATTGCCGCGATGACTTTCCGCAGGTGCTTGGAGACTGGGGCCGCAGGGCCATGGCTGTGACTGTGACCGTGCGAGTGGCCGGCTCCGCCACCGCCCCCCGCACCACTGCCCGGCCCAGAGCCGCTCCCGTCCTCGTGCCCATGCCCGTGCCCGTCGCCGGAGTTGTGTCCGTGGCCGTCGCCACCTCCGCCATGACCGCCGCGGTCACCTCTGCCATGGTCAACGCCACCGTCACCGGCTCGGTGCCCTTCGCTGAAGCCATGCCCATCGCCGTGCTCATGGTCGTGCCAGCCGCCGGACCCACCGACTCCGGACCCACCGACTCCGGACCCACCGACTCCGGACCCACCGACTCCGGACCCACCGACTCCAGGCCCCCCGGCGCCGGACCCGTACCCGCGGCCGTTCCCAGGCCCATTTCCAGGGTCATCTCCGGGTCCGTTTCCGGAGCCC
Source organism: Streptomyces sp. NPDC031225 (assembly GCF_055570355.1). Classification (NCBI taxonomy): domain Bacteria; kingdom Bacillati; phylum Actinomycetota; class Actinomycetes; order Kitasatosporales; family Streptomycetaceae; genus Streptomyces; species Streptomyces sp. NPDC031225. The sequence continues at coordinate 99,710 of NZ_JBVIHJ010000032.1, read as the reverse complement.
GGTCGGCGCGGTGGCTCGGGCGGCGGGTACGGGGGCTGATGCGTCGTGGTCACCGACCGATCATCGCAAGAACGAATGGGGCCCCCTGTTCACCGCGCCCGAATTGACGCTAGCGTGGTGGCACCTTTGTACACGCGGGAGCTCGGAGCACCGGGCTGAGAGGGCGCTGACCTCCGTCCCAGCGATGTTTCACGTGGAACGTCCTCACAACCGAGTGACGTTCCCCACGAAACGTCGGCGGACGGAAATCGCTGCGTCGACCGCCGAACCTGTTACCGGGTAATGCCGGCGTAGGGAGTAGGTCTCATGACCATCAAGGACGCACGCACGCCTGCCTCCAACCAGGACGAACAGTCCGTTCAGGGAGAAACCCCGACGGAACACCCCACGGAGGCCGGGAAGTCCATCGGCTGGCACAAGGCGTACATCGAGGGCTCGCGCCCCGATCTGCGGGTGCCGGTCCGTCAGGTGCACCTCACCAACGGGCAGTCGGTCACGCTGTACGACACCTCGGGTCCGTACACCGATCCGCTGACCGAGACGGATGTCCGCCGGGGCCTGATGCCCTTGCGGGAGAACTGGATCGTCGGCCGCGGGGACACCGAGGAGTACGCGGGCCGTCCCGTGCGCCCCGAGGACGACGGCATCAAGCACACCTCACCGCGGGGCGGACTGCGCAACCTCGACGCGGTGTTCCCGGGGAGGCCGCGTCAGCCGCGCCGCAGTCGTGACGGCAACGCGGTCACGCAGCTCGCCTATGCGCGTCGCGGTGAGATCACTCCGGAGATGGAGTACGTGGCCCTTCGGGAGAACGTCTCGCCCGAGGTGGTCCGTGAGGAGATCGCTGCGGGTCGCGCGGTGCTGCCGGCCAACGTCAACCACCCGGAGATCGAGCCGATGATCATCGGCAAGCGGTTCCTGGTGAAGGTCAACGCCAACATCGGCAACTCCGCGGTCACGTCCTCCATCGAGGAGGAGGTCGAGAAGATGACCTGGGCGACCCGCTGGGGCGCCGACACGGTCATGGATCTGTCCACCGGCCGCAACATCCACACCACACGCGAGTGGGTGCTGCGCAACTCCCCCGTTCCCATCGGCACGGTGCCGCTCTATCAGGCACTGGAGAAGGTAGAGGGCCGTGCCGAGGAGCTGACCTGGGAGATCTACAAGGACACGGTGATCGAACAGGCCGAGCAGGGCGTGGACTACATGACGGTCCACGCGGGCGTGCGCCTGGCGTACGTACCGTTGACGGCCAACCGCAAGACGGGCATCGTCTCGCGCGGTGGCTCGATCATGGCGGCCTGGTGTCTCGCACACCACAAGGAGTCGTTCCTGTACGAGAACTTCGAGGAACTGTGCGAGATCCTCGCCGCCTACGACGTCACGTACTCGCTGGGTGACGGCCTCAGGCCCGGCTCGATCGCGGACGCCAACGACGAGGCGCAGTTCGCGGAGTTGCGCACGCTGGGGGAACTCAACCGGATCGCGAAGCGTTTCAACGTACAGACCATGATCGAGGGCCCGGGACACGTCCCGATGCACAAGATCAAGGAGAACATCGACCTTCAGCAGGAGATCTGCGATGAAGCTCCGTTCTATACGCTCGGCCCGCTGACCACCGACGTCGCGCCCGCCTACGACCACATCACCTCCGGCATCGGTGCCGCGATGATCGCCTGGTGGGGCACGGCGATGCTCTGCTACGTCACGCCCAAGGAGCACCTGGGCCTGCCCAACCGGGACGACGTCAAGACCGGAGTCATCACCTACAAGATCGCCGCCCACGCGGCGGATCTGGCCAAGGGACACCCGGGCGCCCAGGAGTGGGACGACGCCCTCTCCGACGCCCGCTTCGAGTTCCGCTGGGAGGACCAGTTCAACCTCGCTCTGGACCCGGACACGGCCCGCGCGTTCCACGACGAGACCCTCCCGGCCGAGCCGGCGAAGACGGCTCACTTCTGCTCCATGTGCGGGCCGAAGTTCTGCTCGATGAAGATCAGTCACAGCATCACAGAGCGGTTCGGCGGTACGGCGGCTGCGGAGGCGACGCCTGAAGAGGTCGCTGAGGGGATGCTGCAGAAGTCGAAGGAGTTCGCGGCGAGCGGCAATCGCGTGTACCTGCCGCTGGCGGACTGACGTCCGTAGATTGGCGCTGTTCCGCAGGCTGGGCGCCTTCGGGGCAGCGCCATCGCGTTCGGGGATGAGATGAGGGGGTGGGGGAGTCTTGAACATTGTGAAGGTGACGGCCGAGGCCCAGTCGCTGGCGTGGAACGGCGATGATCTGGTCGATGCGGTGGGTGGCGGCCGCCGATGGGGTCCTGACGGTGTGGAGCGGCGTGCCTCGGTCGCCCATGCGTTTGCCTTCGACCGGAGCGTCGTCTCCCCGTCCGGCCGCTACTCCGTCCTCTATGCCGAGCGTGGTACCGAGGCACTGCTGTTCGACGGTGATCGGCTCGTCCGTGAGCTGAACCGCAGCTACTACCACGCTGATGACTTCGACTATCCGGTGGCGCTCGGGGCATTGCCGGACGGCCGCGACATTCTGGTCCACTGTCCGGAGCAGTACAACGTCCTCGAGATCGAGGATGCGGAGTCGGGAGAGCGGCTCACCAAGGGTGAACGTCAGCCGAAGGACGTCTTCCACTCGCGGCTGGCGGTGAGTCCGGGCGGAACACACTTGCTCTCGGCCGGCTGGCTGTGGCATCCGTACGGGGTCGTCGAAGTCTTCGACCTGGCCGGTGCGTTGACGGATCCCGCCGTGCTCGACGGCGGTGGCGTGCTGCCCTTGGAACCGGGCATCGACGCGGAGGTCGTCTCGGCCTGCTGGCTCGATGGTGACCGCCTGGCTGTGGCGACCGGGGAGGAGGTCCTCGACGACGAGGAGACGCCTGCCCTGGGGCCACGGCAGTTGGGTGTGTGGTCGCTCTCCGCAGGGCGGTGGGTCCATCGCAGCAGGGTTGATTTCAATATCGGCACTCTGATCGCGCGGGGTGACACGGTCGTTTCGCTGTACGGGAGTCCACGGCTGATCGATGTCACGACGGGTGCTGTGGTGGCGGAATGGCCCACCTTGGAGGTGCCCAGGAGAGATGGCAGCTACGGGGTCACGCACATTCCGACGCCCGTTGCCGCCCTGCACCCGGATGGCACCCGCCTGGCCATAGCCCAGCCGGAGAGCATCGCGATCATCACTCTTCCGGAAAGGGATGAATCGCATGTGCCCACTCAGGGCTGAAGCTGTCCGCGTAAGGAGTTCGCGGCATCGGGCAACCGGGTGTTTCTGCCGATCGCCGACCGAAGCAGCACGGGGCGAGGCCCTAGCACGGGGCGAGGCCCCGGCGAGCGGACCGTGAACGCTGTCCGGCTGTGGCGGTACGCCGCCGTTGCCGTCGGTCGGATTCCGGCATTGTGGCTGCAGCGCACGGCGGGGTGGCGAAGCCGTATGGCGCGGCACCCCGCAGCCGGGTCTTCGGCTTGCGCTCCCATTCGTGGGCGCGCAAGCCGAGGGGCCGTTCCGGCTGCGTGACGGCGGCTCGTGTCACTCCGGCTGGTGTTCCGGCCCCCCGAAGTCCGGGCTGCTGTAGTCCGGGCTGGTGAAACTCGGGCGGGCGCCCGAGGCTCCTTCGTCGGGGCTGGAGAAACCGGGGCGGTCGTAGCCGAGGTTGGGCATCCGGCTGGTCGGTGCGGGCGGTGCCGTGTGGTGCAGTGCGACGGTGCCCGGGTCGGCCAGCGCCTCCCTGAGGAAGGGGAGGATGCCGCGTTCCAGCAGTGCATCGTGCCAGGAGTCCCTGGCACGAGCCACTTCCTCGCTGAGCTCGCCGTACCCGGGGCCCGGTGAGGGCCGGTTGCGCAGGGCGGTGAGCAGCAGGCCGCAGGCGGCGACCAGGATCGCGGCCGCCGTCATGGCCCCGAACACCCAGCCGATGGTGATCATGGTGTGGGCGAATGCCGGCTCGGGGTTGATCATCTGGAGGATGTAGCCCACAAGGAGGAAGATCGCCGCGGCTGTTCCGGCGAGAACGGGCGTCAGGACCGCGGCGACGGCGACGGCGCCCGCACCGGTGGTCTCGGCGACCTCTCCCATGGCGGTGGCGAGCCCCATCGCACCCGTGCCCGACTCGGCGGGGCCGGGTTCGTGCACGGACGACAGGGTGGACGGCGCCGGACGGCGCTGTTCCTCGCGGACCTTCACGTAGTGCTGGTACTCGGTCGCTGCGGCCACCGTGATGAGTGCGGTGGCGTTCAGCGCCATGGTGCGCAGCTGCTCGGGATTCAGCCGCTGTCCGACAGCGGCCAGTTCGGGACGGTGAGGGGCGGAGCGCAGCGCCTCGTCGAGGATCCGCTCGTACTCCTGGCGGTCCTCGCTGAGCAGGTGCTGCGGAACGCTGTTCATGTGCATCCCCCGATGCTCCGTAGGGCTTGGGGCTCGCATGCCAACGAGCCGTCGGGCAGAAACGGAGGGGAGCCTGCTACGGATAAGCAGATGGTAGAGCCGCTACGGCACACGGTGACAGGGGGTTTCCAGAAATTGCCCTCTGGCCTGCGCTCTCGCCGGTCAGTCCGCCATAGGGGGACATCTGCCCCACGAACGGTTCAGATATCCAAGGGCAGTTGCTGGACCAGCAGTTTTCCGGCCATGGTCACCCCACCGTCCATCGCGATGGCCAGTCCGTCGGCGTAGACGTGCGGTCCTTCGACCACCGGACCGGAATCGTCCTCGTCGTCCTCGGAGCCCACGTCGCCGAGCAGATACGGGATCGGGCTGTGGCCGTGGACGATCCGGGCGCCGCCGTATGTGTCGAGCAGGGAACGCACATGCCCGGCCCCGCCCTCGTCGCGGAAGGAGAAGCGCTTGGTCAGCTTGCGGAACAGATCCCACACCTCGTCCGCGTCGTTGCGGGTGAGGGTCTCGCGGACCGTGTCGTTGACGGCCTCGATCGAGTCGCCGTAGTCCAGATAGGCGGTGGTGTCGGAGTGGACGAGCAGATGGCCGTCGACCTCCTCGACGGCGTCCAGCCGTGCCATCCACTGCAGGTGGTGGTCCTGGAGGCGGTCCATGTCGGTCTTCTGCCCGCCGTTGAGCAGCCAGGCCGCCTGGAAGGTGGCGGTGCCCGCGCCGGAGTTGACGGGGGTGTCGCCGAACCGCTTCGCGCCGAGCAGCAGCAGCTCGTGGTTGCCCATGAGGGCCTTGCAGTAGCCGCCGGCCGCGGCGGCCTCCGCGGACAGCCGCATCACGAGGTCGATGACGCCGATGCCGTCGGGCCCGCGGTCGGTGAAGTCGCCGAGGAACCACAGCCGGGCGGTGCCCGCGCACCAGTTGCCCTCCGCGTCGACGAGGCCCTTCTCGCCGAGCGCGGCCAACAGTTCGTCGAGGTAGCCGTGGACGTCGCCGACGACGAACAGCGGACCGGGACCGTCCACCGCGTCGGACGCGGGGTCGGCGGCCGGCTGGAGCTCGTCGTCCGGGTTGATGACGGGCAGGTCCTGCTCGGTGGGGGTGTACCCCTCCGGGTACGCCTCCTCGTGGGCCGGTGCCACGTCGCCGGGGTGCGTGCTGTGGCCGTAGGGACCGGTCTCGTTGACGTACGCGGGTACCCGGAAGTCGCGCAGCACTGGCGTGCGCTCCACTTCGGGTCCCTGACCGGCCCCCTGAGTCATCAGACCCCTCCACCATCGCGCCGCATGTGCACCGCTTCGGACTGCCTGGTCGCAGCGGCCCGCGGTGTCGTGGGCCCATCATAGGAATGCGGATCGCGCCGTGTGATGACCCAGGGGTGGTGAATCGGAGCGAGACTCCTGTTCATCGCGGCATTCGCCCCGATTGGGCCGGGCTTCGACCATCGCCCGGCCGTTCCTGGACTACTTCTCCTCGGGCGAGCGCGGCGGGCTGACCGTCGTGCGTGGGGCTCGCCGCTGGGACGAGGTGCGCACGATCAGCTCCGTCGGTATCACCTGCTCGACCGGTTGGTCCGATTCGACCCCCTCGATGGCGTCGATGAGGAGCTGGACCACGGCCGTGCCGATGCGGCGCGGCTTGAGGGAGAGCGTGGTGACGGGCGGCTCGGTGCTGGCGTACACGGTCGACTCGCTGCAGCAGACGATCAGCAGGTCCTCCGGAACGCGCAGGCCGTAGCGGCGGGCGGCGGCCAGCAGGTCGGTGCCGTTCGGGTCGAACAGGCCGTACACGGCGTCGGGGCGGTCGGGGCGCGCGAGCAGCCGGTCGGCGGCGACGGCGCCCGCGCACGGATCGTGTGCCGGATAGGCCTCGTAGACCGGATCCTGGCCCACCCGCTCGCACCAGCGCAGATACGCGGTGGTCGACAGATGGGTGTACGTGTCCGTCGTCGTCCCGGTCAGCAGGCCGATACGGCGGGCGCCGGCGTCGGCCAGGTGGTCGAGGATGCCGAGTACGGCGGCCTCGTGGTCGTTGTCGACCCAGGCGGTGACCGGGAGCGTGCCCGCCGGGCGGCCGTCGGAGACCACCGGTAGCCCCTGCCGGACCAGCTCGCTGACGACCGGGTCCTGGTCGGACGGGTCGATGACCACGGTGCCGTCCAGGGCGACGTTCGACCACACGTCGTGGCGCGAGGTCGCCGGGAGGATGACGAGGGCGTAGCCGCGGGCGAGCGCGGCGGAGGTGGCGGCCCGCGCCATCTCGGCGAAGTACGCGAACTCGGTGAAGGTGAAAGGTTCATCCCCGTACGTCGTCACGGTCAGGCCGATGAGTCCCGACTTGCCGGTACGGAGGGTTCTGGCCGCGGCGGAGGGCCGGTAGCCCAGCCGGTCGGCGACCTCCCTGACGTGGCGGCGGGTGGCGTCCGGGAGCCTGCCCTTGCCGTTCAGGGCATCGGAGACGGTCGTGATGGAGACTCCGGCGGCGGCGGCCACGTCTCTGATGCCCGCCCGACCCGGCCGGCTGCCTCGACGTGAGGTTTCCGCGCGGCTCACCTGGTGCTTCCCTGCTGCTGTCATGGCGAGCCGATAGTAGGGCTCATGCGGTGGGGTAGGGCGGACGCATATGCACGCGTTGACAGGCACGTTTCTGCAAGGTCATCTCACATCAACTACCTGCGAAACAAAGACAGTTAAACGATCCAATGGCACTACGTAACTTGTCGGCACGCATGGGCCTGCCAAGTCCCCGATGTTTCGAAGAGGTCTCAACTCACCTGCACGGGTGACGCGCGCCACGGCGCGAACCACCGGCGCATAGATATATGTGACCGCGCCCCCTGGTTCGTCTCACTTCGTACGGTGATGCCCGTGATGCCCATGGGGCCGATGAGGTTGGGTCTCACCTGTACGCAGCCGGGCCCAATCCTCATAAGGTGAGCAGTATTGGAAGCGGGTGGTCATGAGGAGGACTGCGGTGAGCGAGAAGAGCCCCAAGCTGCGCGCCGAGCTGGAGGGTGTCCCGACCTACAAGCCGGGCAAGCCCGCCGCGGCCGACGGTCCGGTGGCCTACAAGCTGTCCTCCAACGAGAACCCCTATCCGCCGTTGCCGGGCGTGCTGGAGACCGTGACCGCCGCGGCCTCCTCCTTCAACCGTTACCCGGACATGGCCTGCACAGGTCTGATGAACGAGCTGTCGGAGCGTTTCGGCGTCCCGCTCTCCCACCTGGCCACCGGGACCGGCTCGGTCGGTGTCGCCCAGCAGTTGATCCAGGCGACCTCCGGCCCGGGGGACGAGGTGATCTACGCCTGGCGGTCCTTCGAGGCGTACCCGATCATCACGCAGATCAGCGGCGCCACCTCGGTGCAGGTGCCGCTGACGGCGGGTGATGTGCACGACCTGGACGCCATGGCCGACGCCATCACGGACCGGACCCGGCTGATCTTCGTCTGCAACCCGAACAACCCGACGGGCACGGTCGTGAAGCGGCCCGAGCTGGAACGGTTCCTCGACCGGGTGCCGAGTGACGTGCTGGTGGTGCTCGACGAGGCGTACCGCGAGTTCATCCGGGACCCCGAGGTGCCGGACGGCGTGGAGCTGTACCGCACGCGGCCGAACGTGTGTGTGCTGCGCACCTTCTCCAAGGCGTACGGCCTCGCGGGGCTCAGGGTCGGTTTCGCGATCGCCCATGAGCCGGTGGCCGCGGCGCTGCGCAAGACGGCGGTGCCCTTCGGGGTCAGCCAGCTCGCTCAGGAGGCGGCGATCGCCTCGCTGCGGGCCGAGGACGCCCTGCTGGGCCGGGTCGGGACGCTGGTCTGTGAGCGCAACCGTGTGGTGGAAGGGCTGCGGGCCCAGGGCTGGACGGTGCCCGAGAGCCAGGCCAACTTCGTGTGGCTGCGGCTGGGGGAGCGCACGGCCGACTTCGCCGCGGTGTGCGAGCAGCACGGCGTGGTCGTACGGCCGTTCCCGGGCGAGGGCGTGCGGGTGACGGTCGGGGAGAACGAGGCGAACGACATCTTCCTGAAGGTGGCGGAGGGCTTCCGCAAGGAGGTGTGAGGCTGTCGCCAGCTGCGGGGCGTCTTGGTTTCACGTGGAACCGAGGCGCCCCGCAGCGTGGGCCGACCGGTCTCCGTCAGGTGTGACCTATCGGACCCGCTGAGAGACCCCCCACCTGCTCCACGCCGAACAGGCATGCGGCATACTGGCTTGTGAATGTGAACGCTTTCACAAGCGAACCTTTCATCCGCATATGTTCCACAAGCCTGTGAGGTAAGGAGCGGCGACGTGGACCTGGCTCTGGCGCCGGAGACCCTGGCGCGCTGGCAGTTCGGCATCACCACCGTCTACCACTTCCTGTTCGTCCCCCTGACGATCTCGCTGGCCGCCCTCACGGCCGGCCTTCAGACCGCATGGGTGCGTACGGAGAACGAGCGGTACCTCAGGGCCACCAAGTTCTGGGGCAAGCTCTTCCTGATCAACATCGCGATGGGTGTGGTCACCGGCATCGTGCAGGAGTTCCAGTTCGGCATGAACTGGTCCGACTACTCGCGCTTCGTCGGTGACGTCTTCGGCGCCCCGCTCGCCTTCGAGGCCCTGATCGCCTTCTTCTTCGAGTCCACCTTCATCGGCCTGTGGATCTTCGGCTGGGACAAGCTGCCCAAGAGGATCCACCTGGCCTGCATCTGGATGGTCTCGATCGGCACCATCCTGTCGGCCTACTTCATCCTCGCGGCCAACTCGTGGATGCAGCACCCGGTCGGCTACCGGATCAACGAGGCGAAGGGCCGGGCCGAGCTCACCGACTTCTGGCTGGTGCTGACCCAGAACACCGCTCTCGCCCAGGCCTTCCACACGCTGAGCGCGTGCTTCCTGACCGGAGGCGCGTTCATGGTCGGCGTCGCGGCCTTCCATCTGTTCCGCAAGAAGCACATCGCCGTGATGAAGACCTCGCTGCGGCTGGGCCTGATCACCGTGGTCATCGCCGGCATGTTGACCGCCATCAGCGGCGACACCCTCGGCAAGGTCATGTTCAAGCAGCAGCCGATGAAGATGGCAGCTGCCGAGGCGCTGTGGGACGGCCAGGACTCCGCCCCGTTCTCGATCTTCGCCTACGGCGACGTGGAGAAGGGCCACAACACCGTGGCCATCGAGATCCCTGGCCTGCTGTCCTTCCTCGCCGACGACACCTTCACCTCGTACATCCCCGGCATCAACGACGTGAACAAGGCCGAGCAGCAGAAGTACGGGCCGGGCGACTACCGTCCCAACATCCCCGTCACCTTCTGGGCGTTCCGCTGGATGATCGGCTTCGGCATGACGTCCTTCGCCATCGGCCTCGCCGGACTCTGGTTGACCCGCAAGAAGTTCATGCTGCCGCAGCACCTGCGGGTCGCCGAGGACGAGGTGCCGCATCTGGTCCTGTTCAGGAACAAGGCGCTCAGCCCGAAGCTCGGCAGGCTGTACTGGCTGGCGGCGATCTGGACCCTCGGCTTCCCGCTGATCGCCAACTCCTGGGGCTGGATCTTCACCGAGATGGGCCGTCAGCCGTGGGTCGTCTACGGCGTCCTGCAGACCCGGCACGCGGTCTCCCCCGGCGTCTCCCAGGCCGAGATCCTCATCTCGATGATCACCTTCACGAGCCTGTACGCCATCCTCGCCGTCGTCGAGGTCAAGCTGCTCGTGAAGTACATCAAGGCAGGCCCGCCCGAACTCACGGAAGCCGACCTCAACCCGCCCACGAAGATCGGCGGCGACGCCCGTGACGCCGACAAGCCGATGGCCTTCTCGTACTAGGCCTCGCTGCTAGGCAAAGGGAGCTCAAGTCATGGAACTTCACGACGTCTGGTTCGTGCTCATCGCCGTCCTGTGGACCGGCTACTTCTTCCTGGAGGGCTTCGACTTCGGGGTCGGTGTCCTCACCAAGCTGCTCGCCCGCAACCGGGTCGAGAAGCGCGTCCTGATCAACACCATCGGTCCCGTCTGGGACGGCAACGAGGTGTGGCTGCTGACGGCGGGCGGCGCGACCTTCGCGGCCTTCCCGGAGTGGTACGCCACGCTCTTCTCCGGGTTCTACCTGCCGCTGCTGGTCATTCTGGTCTGCCTGATCGTCCGCGGTGTCGCCTTCGAGTACCGGGCCAAGCGGCCCGAGGAGAACTGGCAGCGCAACTGGGAGACCGCGATCTTCTGGACCTCGCTCATCCCCGCGTTCCTGTGGGGCGTCGCTTTCGGCAACATCGCGCACGGAGTGAAGATCGACCGGAACTTCGAGTACGTCGGCACCCTGTGGGACCTGTTCAACCCGTACGCCCTTCTCGGCGGTCTGGTGACGCTGACGCTGTTCACCTTCCACGGCACGGTGTTCACGGCTCTCAAGACCGTGGGCGAGATCAGGGAGCGGGCGCGGAAGCTGGCCTCGGTGGTCGGTCTCGTCACGGCCGCTCTGGCACTGATCTTCCTGCTGTGGACCCAGGTCGACGGTGGGAACGGCAAGAGCCTGGTCGCCATGGTGGTTGCCGTGGCCGCGTTGGTCGCCGCTCTGGTGGCCAACCAGGCAGGGCGGGAGGGATGGTCGTTCGCGCTGTCCGGCATCACCATCGTGGCCGCCGTGGCGATGCTCTTCCTGACGCTCTTCCCGAACGTCATGCCCTCCTCGCTGAACGCGGACTGGAGTCTGACGGTCACCAACGCCTCGTCGAGCCCCTACACCCTGAAGATCATGACCTGGTGCGCGGGGATCGCCACACCCGTCGTGATGCTCTACCAGGGATGGACGTACTGGGTGTTCCGCAAGCGGATCGGCACGCACCACATCGCCGAACCCGCCCACTGAGCCCGATGTGGGGCATGTTTCACGTGAAACATGCCCCTTGAGAAAAGGGTGTGTTTCACGTGAAACCGATCGACCCGCGCCTGCTCCGATACGCCAGGGCCACTCGGCTCTTCCTGGTCGCCGTGGTCGGCCTGGGTGTTTTCGGTGCCTTGTTGGTCATCGCCCAGGCGATGCTCATCGCCGAGATCGTGGTCGGCGCGTTCCAGCACGGTCTGTCGGTCGGTGAACTCCGCACTCCCCTGCTGCTGTTGACGGCAGTGGCCATCGGTCGCGGGCTGGTCTCCTGGCTCACCGAACTGGCCGCCCATCGTGCGAGTGCCGCGGTGAAGTCGGAGCTTCGGGGGCGGCTGCTGGAGCGGGCAACGGCCCTGGGCCCCGGGTGGCTGAGCGGACAGCGGACCGGTTCCCTGGTCGCCCTCGCCACCAGGGGAGTCGACGCCCTCGACGACTACTTCGCCCGCTACCTGCCGCAGTTGGGGCTGGCGGCGGTCGTGCCGGTGGCGGTGTTGGCGCGGATCGTGACCGAGGACTGGGTCTCGGCAGCCATCATCGTCGGGACCCTGCCGCTCATCCCGGTCTTCATGATGCTGATCGGCTGGGCCACCCAGTCCCGCATGGACCAGCAGTGGCGGCTGCTCTCCCGGCTGTCGGGGCATTTCCTGGACGTCGTCGCGGGCCTTCCGACCCTGAAGGTGTTCGGCCGGGCCAAGGCGCAGGCCGAGTCGATCCGGCGCATCACCGGTGAGTACCGGCAGGCGACCATGCGGACGCTGCGGATTGCCTTCATCTCCTCCTTCGCACTGGAGTTGCTGTCGACGCTCTCCGTCGCGCTGGTCGCCGTCACGATCGGGATGCGGCTTGTCCACGGCGAGATGCATCTGTACGACGGCCTGGTGATCCTGATCCTGGCGCCCGAGGCGTATCTGCCCCTGCGTCAGGTGGGCGCGCAGTATCACGCGGCGGCGGAGGGGCTGGCTGCCGCAGAGGAGATCTTCGCGGTGCTGGAGACGCCGGTCCCGCCGTCGGGGACCGGCCCCGTGCCTGCGGGCGCACTCTCCTTCGAGCAGGTGACCGTCCGCTACCCGGGTCGCTCGGGGGACGCCGTCACGGACGTGTCCTTTCAGGTCGCGCCCGGTGAGACGGTCGCTCTGGTCGGTCCCAGCGGCGCGGGCAAGTCGACGCTGCTGAACGTCCTCCTGGGATTCGTCCGGCCCACCGAGGGGCGGGTACGCATCGGGGACACCGATCTCACCGAGGTCGACCTGGCGGAGTGGCGGTCGCGTATCGCATGGGTGCCGCAGCGACCGCAGCTGTTCGCCGGGACGATCGCCGAGAACGTGCGGCTGGCGGGTCCCGACGCGGACGAGACCGCCGTACGGCGGGCGTTGGCGGACGCGGGGGCGCTGGACTTCGTCGACGCACTCCCCCGGGGAGCTGACACCGTGCTCGGTGAGGACGGGGCCGGGCTGTCCGCCGGACAGCGGCAACGGCTCGCGCTGGCACGGGCGTTCCTCGCGGACCGTCCTGTACTGCTCCTCGACGAGCCGACGGCGGCGCTCGACGGCGCCACCGAGGCGGAGGTCGTGGCGGCGGTACGGCGGCTGGCGGCCGGGCGGACGGTGCTGCTGGTGGTGCATCGGCCCGCGCTGCTCGGGGTGGCGGACCGTGTGGTGCGGCTGGCGGAGCCGGTGACTCAGGCGCCGGCGGGGGCCACGGGCAGGGCATCCGCAACACAGGCGGTGGCGTCCGGTGCCGTCGCCTCGGCTGTACCCGGGGTGATCGAGGTGCCGTCGGACCGGCGCAGCCCTCTCGCCCGCGTGCGCGCCATGTCCGGTCCTCGGCGGGGCCGGCTCGCGCTCGCGCTGCTCCTCGGCAGTCTCGCCCTCGGCAGCGCCGTGGGGTTGATGGCGACCTCCGGGTGGTTGATCTCGCGGGCCTCGCAGCAGCCCCCCGTGCTGTATCTGATGGTGGCCGTGACGGCGACCAGGGCCTTCGGCATTGGGCGGGCGGTGTTCCGGTACGCGGAGCGGCTGGTGTCGCACGACGCCGTGCTGCGGATGCTCGCCGACACCCGGGTCGCCGTCTACCGACGGCTGGAACGGCTGGCGCCGTCCGGTCTGCGCACGGCCCGCCGGGGTGACCTGCTGTCGCGGCTCGTCTCCGATGTGGACGCGCTTCAGGACTACTGGCTGCGCTGGCTGTTGCCGGCCGGTGCCGCGGTCGTGGTGTCGGCGGCTTCCGTGGGCTTCACGGCCTGGCTGCTGCCCGAGGCCGGTGCCGCGCTCGCCGTGGGCCTGCTGGCGGCCGGAGTGGGTGTCCCGCTGATCACCGGTGCCGTGTCCCGGAGGGCCGAGCGCAGGCTCGCGCCCGCCCGCGGGGAACTGGCGGTCCGCGTGACCGATCTCCTCACCGGGACCGCCGAACTGACCGTCGCCGGTGCTCTGTCCGCCCGGACAGCGCAGACACGGCGAGCCGATGGCGTCCTCAAGCGGATCGCCTCCCGGGCCGCCACCGCCACCGCCCTCGGCGACGGACTCACCGCAGTGGTCTGCGGTCTGACCGTCACGGCCACCGCCCTCGTGGGCGTCCAGGCGGTCGCCGCCGGGCGACTGGGCGGGATCGCCATGGCCGTCGTCGTGCTCACTCCGCTGTCCGCCTTCGAGGCGGTCCTCGGGCTGCCGCTCGCCGTGCAGTACCGGCAGCGGGTGCGCAGGAGCGCCGAGCGCGTGTACGAGGTGCTGGACGCGCCCGAGCCCGTCCGGGAGCCGGAACACGGCCGCCAGGCGCCCGCCTCACCGTTCCCGGTCGTCCTCAAGGGACTTGCCGCCCGTCACGAGGGCCAGGACCGGGACGCGCTCGCCGGGCTCGACCTGACCCTTCACCAGGGCCGCAGGGTGGCCGTGGTCGGGGCGTCCGGCTCCGGCAAGACGACGCTCGCGCAGGTACTGCTGCGCTTCCTGGACGCGGAGACCGGCATCTACACCCTGGGTGGCGTTGACGCCTACGGGGTGCACAGCGACGACGTACGGCGGCTGGTGGGGCTGTGCGCGCAGGACGCGCACCTCTTCGACAGTTCGGTGCGCGAGAACCTGCTCCTGGCGAAGAAGGACGCGACCGAGGGCGAGTTGCGGGACGCCCTGCGGCGGGCCCGGCTGCTCGACTGGGCCGAGGGTCTGCCCGACGGGCTCGACACGCTGGTCGGCGAGCACGGGGCATGGCTGTCCGGCGGCCAGCGGCAGCGCCTCGCGCTGGCCCGGGCGCTGCTCGCCGACTTCCCGGTCCTCGTCCTGGACGAGCCCGCCGAACATCTCGACCTGCCCACCGCGGACGCGCTCACCGCCGATCTGCTGGCTGCCACGGAGGGCCGTACGACACTCCTCATCACCCACCGGCTGGCCGGACTCGAGTCGGTGGACGAGGTGGTCGTGCTCGATGCGGGACGAGTGGTGCAGCGGGGTTCCTACGCGGAGTTGGCGGCCGTGGAGGGGCCACTGCGGGAGATGGCCGCGCGGGAGGCGGCGTCGGATCTGCTGGTGGAAGCACGCTGAAGCCGGCCGGCTCAGGAGGACCAGTCCGGCTTTTCAGGTGAAATGCCCCTGACTACGCTCGGGGGTATGCCCACCCCTCAGGGACTGCCGACCGACCTGGCCGTACGGCTACCGCGACTCCTGGAGGCGATGCGGTCGGTCGGCGGCTGTCTTGAGCCGCACTCTGTGCTGCAGAGGATTTGCAGCACGGCGGCAGAACTGACCGGCGCCCGGTACGCGGCCATCGGTGTCGTCGACGAGGACGGCGGGGGGCTCATCGACTTCGTCTTCCACGGGACCGACGAGTCGACGGCCCTGCGGATCGGGCGACGGCCCGACGGGTGCAAAGGGCTGCTCGGGGCCCTCGTCGGCAACTCGGAGCCGATGCGGCTCGCGGATCTGACCGCGGACCCGCGTTCGTGCGGCCTGCCCGAACACCATCCGCCGATGCGCAGCTTCCTCGGTCTGCCCGTCCGGGTGCGGGGAGAGGTTTTCGGCACTCTGTATGTGACGGAGAAGCACGGGGGCGCGCCGTTCGACGACCTCGACCTCGACCTGGTCCGCGTGCTGGCCACGGAGGCGGGGATCGCCGTGGGCAACGCCCGTCTGTACGAGGCGGCACAGCAGCACGAGCGCTGGATCGACGGCTCGGTCGCCGTGACCACCGCCCTGCTCTCCGGTGGTGACGCCGACGACGCGCTCCAGGTCGTCGCCGAGCAGGCCCGCAGGCTGTCCAGGTCGACGGCGGGGATCGTGCTGCTGCCCAGTGACGACGGCGGGCTGGAGATCGTCGCGGTGGCCGCGGACCGGCCGTCGGACGCGCTCGGCACGGTGATTCCGCCGGACAGCGAGATCGTCGCCGAACTCCTCGACGGTCAAGCCGTGTTCGTGCAGGACGCGGCCACGGATCCACGCGTGACCAGCGACTTCACGCGCGTCTACGGGCCGATCATGATGGTGCCGCTCCAGAGCGAGGGCCGGTTGCTGGGCAGCCTCGTCACACCGCGCGCCCGCGGGGAGCGGCCGTTCACCGAGGCGGAGCGCACCCTCGCCGTCCAGTTCGCCTCGCAGGCGGCGCTCGCACTGATGATGGCCGAGACCCAGCGGGACCGGGAACGGCTCGCGGTGTACGAGGACCGCGACCGCATCGCCCGTGACCTGCACGACCTCGTCATCCAGCGGCTCTTCGCGACGGGGATGATGCTGGGCAGCGCGCAGCGCCGGTCGGCCGTGCCCGAGGTGCAGGACGGGGTGGGCAGGGCGGTCGACGAACTCGACACGACCATCCAGGAGATCCGCACCGCGGTCTTCGCGCTCCAGCAGAGTCCGGCCGAAGCCCCGGCTGGACTGCGCACCCGGGTGCTGCGGGAGATCAACATGGCCGCCGTGCCGCTCGGTTTCACGCCCTCGCACCGTTTCGTCGGCCCGGTCGACACGGTGGTCGGCGACCTGGTCGGCAAGAACCTCGTCGCGGCCCTGCGTGAGGCGCTCTCCAACACCTTCCGGCACGCCGGTGCCTCTCGGATCGATGTCGTCGTCGATGCGGACGCAGCCCTGCGGGACGGCCGTCCGGGCGTCCGGCTGACCGTCGCGGACGACGGTGTCGGCATTCCCGAGGGCGGTCGGCGCAGCGGCCTGCGCAACCTCGAACGACGGGCAGAGTCCCTCGGCGGCGACAGCGGCCATGGGCCGGGCATCGGTGAGAACGGCGGAGGGGCGACGGTGGTGTGGGAGGTACCGCGCTGAAGGGCCCGGTGTGACCCGTCCGCAGCAACGTGTCCCCCAGCCGTACGACGTGAACAGGACCGCGTCCGGAGTCCGGGACAGGATCACTGACATGCGATCACCTCGCCTGCGCCCGCTACTCGTTCCGGCCCTGCTGTGCCTGTTCGCGGTACTGCCGGCGGCCCGGCCCACGAACGCCGCCGACGAGGGTGCGGGCCGCCGGAAGGACGGTGATCCCGGGATCAGCGCGCAGGTGGAGCGGCTGTACCAGGACGCGGCCCTGGCGACCGAGCAGTACGAGGCGGGGCGTCAGGAGGCGCAGACGCAGCGGGCGCGGGCACTGCGGTTCGAGGGTCTTCTGAACCGGGAGCGGCGGGAGATCGCCGTCCTGCACGAGGATCTCGGCCGTATCGCCCGGGCCCAGTACCGCGACGGCGGCGGTCTGCCCCTCACCGCGCAGATCGTCTTCGCGGGCGACCCCGATGAGCTGATGCAAGGTCAGCACGTCTTCTCGCGGACGACGCTGGCCGTGAACAACGCGGTCGACAAGAGCCGTCGCGCCGAGTCACGGCTCGCAGCGGACGAGGCGAAGGCCGCGGCGACTTGGCGGACGCTGGAGAAGCGGAGAGCCGAACTCGCCGCGTTGAAGGGGGACATCGAGCACAGGCTGGAGGAGGCCCGTTGGCAGTTGCAGGGGCAGGCCGACGCCTCCGTCGCGGCAGGTTCATGCCGGGGCGCCGTACGACTGGACCAGCCCCAGCAGCCCTCGGTGGGCGCATGGGCCACACCGGTAGCGGCGTACGAACTGTCCGCGGGGTTCGGAAACGGTGGGTCGCGATGGGCGAACCGGCACACCGGGCAGGACTTCGCGGTGCCGATCGGGACGCCGGTGCGGGCGGTGGGCGCGGGCCGGGTGGTGAGGGTGTCCTGCGGAGGCGCCTTCGGCATCGAGATCGTGATCGAGCACCCCGGCGGCTACTACACGCAGTACGCCCATCTCGCCGCCGTCACCGTGGACCAGGGGGAGAGCGTCACTCCTGGTCAGTGGATCGGCCAGTCGGGCACGAGCGGCAACTCGACCGGCCCGCACCTGCATTTCGAGGTGCGGGTCACACCGGAGTCGGGCTCGGCGGTGGATCCGGTGCCGTGGCTGGCAGCGCGAGGGGTACCGGTCGGCTGATCTAGAACCGCTCCGCCAGCATCTGCTCGATCACGACCGCCACTCCGTCGTCGTTGTTGGCGACGGTCCGGCCCGAGGCAGCGGCGATCACGTCCGGATGCGCGTTGCCCATCGCGTACGACTGGCCCGCCCAGGTCAGCATCTCGACGTCGTTGGGCATGTCCCCGAACGCGACGACCTCCTCGTGCGAGATGCCGCGCTCGGCACAGCACAGGGCGAGCGTGCTGGCCTTGGAGACGCCGGGGCCGCTGATCTCCAGCAGGGCGCTGGGGCTGGACCGGGTGACGTTGGCACGGTCGCCGATGGCGAGGCGGGAGAGGGTGAGGAAGGCGTCCGGGTCGATCGAGGGGTGGTAGGCGAGGATCTTCAGCACAGGCTCGTCGGCACCGGGACCGTCCTCCGCCAGCAGCCGCTCGGCGGGGGCGAGGTTGTCCGGGATCTCCATGTGCAGCTTGGGATAGTCCGGCTCCTGGTAGAAGCCGTACGTCTGCTCCACCGCGTACACCGTGCCTGGTGCCGCCTCACGCAGCAGCCGTACGGCGTCCAGCGCGTTCTGACGGGCCAGCTCGCGCACCTTCACGAACCGGTGGGCGCCCGGACCGCCGTGCAGGTCGACCACTGCGGCGCCGTTGCCGCAGATCGCGAGGCCGTGGCCGTGGACGTGATCGCTGACTACGTCCATCCAGCGAGCCGGGCGGCCGGTGACGAAGAAGACCTCGATACCCGCCTTCTCGGCGGCGGCGAGGGCCGCGACGGTACGCGGGGACACCGACTTGTCGTCACGCAGCAGAGTGCCGTCCAGGTCGGTGGCGATCAGGCGCGGCGGTATGTCGGCGGTCGGGGTCTCGGGCTGTCGGGTCGCTGAGGTCACCCGCTCATTCTCCCGCATGTGCGCGCACGACCGTGCGGGTGGCCGCACAGGTGAGACCCGGATGACGCGTGACCGGCCACAACCGCCCCAGGGACGCGGTCTCAGCGCAGCTGCGTCGGCGCCTCCATGGCGATCTGCTCGAAGATCTTCTCGTCCGCGGCGAAGTCCGAGTCGGGGATCGGCCAGTGGATCACGATCTCGGTGAAGCCGAGCTCCCGGTGCCGTCCGGCGAAGTCGACGAAGGCGTCGAGGGACTCCAGCGGACGGCCGCGGTCCGGGGTGAAGCCGGTGAGCAGGATCTTGTCCAGCTCCTTCACGTCCCGGCCGAGCGCCGCGCAGGCGTCCGTGAGCTTGTCGACCTGGCCGCGGAGGGCCTGGACGGACTGCTGGGGCGTGCCGTTCTCGAACAGCTTGGGGTCGCCGGTGGTCACCCAGGCCTGCCCGTGGCGTGCGGCGAGCCGCAGGCCTCGCGGTCCGGTGGCGGCCACCGCGAAGGGCAGCCGGGGCCGCTGGACGCAGCCGGGGATGTTGCGGGCCTCGTGCGCCGAGTAGAAGTCCCCCTCATAGGACACCGAGTCCTCGCAGAGCAGGCGGTCGAGCAGCGGGACGAACTCGGCGAGCCGGTCGGCCCGCTCGCGCGGGCTCCACATGTCCTGACCGAGCACAGTGGCGTCGAACCCGGTGCCGCCCGCACCGATACCGAGGGTCACACGGCCGCCGGAGATGTCGTCGAGGGTGATCAGTTCCTTGGCGAGGGTCACCGGGTGCCGGAAGTTCGGCGAGGTCACCAGGGTGCCCAGGCGCAGCCGGTCGGTGACGCCCGCGGCGCCGGTCAGAGTGGGTACGGCGCCGAACCAGGGGCCGTCGCGGAAGGTCCGCCACGACAGATGGTCGTAGGTGTATCCGGTGTGGAAGCCGAGCTGCTCTGCGCGCTGCCACGCCTCACGGCCTCCCTCGTTCCAGCGGCGGTACGGGAGGATCACGGTGCTCAGGCGCAGACTCATGTGCCCGAGCGTATGCGCCGGGTGCTGTTTCACGTGAAACGGTGACTCACGGTCACGATGTGGGGCCGTTGAGCCATGGGCTGAGCCCGGCCAGGATGAACTCCTTGTGCACGCGGTCGCCGGGCAGCGGCACCATCAGGAAGCGGCCGGGCGGGAAGCGGCGGGCTTTCACCCAGGCGTGGCCCTCGTAGAGAGCGCGGAGGAAGGCGGGGACGTCGTCACGGGCGACGTCGGGGCACTCGACTCCGTCGACGGTGATCAGGGCGTCGTCGTCCGGGAAGAGCCGCACGTCCACCCGGGGTCGGCCGCCGAGTTCGACGTAGGCCTCGTGGGGCAGGGTGCCGTCCGGGTCGGTGGTGACGCCGACGCCCGCCGCGCTGCGGCGGGAGGTCCGGTCGGCGCCGACGTCGTGGGTCACCTCGATCGCGAGGCCGTACCGGGCGGCGAGGGCGCGGAGCGTGGTGACGGCTGCTTCGGTGGTGGGGAGGTGGTTCCCGCCGTGTTCCATGCCTGGGTCCATGGCGTCGATCATCTCCCCGCTGGGCTCAGTGCGACTCGGGAAGGCGCAGGTAGCGAGGTGGCACGCTCTTGGTCAGCCACACCCCGTTCGCGCTGACGTGGAAGACATGGCCGTCCCGGTGCATGGTTGCCGCGTCCACGGAGAGCACGACGGGACGGCCGCGACGGGAGCCGACCCGGGTCGCGGTCTCTCGGTCGGGCGACAGGTGCACGTCGTGCCGGTTCATCGGGCGCAGTCCCTCGGCACGGATCGCGTCCAGGTTGCGGGCCACGGTGCCGTGGTAGAGGTACGGCGGCGGAGTCGCCGGGGTGAGTCGGAGGTCGACTTCGATGCTGTGGCCCTGGCTGGCGCGGATCCGGGTGCCGTCGATGGCGAAGCGCTGTTTGTCGTTGGCGGCGACGACGTGGTCCAGTTCTTCACGGGTGATGCGGAAGCTGTGGGTGGCGGCTGCGGCGAGGAGTACGTCGATCTCGACCCAGCCGGCCTCGTCGAGCGTGAGCCCGATTCGTTCGGGTTGATGGCGCAGATGTTTTGAGAGGTACTTCGACACCTTCACGGTGCGTCTCTCGTCCATCTCGCGCGGCTTGCTCTCGTTCATCCCACCAGGGTGCCGGGAGAGACGTGAATCACGCGAACGATTTTGACCCGGATGTTTGGTCCACAACCAACTGTAGTTATCCACAGGCTACTTGGCATTTCTGTGGACAACTCCCTGTCATGTCAGCCCTCTTCGTCAAGATCGACTGGGGGGCGCAACTTTGACGTGAGCGCGTCCAACCCCCTTGCCCGCACCTCCCGTTCAGCCGCCAGCACGAAGAACTCCGCCGCCCGTTCCGCACCAACCAGCTCCTCCACCGCCCGCATTGTCTCCTCGGGCACGGCCACGGAACGTGACGTGGGGCGGCTCGGTGGCGGTCCTTCCGCGTCCAGCTGCTGCCGCAGGTGCTGTACCGCCAACAGCCGCATCGCGCGCGCGAGTTCCGCGTCGAGGGTCTGCTGTGCGAGCGGCCGCAGCCGTCGTACGAGTGAGGCCGCCTCGGCGGCGTCCGCGTCGGTCGGGTGGTGCGGTCCTTCCAGGTAGCGGGCGAAGACGTGCTCGGTGGTGAACTCCAGGAAACGGGCCGCGATGTGCTCGACCTGGCCCCTCAACTCCCGCAGGTGGCCCGAGATCGCCGCGAGGGGGACCCCGGCCGTGTGCAACTCGACGGCCACGGCGAGCTCTTGGGGGCTCGGCACGAGGAAGGAGTCGTCGTCGCCGGGGGCCGGTTCCAGTACGCCGAGTTCCACGGCTTCGGCGACCGCCGCTTCGTCGGGGGAGCCGCCGAAGCGTTCTTCCAGTTCGGCCCGGGAGATCCGTACGGTCTCCTCGTCGGTCCACGGGCCGTCCACCTCGGAGACCAGTCCGAGGACTCCGCCGAGGCCGCGGCCGGAGTCGTGGGCCTCCAGGAGTTCCTTGATGGAGGCCAGGGTGTAGCCGCGGTCGAGGAGGCCGGCGATCTGGCCCAGCCGGGCGAGGTGGGTGCGCGTGTAGATGTTGGCCCGGCCGCGGCGCTCGGGGCGGGGGAGCAGGCCGCGGTCCTGGTAGGCGCGGATGGTGCGGACGGTGGCGCCGCTGAGGTGGGCGAGGTCCTCGATCCGGTAGGCGGGCTCGTCGTCTGAGCGGGCCCCCGCCCCACCGTCGCTCACGCGTCCACCGCTGCTGACCGGCCTGCCCCGGTCGCCGGTGCCCGCTTCGAGTGCTCGGTCACCCGGCTTGACGCGCTCTCCCCCGAGGGGTGGTGGGGCCGCAGGAAGCGCGGCTCCTCGCGCGCGGATATGGGCGCGCTGAGCGGCGGACGCTCGCCGAGCAGCCGCTCGATGACGGAGTCGGCGCACCCGGTGACGCGAGTCGCCTTGGCCTCACCCGGGACTCGCTGCAGGGATACCCGGGATCGTCGGAAGGACGGCAACGACACGAAGAGCACCCGGCGCGCAACGGTCCGGTGGCTCACAGCGGGGGCTCCAGCCGTGCGATCGCCCGGAGTGCCTTCGGTGCCCACCGCGCCAGGACGTGCGCGCCGCGCGCCTCGGGTGTGACCGGGACGACGGCCTGGTTGCGCACGACGGCCTTGAGGATGGCGTCGGCGACCTTCTCCGGCGGGTAGTTCCGCACCTCGTAGAGACGGGCGGTGCGCTTCTGGCGGCGTTTCTCCTCGTCGGCGTCGACGCCCGCGAAGCGCGCGGTGGAGGTGATGTTGGTGTTGACGAAGCCGGGGCAGATCGCCGAGACGCCGATTCCCTGCCCCGCCAGTTCCGCGCGCAGGCTCTCGCTGAGCATGAGGACGGCGGCCTTGGAGGTGCCGTAGGCGGACAGGGCCTTGGAGGGCTGGTAGGCGGCCGCCGAGGCGGTGTTGACGATGTGGCCGCCCTGGCCGCGGTCGGCCATCTGCTTCCCGAAGAGGCGGCAGCCGTGGATGACGCCCCACAGGTTGACGTCGAGGACCTTCTTCCAGTCCTCGGTCGTGGTGTCGAAGAAGGAGCCGCCCAGGCCGATCCCGGCGTTGTTGACGAGGACGTCCACCACGCCGTACTCGGCGGCGACCTTGGCGGCGAGTTTCTCCATGGCCTGTTCGTCGGAGACGTCCACCGTCTCCGCCCACGCCGAAGGGGCGCCGGCCAGCCGGGACAGTTCGGCGGTGCGGGCGGCGGATTCGGCGTCCCGGTCGACGGCCACCACGCGGGCGCCCGCCTCGGCGAAGGCGAGCGCTGTGGCCCGTCCGATGCCGCTGCCGGCGCCGGTGACCAGGACGAGCTGTCCGCCGAACCGCTCGGCGTACTTCCCGGTCGCCTGCGCGGTGCTCCGGCCCTCTTCGACGGATGTCACGAACTGTGTGATCCACGCGGACAGTTGGTCCGGCCGGGAGCGGGGGATCCAGTGCTTGGCGGGGAGGGTGCGCTGGGTCAGCCGGGGCGCCCAGTGTCCGAGATCGTCGTAGAGCTTCTCGGAGAGGAAGGCGTCACCCAGGGGCGTGATGAGCTGCACGGGCGTGTGTGCGTACGCGTCGGTGCGCGGGTGGCGCAGCCGGGGCCGGACGTTGTCCCGGTACAGCCAGGCGCCGTGGGCCGCGTCTCTCGGCAGCGAGGGGGTCGGGTAGCCGTCGGCGGGGACCTTCTCGACGCGCTCCAGGAGGCGGGGCCAGATCGTGCCGAGCGGACCGCGCCAGGCCAGTTCGGGGAGGCCCGGGGTGTGCAGCAGGTAGACGTACCAGGACTTGGCGCCCTGGCCGAGCAGCTGGCCGATCCGGCGCGGGGTGGGGCGCTTGAGGCGTCCCGCGATCCAGTGGCCGAAGTGGTCGAGGGACGGCCCGGACATCGAGGTGAAGGAGGTGATGCGGCCCTCGGTGCGCCGGACGGTGACGAACTCCCAGGACTGGACCGAGCCCCAGTCGTGTCCGACCAGGTGCACCGGGCGGTCGGGGCTGACCGCGTCGACCACGGCCAGGAAGTCGTCCGTCAGCTTCTCCAGGGTGAATCCGCCGCGCAGTGGCTTCGGTGCCGTGGAGCGGCCGTGGCCGCGGACGTCGTAGAGGACGACGTGGAAGCGGTCGGCGAGGCGGGCGGCCACCTGTGACCAGACCTCCTTGCTGTCCGGGTAGCCGTGCACGAGGACCACGGTGGGCTGCGCCGGGTCTCCCAGTTCGGCCACGCACAGGTCGACGCCGCCGGTGCGTACCCGGCGCTCCCGCGCGCCTTCGAGCAAGGTCATTTCTCCTCCGCCCAGCGCCGCACGTGCGGCAGATCGTCGTCGGGCCAGAAGGCGCTCCGCTGCGGGTCCCGGGAGTCGGTGACGACCAGGACCTCCTCGGACGTGCCACCCCGACCCCGGTCCCCGTCGACCGCGGTACTCGTCCGTAACCTGACACCGGTGAATGTGACAGTCGTCAGAGGCTGCGTCAACGGGGCCGGACCGGGCTGTGGACAACTCCGCCGATGTGGAAAACAGAGGCCTGGATGTTCTACCTCAGGGTGACCCTTAGGTGCCCGTACCTCTGGAGTCTGATGCCGATGCAGCTCTGCGGGGTGACGACCTGAGTGGTCCGTGTCACTACCGTCTATGACGTGACTGTGATCGCGACCGAAAGCCTGAGCAAGCGGTTCCCCCGGGTGACCGCGCTTGACCGGCTCTCCTTGGACGTCGGACCCGGTGTGACCGGACTCGTCGGAGCCAACGGAGCCGGCAAGTCCACCATGATCAAGATCCTGCTGGGTCTGTCCCCCGCCACCGAGGGCCGTGCCGAAGTGCTCGGCCTCGACGTTGCGACCAAGGGTGCCGACATCCGCGAGCGGGTCGGCTACATGCCGGAGCACGACTGCCTGCCGCCGGACGTCTCGGCCACCGAGTTCGTCGTGCACATGGCCCGCATGT
Organism: Streptomyces sp. NPDC031225; assembly: GCF_055570355.1. NCBI lineage: Bacteria > Bacillati > Actinomycetota > Actinomycetes > Kitasatosporales > Streptomycetaceae > Streptomyces > Streptomyces sp. NPDC031225. The sequence goes on along the minus strand of NZ_JBVIHJ010000032.1, from coordinate 75,253 downwards.
CCGGCCTGCCGCCCACCGCCGCGCGCGAACGCACCGCGGACACCCTGCGCCATGTCGGTCTGTACGAGGAGCGCTACCGCCCCATCGGCGGCTACTCGACCGGTATGAAGCAGCGTGTGAAACTGGCGCAGGCCCTGGTCCACGACCCGCAGCTGGTCTTCCTGGACGAGCCGACCAACGGCCTCGACCCGGTCGGCCGCGACGACATGCTGGGCCTGATCCGCCGTATCTACACCGACTTCGGCATCTCGGTCCTGGTCACCTCGCACCTGCTGGGCGAGCTGGAGCGCACCTGCGACCACGTCGTCGTCATCGACGGCGGCAAGCTGCTGCGCTCCAGTTCCACCACCGACTTCACCCAGATGACGACGACCCTCGCGGTCGAGGTCACCGACACCGACGAGCACCCGGACGGCACCCGCGCGGTGCGCGAGGCGCTGCACGCGCGCGGGGTGGAGATCCTCGAATCCCCGAGCGGTCTGCCGGGCGCCGGCCACGTCCTGCTGCTGACCGCGCGGGGCGAGGAGACCTACGACGTCGTCCGGGACGTGGTGGCCGACCTCGGCCTCGGCCTGGTGCGCATGGAACAGCGCAGGCACCACATCTCGGAAGTCTTCACGAGCGAGGACAAGAGCAGCGACATGAACGACGAGAACCAGCGGAAGGAGGCGGTCGGCCATGGCAATTGAGCACTCCGCAGCACCACCGTCGGGTGACCAGACCCGCATCCACAACATCGGCTACCGCACCTACGACGGGCCCCGCCTCGGACGTTCCTACGCGACCCGCTCGCTCTACTCGCAGTCCCTGCGCGGCGCCTACGGCCTCGGCCGCTCGGTCAAGTCCAAGGTGCTGCCGATGCTGTTGTTCGTCGTGATGTGCGTGCCCGCGGCCATCATGGTGGCCGTCGCGGTCGCCACGAAGGCGAAGGACCTGCCGGTCGACTACACGCGCTACGCGATCATCATGCAGGCCGTGATCAGCCTGTACGTCGCCTCGCAGGCACCCCAGTCCGTCTCGCGCGACCTGCGCTTCAAGACGGTGCCGCTGTACTTCTCGCGGCCCATCGAGACCGCGGACTACGTGCGCGCGAAGTACGCGGCGCTGGCCTCGGCGATGTTCGTCCTCACCGCCGCCCCGCTGATCGTGCTCTATGTGGGTGCGCTGCTGGCCAAGCTGGACTTCTCCGACCAGACCGAGGGATTCGGGCAGGGACTCGTCTCCGTGGCACTGCTCTCGCTGCTCTTCGCCGGCATCGGCCTGGTCATCGCCTCGGTCACGCCGCGCCGCGGCTTCGGCATCGCGGCCGTGATCGCCGTCATGACCATCTCCTACGGCGCGGTCTCCACCCTCCAGGCCATCGCCGACGCCCAGGGCAGCTCCGGCGCCGTCCCGTGGATCGGCCTGTTCTCACCGGTCACGCTCATCGACGGACTCCAGTCCGCGTTCCTCGGCGCGCACTCGGCGTTCCCCGGCGCGGTGGGCCCGAGCAACGGCCAAGGGGTCGTCTACGTCCTCGCCGTACTGGGCCTGATCGCGGCGAGCTACGGTCTCCTGCTGCGCCGCTACAAGAAGGTGGGACTGTGACCACGCTCCAGATCGACCATGTCTCCCGCTGGTTCGGCAACGTGGTCGCCGTCAACGACATCACCATGACCATCGGCCCCGGCGTCACCGGCCTGCTCGGCCCGAACGGCGCCGGAAAGTCCACCCTCATCAACATGATGGGCGGCTTCCTCGCCCCCTCCACCGGCGCCGTCACTCTCGACGGACAGCAGGTGTGGCGCAACGAGGCGATCTACAAGCACATCGGCATCGTCCCCGAGCGCGAGGCGATGTACGACTTCCTCACCGGCCGCGAATTCGTGGTCGCCAACGCCGAGTTGCACGGCCTCGGCGCCAAGGCCGCCCAGAAGGCCCTGGCCACGGTCGAGATGGAGTACGCGCAGGACCGCAAGATCTCGACGTACTCCAAGGGCATGCGGCAGCGCGTGAAGATGGCGAGCGCGCTCGTCCACGACCCGTCGCTGCTCCTGCTCGACGAACCCTTCAACGGCATGGACCCGCGCCAGCGCATGCAGCTCATGGACCTGCTGCGCCGCATGGGCGACGAGGGCCGCACGGTCCTGTTCTCCTCCCACATCCTCGAAGAGGTCGAGCAGTTGGCCTGGCACATCGAGGTCGTCGTGGCCGGACGGCACGCGGCCAGCGGTGACTTCCGCCGGATCCGCCGTCTGATGACCGACCGGCCACACCGCTACCTGGTGCGCTCCAGTGACGACCGCGCCCTCGCGGCCGCGCTGATCGCCGACCCGTCGACGTCCGGCATCGAAGTCGACCTGGCCGAGGGCGCGTTGCACATCCAGGCCGTCGACTTCGGCCGCTTCACCGCGCTGCTGCCGAGGGTCGCGCGCGACCACGGCATCCGGCTGCTCACGGTCTCGCCGTCCGACGAGTCCCTCGAGTCCGTCTTCTCGTATCTCGTCGCGGCGTAGGAGGCCCAAGATGTACGACCCCACAGTCGCCCGACTCACCTATCGGGCCCTGCTCGGCCGCCGCCGGGCCCTCATCCTGGGCGCCCTGCCCCTGCTGCTCATCGTGATCTCCGTGATCGTGCGCGCGCTCGTCGGCGCCGACGACCAGACCGCCTCCGACCTGCTGGGCGGGCTCGCGCTCGCCACGATGGTGCCGATCATCGGCGTCATCGCCGGCACCGGCGCGATCGGACCGGAGATCGACGACGGCTCGGTGGTCTACCTGCTGTCCAAGCCGCTCAAGCGCCCGACGATCATCTTCACCAAGCTGATCGTGGCGATCGCCGTCACGATGGTGTTCTCCGCGCTGCCCACCTTCATCGCGGGCCTCATCCTCAACGGCAACGGCCAGCAGATCGCCGTCGCCTACACGGTGGCCGCGCTGGTCTCCTCGATCGCCTACGCGGCGCTCTTCCTGCTGCTCGGCACGGTGTCACGGCACGCGGTGGTCTTCGGGCTCGTCTACGCGCTGGTCTGGGAGGCCCTGTTCGGCTCCCTGGTCGCCGGGGCGCGCACGCTGAGCGTCCAGCAGTGGTCGCTGGCCGTAGCCCACAAGGTCGCCGGCGGTGACCTGGTCACCTCGGACGTCTCACTGCCGACGGCCACGGTGCTGCTGGTCGTGGTGACCGTCCTCGCCACCTGGTACGCGGGACAGAAGCTGCGGTCGCTGAAGCTGGCGGGCGAGGAGTAGGCGCTCTGACGTCGGGCTTATTGACAGGGGCTTCATCTCTGTCCGGGCAGACTGGACAAAGGGGAGTGTTCGGCTGCGAGTCGAGGGGAACAGGCATGGCAGACGACTGGGACGACCTGGTCCTGGACGAGGACTTCATACGGTCCGCCGGGACGAACGAGCCGTCTGCCCGCGCCCGTATGCTCGCCGCGCGCTGGCGCCAGGAGGCTCCCGAGCCCCAGCCCTGGCGCTCCGACGAGCCGCCCGCGGGCTGGTTCTTCAGCAAGCGCCGGCGGCGGTGGCGGCGCGGCTAGCTTCGAACGCACGGCCGATTTTAATCGGTGGCGCCCAAGTCGTCGTACAGGCACAGTGGTTGTGTTCACGACGCCGGGCGGGACCGGCGCCACACACTGGGGAGGTGCTCGACGATGTCCATGCACGACAGTCCGTCGAGCTCCCTGCAGGGCAGCCCGCGGCGGGTTCCGGTGTAGTTACGCCACCGTCGGACCCGCTCCGCGCGGGAACTGCCCGGGCGGCCGCTTCGAGCACGCGATGTCGCTCTCGCGTGAGGCCGCCCACCCGGAGGATTGGCCGAGTGGTAAGGCACCGGTTTGCTAAACCGTGGTCGGGTCGAAAGGCCCGCGCACGTTCGATTCGTGCATCCTCCGCAAGACGTTGTCACTGGGAATGGGGCTGGACTTCCTGGCTGGAGTAGGTCAAGAAGGCCCCGATTAGACCAGAACCGCACGCGACCTCGTCCTCGAACACCCCTATGTGTGAGCGGCGTTCCGGGACGCCGGGATCACCGCGGTCTGCGGTGTCGAGGCCCGGGGCTTTCTGCTCGGTGCCGCCGTGGCCGTCGAGCTGGGGGTCGGCTTCGTGCCCGTCCGCAAGGGCGACGGCATGCTCCCCGGGCCGAAGACCGAACGGACCACCGCACCGGACTACCGTCGGCTTCGGCACCGGCTTCGGATGCAGCGGGACTCCGTTAGGCCCGGCGATCGGCTGGCACTGGTCGACGACTGGATCGAGACCGGGCGTCAGGCGGCCGCCGTCAGGACCATGGTCGAGGAGCGCGGCGGTGCGTGGGCCGGTTGCGGTGTGATCGTCGATCAGCTCGGCCCGGGAGACCACGCCTCGGCGGGGCCGGTGCACGCGCTGCTGACCTTCGGTGAACTTCCGGCTCAGACGGCTCAGACGGCTCAGACGGACCGGCCGGCACAGACGGCCCAGCCGGACCGCCCGTAGCCGTCAGCCCAGCAACCGCTCCACGACCACCGCGATCCCGTCCTCCTCGTGGGAGGACGTCACCTCGTCGGCCACCGTCTTGAGTTCCTCGTGTGCGTCCGCCATCGCCACGCCGTACGACGCCCAGGCGAACATCGGGATGTCGTTGGGCATGTCGCCGAAGGCGATCGTGTCCGCGGCCTTCAGGCCGAGCCGACGGGCCGCCAGGGACAGACCGGTCGCCTTCGACAGCCCCAGCGGGAGCAGTTCGACGATGCCCGCGCCCGACATCACGACCGAGACGAAGCCGCCCGCCACCCGCTGGGCCACCTGTGCCAACGCGTCGTCCGACAGCTGCGGATGCTGTACGTAGATCTTGTTCAGCGGCGCGGCCCACAGATCCGCCACGTCGGTGAACGGCGTCGACGGCAGTGCGCCCGTCACCGAGTAGCCCGGCCCGACCAGCACATCACCGTCGAGGCCGTCGCGGCTCGCCGCCAGGTACAGCGGGCCGACCTCCGCCTCGATCTTCGCGAGGGCCACGGCCGCCAGCTTCCGGTCCAACGTCACCGAGGTCAGCAGTCGGTGCTCGCCGACGTCGTAGACCTGGGCGCCCTGTCCGCAGACCGCGAGCCCCTTGTAGCCGAGGTCTTCGAGGATGTGCAGCGTCCACGGGACCCCGCGGCCGGTCACCACGATGTGCGCGGCTCCGGCGTCCGTGGCCGCCGCGAGAGCGGAACGCGTGCGCTGCGAGACCGACTCGTCGGAGCGCAGGAGCGTTCCGTCGAGGTCGGTCGCGATCAGCCGGTAGGGGAAGCTCACTTGGCGACCGGCTCCAGCACTTCCCGGCCGCTCAGGTACGGGCGCAGCACCTCGGGCACCCGCACGGAGCCGTCGGCCAGCTGGTGGTTCTCCAGGATCGCCACGATGGTGCGCGGTACGGCACACAGCGTGCCGTTGAGCGTGGCCAGCGGCTGGACCTTGTTCTTGCCGTCGCTGGTGTCGCGCATCCGCACGGACAGGCGGCGCGCCTGGAAGCCGTCGCAGTTGGAGGCCGAGGTCAGCTCGCGGTACTTGCCCTGGGTCGGGATCCACGCCTCGCAGTCGAACTTGCGCGAGGCGGACGCGCCCAGGTCGCCCGAGGCCACGTCGATGACCTGGAAGGGCAGTTCGAGGCCGGTGAGCCACTGCTTCTCCCAGTCGAGGAGCCGCCGGTGCTCGTTCTCCGCGTCGTCGGGGTGGACGTACGAGAACATCTCGACCTTGTCGAACTGGTGCACGCGGAAGATGCCGCGGGTGTCCTTGCCGTAGGTGCCGGCCTCGCGGCGGAAGCACGGCGAGAAGCCGGCGTAGCGCATCGGCAGCTTGTCGGCGTCGAGGATCTCGTCCATGTGGTACGCGGCGAGCGGGACCTCGGAGGTGCCGACCAGGTAGTAGTCGTCCTTCTCCAGGTGGTACACGTTCTCCGCGGCCTGGCCGAGGAAGCCGGTGCCCTCCATGGCGCGCGGGCGGACCAGCGCGGGGGTGAGCATCGGGGTGAAGCCGGCCTCGGTGGCCTGCGCGATCGCCGCGTTGACGAGGGCGAGTTCCAGCAGGGCGCCGACACCGGTCAGGTAGTAGAAGCGCGAGCCGGAGACCTTGGCGCCGCGCTCGACGTCGATGGCGCCGAGCGCCTCGCCGAGCTCCAGGTGGTCCTTGGGCTCGAAGCCCTCGGCGCCGAAGTCGCGGATGGTGCCGTGCGTCTCCAGGACGACGAAGTCCTCCTCGCCGCCCACGGGGACGTCGGGGTGGACGAGGTTGCCGAGCTGGAGCAGGAGCCGCTTGGTCTCCTCGTCGGCCTCGTGCTGTTCGGCGTCGGCCGCCTTGACGTCCGCGGCGAGCCGGCCCGTCTTCTTGAGCAGCTCGGCCCTCTCGTCGGCGGAGGCCTTGGAGATGAGCTTGCCGATGCTCTTCTGCTCGGAACGCAGCTCGTCGAAGCGGACGCCGGACGACCTGCGCCGCTCGTCGGCAGACAGGAGGGCGTCGACGAGGGCGACGTCCTCTCCACGGGCGCGCTGGGACGCGCGCACTCGGTCGGGGTCCTCACGGAGCAGGCGAAGGTCAATCACGCGGCCAAGGCTACCGGTGCGGGGATACGCCCCACGACTCACTATTCCCGACCGTGGCGAATGGTGGCTTACGTTCCGTTATGGGTGAATTGCGGAACGTGTCAATGAAAAGTACCCCGGCTCGCCGGGACGAGGCACGGGTGAGGCGCCGGGTTGACTCGAATCCCTTGCGGTGAGCGGGACTTGGCGCATGGTTGTCCACAGAGGTGTACCCGCCTCCAAGAGTTATCCACAGGCTGTGCGGAGGGTCTGTGGATTTCGGAATTGATCACTCCGAAACCTGGGGATCATGCCGAGGATTCACGACGCAAACTCCTCTTTACCCCTACTTTCGAGTGGAAATAGGTCACCCCAAAGGATTGCCTAAAGGAAAACAGTGGACGAAGGGTGACGTGCGCGCGTGTGGACACGGAAGTGCCCTGAGGGCCGATTTGTCGACAGGATCACCCTTTGTTGTCGACTTGTCCCCAGGTCGAGAAGCTGACCTGTGGATAACTCCTGTGGATAACTAAAATCTGCAGGTAGGACCGGCTCCTGAGGCGTTAGAAGCGCCCGTCCTGGCATTGGGCCACCCAGTCCGAGGCCGCCACGAAGGCCTCGTCCGACGTGCCGGGGAGCGGCGCCCGCAGGTCCGCGGGTTCCTTGTCCGCGCGCGGGTACGAACCGAGGAAGCGCACCTCGCGGCAGATCCGCTTCAGCCCCGTCAGGGCGTCCGCGACCCGGCGGTCGGTGATGTGTCCCTCGGCGTCGACGCAGAAGCAGTAGTTGCCGATGCCGGCGCCGGTGGGCCGGGACTGGAGCAGCATCAGGTTGATGCCGCGGGTGGCGAACTCGCCCAGCAGGTCACGCAGCCCGCCGGGGTGGTCGTCGCGCTGCCACAGCACGATGGACGTCTTGTCGGCACCGGTCGGGGCGGCGGGCCGGGCAGGGCGGCCGACCAGGACGAACCGGGTCTGCGCGTTCTCCGCGTCGTGGATCTCGGTCTCCAGGGCCTGAAGGCCGTACCGGGCGGCGGCGAACTCGCCGGCGAAGGCCGCGTCGTACTGGCCTTCCTGGACCAGGCGGGCGGCGTCCGCGTTGGACGCGGCCGACTCCCAGTGGGCGTCCGGGAGGTGCTTCTTCAGCCAGTTGCGCACCTGCGGCTGGGCGGCCGGGTGCGCGGAGACCGTCTTGATGTCCGTGATCTTCGTGCCGGGCCTGACCAGCAGCGCGAAGGTGATCGACAGCAGCACCTCGCGGTAGATCATCAGCGGGGCGCCCGCGACCAGTTCGTCGAGGGTGGTGGTGATGCCGCCCTCGACGGAGTTCTCGATCGGCACGAACGCGGCCTCGGCCTCACCGGTGCGTACCGCGTCCAGCGCGGACTGCACCGACACGTAGGGGATCAGCTCCCGGGTCGCCGTCTCGGGAAGGGTCCGCAGCGCGACTTCGGTGAAGGTGCCCTCAGGGCCGAGATACGCATAGCTCGCTGGCATGACCTCACCCTAATGGCCCTTGCGCGGCCCGGCGCACATGTCTCACCACTGCCCCTCCGGTGAGTGAAACGGCGTGACCGCAGGCCACCCACGGCCGTTCGCGCGACCTCCTGGCTGCGACCTCCAGCTGTGGCCTTCCGGATACGACCTCCCGGTTGCGACCTCCGGTTGTGGCCTTCGGGATACGCCCCGGCCACGCGTCCTCGGGTGACGCTGTACCCCCCGGCCGCGCCTCGTGGCTGAGCCCGCCTGCCCGCCCGGCCACGCCACCCGGGTGCTCCCGCCCGGCCACGCCCCCGCTGCACCTTCCTGGCTGCACATCCCACCCGCGGCCCCGCCGCGGTTTCCCGGCTGCGCCCCCCGCCCGCCGTGGCCTCGCCCTACCCCTCCAGCAGTTGCTGCCCCACGTACTCCCCCTCCGCAGCCCCGCCCGGCACCGCGAACAGGCCGCTCGATTCGTGCCGGACGTACTGGGAGAGCGCGTCGCCGCGGTCGAGCTTGCGCTGGATCGGGACGAAGCCGCGCAGCGGGTCCGCCTGCCAGCAGACGAACAACAGCCCGGCGTCCGGGACGCCGTCCGCGTCGATGCCGTCGTGGAACGAGAACGGGCGGCGGAGAATCGCCGCGCCCCCGTTCTGGTCGGGCCGGGTGATCCGGGCGTGCGCGTTGATGGGGACGAGCAGATCGCCCTGGGCGTCCGTCTTGTCCAGGTCCATCGCGGTGGTCTCGGTGCCCCCGGACAACGCCGCCCCGTTGGCCTTCCGGCGCCCGATGACGGCCTCCTGGTGCGCCAGGGACAGCTTCTCCCAGTCGTCGAGGAGCATGCGGATGCGCCGTACGACGGCGTAGGAACCGTTCGCCATCCAGGACGGGTCCTTCGAGACCGCCGCCGGAACGAAGATCCGCTCGTCGAAGTCGGACTCGCCCGGCTTCGGATTGCGTGTGCCGTCCAACTGGCCCATGAGGTTGCGGGCCGTCATGGGGTGGGCCGTGGCACCCGGTGTGCGGTTGAAGCCGTTCATCTGCCAGCGGACCTTCGCCGCGCTGCCCGCGTCCTTCTGGACCGCCCGCAGGGCGTGGAAGGCGACCAGGGCGTCGTTGGCGCCGATCTGCACCCACAGATCGCCGTTGCTGCGGGCCTTGTCGAGCTGGTCGGAGGAGAAGTCGGGCAGCGGGTCGAGGGCGACGGGGCGCTGTTTCTCCAGCCCGGTCCGGGAGAAGAAGCTGTGCCCGAAACCGAAGGTCAACGTCAGGGACGACGGTCCCGCGTCCCGGGCGACATCCGTGTCGCCGGATCCCGCGGCCTCCCCCGCCATCAGCCGTTTCGCCGTGTCGGACCAGCGGCGCAGCAGCGCGGCGGCCTCCTTGCGGCCCGCGCCCGCCGCCAGGTCGAAGGCGACGAGGTGGCCGCGGGCCTGGAGGCCCTCGGTGATGCCAGGCTGATGTTTCCCGTGAAACATCACCTTGTCGCTGCCCACGGAGGTCAGCGCGGTCGCCCCGGCCGGTGCGGCGGCGTAGCCCACGGCCCCGCCGGCCGCGCCGAGGACGAGCCCGGTGGCGCCGGCGGTGCCGAGGAGGGTGCGCCGCGAGATGCCCGTGGCGGCGCCTGCCGGGGAGGGGCTCTCGGGGTTCCCGGGGCCGACCTCCCCGGGGTCGACCTCCCCGGGGTCGAACTCCCCGGTGTCGACCCTCCCGGGGTCGCCCCCGCCAGTGCCGGTGACGGGAATGGACTGTTCAGACATGGTGCGGGTCAGCCGATCTGCGCGTTCTTGGAGACGGTCGTCTGGTCGATGTCGGAGGTACGCACGGTCACGGCGATCTTCCAGTCGCCCGCCATGGGGATCTGGACGCTGCTCGCGGACCAGTGACCGGTGGTGATGTGGTCCGGGGTGACGGTCAGCGGCCCGATCTTCTTGGCCTCCAGGGTGAGGGCGACCTTCACCTCCGGGATGTCGAAGGCACGGCCGTTGGGCCGCTGTACGTAGACGTGCATCTCGTTGCCGCCCACCCGCGCGGGGTCGAGGTCGACCGTCACCACACCCTTGCCGTCCGTGCCACCGGTGTCGAAGGACATGTCCAGGGTCAGGGCCCCGGAGGAGTCCGAGGCGTCCGACGAGGACGAGGACGACGAGGAAGAGGAGGCCGCCTTGGCCGCCTTGGCGTCTTCCTCGGTGCGGCCGGGCTCGGTCTGGGTCAGCACGGTCGTGACCGCCAGCAGGACGACCGCGACACCCGCCTCGGCGAGGACCGAGCGGCGCAGCCCGAAGCGGTTGGGGTCGGCGTCCCGGGACCGCTTCTGCCGTGCCGTGTCCACCGCGGCCTGCTGCCGGGCGAGTTGAGCGGCCCGCTTGGAGCTGCCCGAGCCCTTGGAACCGGTGCCCTGCGAGCGCGAACCGTCCGCGCCCTTGGCAGCAGCCTCCTTGGCCCCCGCCTCCTTGCCCCCCGCGCCACCCTTGGCCTTGCCGGCTCCGGAGGCGTTGGCCGTCACCCGTTCCTTCTGCGGCGTCCGCTTCCCCCGCTGCACCGCCACGTCCGCGAGCTGCGCGGTCCACCGCCGTGAGACGAACGCGACGCCGACCATCAGCGCCACCAGCGCGATCTTGACCAGCAGCAGCTGCCCGTACCGGGTGTCGGTGAACGCCGACCAGGAGCCGAGCTGCCGCCAGGACTGGTAGACACCGGTCACGACCAGCGCGACCACGCTGCCGAAGGCGACCTGGGAGAACCGTCGTACGGCGGCCGACTCGATCGGCGCTTCGGAGCGGTACAGCGCGACGAGCAGCGCGGTCAGTCCGCCGAGCCAGGTGGCGACGGCCAGCAGGTGGACGACGTCGACGGGCATCGCGATGCCCGCCTGGAGGCCGACCGAGGCGTGCTCGGCCATCGCCCAGCTCGCCGCGAGCCCGGCCGCGACGACCGTCCCGCCGATCGCGAGGCCGAAGGTGAGGTCCCGCTTCTCCTCCTCGTCGCGCTTGTCGTACGCCCCGAAGAGCACGGAGATGAACAGGGCGGCCGCAGCGAGCAGCAGCAGCCGGGACACCAGGGCTGCGCCCGCCTTGGTCTGGAGCACGTTCCCGAGCAGGTCCAGGTCGAAGATGTCGCCGACCTTCCCGGAGCCCGTGTAGGAGCCGCGCAGCAGGAGCAGCAGGAGGGTGGCCGAGGTGAGGGTGAGCCAGCCGCCGACGACGAGGCGCTGCATGGGCCGTACTCCGGCGCCGCGCCGCCAGCAGCCGAGCACGAAGGCGGCGCCGCCGATCAGGACGATGAACCCGGCGTACGACATGTACCGCCCGAAGCCGTACAGCCAGCCGACGATTCCGCCGCCAACGGTTTCTCCGGAGACGGAGACGGTGGTGGTCGAGGGGGCGCCGACGGAGAAGGTGAAGGCGCCGGAGACGGGATGGCTGTCGGCGGAGACGACCTGGTAGGCGACGGTGTACGTGCCGTCGGGCAGGCCGCTGTGGACCTTCACGCCGTACGTCGTGCCGTCCACCGCGAACGGCTTGCCCTGCTGGACGGCCTTGCCCTTGGGGTCGAGGACCCGCAGCGAGTTGTCCGACAGGGCGACCTTCTCGGAGAAGGTCAGCGAGATCTGGTCGGGCGCCTTGTCGACCACCACCCCCTGCTCAGGGTCGCTGCCCGTGAGCGCGGCGTGCGCGGAGGCGGGTGCGGCCGTGGTCAGCAGCAGGCCGACGGTGGCCAGGAGCAGCAGCAACAGGGTCCGGACGCGGGGGGCGATGGTCTGCGTCAAGGTGGTCCCTCCCTCAGTGTCCGGTCTCGGGGACGTACGTCGCCGACTTGACCGGCATCTTCACGACGACGGGGTCGGACTTGGCGAAGTGCAGTTCGACGGTGACGGTGTCACCCAGCGTCGGCTTGCGCTTCAGCTTGTCGAACATCAGATGGTTGGCGCCGCTTTTGAACACGAGTTGACCGTGGGCCGGGACGGGCAGGCGGGAAACCTGCTCCATCGCGCCGCCGGTCGTCTCGTGCAGGGTGACGTCGCCGTCGGCGCTGGTGACGGAGGTCAGTTCGTCCTTCGTGCCACCGGAGTTGGAGACGGTGAGGAACCCGGCGGCCATGTCGGCGGAGACTGGCTGCGGGATGTAGGCGCCGGAGACGGAGAGAGCGGGGCCGTCGGAACCGGAGGAGTCCGAGCAGCCGGCCAGGACGAGGGCCGCGGCGAGCACCGCGACCGACGCTGTGGTCCTGCTCATGGGTTCTGCCCCTTGATGATCTTGGGCAGGTCCTTGGTGTAGTCGTCGACGGTGGCGTCCTCGCCGTAGAGGACGTATCCCTTGTCGGTCTTCGGGGAGAAGGCGACGACCTGGGTGCCGTGCACCGAGACGGTCTTGCCGGTCTTCTTGTCCTTGTGGGTGGGCTCGATGGAGATGCCCAGGGTGCGGGCGCTCGCCTGGATGGTGGCGAAGTCACCGGTCAGGCCCACGAACTGGGTGTCGATGCCCTTGAGCCACTTGCCGAGCTCGGCCGGGGTGTCGCGGGCCGGGTCGGTGGTGACGAACACGACGGTCAGCTTGTCCTGCTCGGACCTCGGCAGCTGCTTCTTCGCGACGGCGATGTTGTTCATCGTCAGCGGGCAGATGTCGGGGCAGTGGGTGTAGCCGAAGTAGATCAGGGTGGGCCTGCCCTTGGTCGCGGCCCGGAGGTCGTACTTCGCGCCCTTGGTGTCGGTCAGGACCAGGTCCGGCTTCTCGAACGGCTGGTCGAGGACGGTGGCGGCCTTCTCCGAGCCGGCCTCCTCCGAGACCACGGAGACGGGCGAGGAGCTGTCGTCACCGCTGCCGCAGGCGGAGAGGGTCAGGGTGGCGGCGGCGATCAGAGCGGCCGCTGCGAACGTCTTCTTGCGCATATCAAAATGTCCCAGATGTAAGTTTTTTGGCGCGTGCCGGGGCTGTCCGGCCCCGGCACGCGTCCGTGCAACAGGTCAGGCGTCGCTGCGCCGACGCCCGGCGAGCACGCCGTACGCCACGCCCAGCACGCCGACGACGATGCCGACCACGCCGAGGACGCGGGCGGTGGTGTCGCTGCTGTCGGCGGGGGCGGCCTCGGTGGCCGCGGCGGCGTTCTCGGTCTTGGCGTCGGTCTCCTCGGCGGCCGTGGAGCCGTGGTGGCCGTCCGCGGTGGCCGCGGACAGGGCGAGGACGGGAGCCGGCGTCTCGGGCTCCTCCGCGCCGTCCTCCTGGACCTCGATCCAGCGCACGACCTCCTTGTTGGAGTACGTCTGGATCGCCTTGAAGACCAGTTCGTCGGCGTCCTCGGGCAGGGCGCCGATGGAGACCGGGAACTTCTCGAAGTAGCCGGGCTGGATGCCGGCGGCCGCGCTGGTGGCGGTCCAGGTCACCTTGGTGACGGCTTCGGTGATCTGCTTGCCGTGCAGTTCGAGGGGCTTGGCGAGCTTCGACTTGGTGACCTGGATCTTCCAGCCGGCCATCGGCTCCGGCATGACCGAGGCCAGCGGGTGGTCGCTCGGGAAGGCGACCTCGAGCTTGCTGGTGGAGGCGTTGTCGCGCTCGTTGGGGACCTTGAAGTCCACGACCGCGTAACCGCCCTTGGCGGCGGTGCCCTCGGGGGCCACGCTGACGTGCGCGAACGCGGGCGAGGACAGGATCACCACGGCCGTGGCGGCGACGGCGCCGGTGGCGGCGAGACGAGAAGCCTTCATGAAGTGCACTCCGCTTCGAAAGGGGTTCCGGTACTGAGGAGGGGTACGCGTGCGCGTGGGTGCCCGGTCGGTCGAGAGACGTGGGAAACACCCGCACGCATGCGTGCCGCACGACGCGGCGCCTGGAGGTCCTTGGGGGACCCCGGGTTGCGCCCGTCGTGTCAGGCGGCGAGAACGAACAAGCCGCCGGCCGGCGGACCCCGCCTGATCACCGAGTGCTGGAGTGCGGTGGTGCGTGGCTCGGGCACCGTCGGCAGCGCGGTGCGCCGAATGCGCGGTCCGGCCTCGGGTGCCCCCGGCAGTCCCGCACGCAGGGCGCGCACCAGCGCGAGCGCCCCGCGCAGGGACCGTACGAGCGCCTCTTCCGCGACGGAATGCGCCGAGCACGTGGACAGTTCGGCGAGCCGCAGCAGCGCCAGATCCCCGCGCCGCAGCAGCCAGCCGGCCGCGACGGCCGCGAGGACGTGCCCGAGGACCATCGGCAGGGAGGGCAGCAGCGCCAGGACGGAGGAGCCGGAGGAGCCGGCCATGGCCTCCGCCGAGTGGTGCACGGCCGTCGTACCCGTGGCGCCCGTACCACCCGTCGCCCCGGGATAGAGCCGCGCGTCGGTGAGGAGTTTCTGGGCCTGCGCCGGGCTGATCGCCGCGGCGGTGGTCCCGCACAGCAGCCGCGCGGCCTGCTGGACCAGCGAGGCGTCGGACACCGACTGCACCGACTGCACGGCCTGCGCCGCCTGTGCCGAGGACGTCGCCGTCATCGCCGTCATCGACGTCATCGATGCCATCGTCGTCGCGCCGTGCTGCCCCAGCCCGAACAGCACATGCAGCGCGGTCTGTCCGGCCGCGAGCAGTGTCGCGATGCCCGCCAGCGACCGCTCACGTCCGGCGAGCGGTGCCACGACCAGGACGGCCCCCAGGAAGCCCGCGCCGAGCGTCCACCACGGGACGGTCGCGCAGGAGGCTATCGAGTGACCGGCCGCGGCCAGCACGACGCAGACCGCGGCGAACACCGCGGCCCGCAGAACCCGGAGATCGCCTCCGGAGCGTGCGTGGGGGGCAGTCATGGCGGGCTCATCATCGCACTGGCCTTATGGACGCCATACGGCAGGTCCACAAGATGACGTACGGGGTGTACGACCGGAAGGTCACTTCTGACGCGAACTGCCCCACATACACCGATGAGCGCACCCCGTGCATCCCCCGTATGGGCGGCATCACGTCAACTGTGTGCTTACACCCGGGTGCGGGCGGCAATACGTAACGGTATGTCGAGCCGCGCCCAGGAGGCTGGAGCATGAGCATCTGGTGGTCACTCCATCTGAGGCGCGAGGCTGCGAGCGTCCCGCTCGCCCGGCGCCTGCTGCTCGGCACCATGGAGACCGCGGGCGTCGATCCGGACGTCTCCTACGACCTCTCCCTCGCCCTCAGTGAGGCCTGCGCCAACGCCGTCGAACACGGCGGCCGGCAGGACTCCTCGACGGCGTACCGGGTCACCGCCTACCTCGACGGCGAGAAGTGCCGTATCGAAGTCACCGACTCCGGCCCGGGGTTCACCCGTCCCCAGTCCGTGCGCCAGGCCGTGCGCCCCGTTTCCGACGACGCCGAGAACGGCCGCGGCCTCTGTCTCATCCAGGAGCTCGCCGACCACGTCCACATCGGCAACAAGCCCGGCCGCCGCGGCGCGGTGGTCAGCTTCGACAAGATCCTGAAGTGGAAGAAGGACGCACCGCTGATGGCGGTGTGAACCGATCCCATGACTCCGATCCCCTGACTCCAGGGGGGTCCGGTCTGCATACTGACCGGACCCGGTCGCTCTGCCGCCGGACTCATGGGAACGCCGGGCCGTGGGGGGACTGCCGATGGCGTGGACGGTACACACCAGGGACGGGCGACGGCTGTCGGTCGAGGAGCGCGGTGACCCCGAGGGCCGCCCGGTGTTCCTGCTGCACGGCACTCCGGGCAGCCGGCTCGGGCCCGCCCCGCGGCCGTCGGTCCTCTACCGCATGGGGATCCGCCTGATCACGTTCGACCGGCCGGGATACGGCGGTTCGGACCGCAGCCTGGGCCGCACGGTGAGCGCGGCCGCCGAGGACGTACGCCTGATCGCCGACGCCCTGGGGATCGGCCGGTTCGGCGTGGTGGGCCGTTCCGGCGGCGCCCCGCACGCGCTCGCCTGCGCCGCACTGATCCCCGAACGCATCGCTCGGGCCGGCTCCCTGGTCGGGCTCGCCCCGCCGGACGCCGCCGACCTCGACTGGTTCGACGGCATGACCGAGGCCAACGTCCTAGCCTACGTCAACGCGGCCGCGGGCCGGCACCGGCTCACCGCCAGCCTGGGCAGACGCTCGGTGACGATCCTCGCCGATCCGGCCGCCTCCGTCGCCGAGATGCGCAGCGAACTGCCCGAGTCGGACCGCCGGATCGTCGCCGACGCCGGTATCCAGGCCATGCTGGAGCGCAACTTCGCCGAGGGGCTGCGCCGTTCCGCCGACGGCTGGGTGGACGACGTGATGGCGTTCAGCACCGGCTGGGGCTTCGAGCTGTCGGGCATCACCGCCCCGGTCTTCCTCTGGCACGGCGAGGAGGACATCTTCGCCCCGGTGGAACACACCCGCTGGCTCGGCCGTCACATCCCCGGGGCCCGCGTCGAGGTCGAACGCCACGCCGCCCACTTCGGAGCGCTGCGCGTGATGACCCGCTTCATCGGCTGGGCCTCCCGACAGGACGGATGAGGACGCCGGTATCGCGGCGTACCCCGATCCGCGGCGGTGCGGGCCTACCCCCCCCCGCACCACCCCACCCAACCCCACCCCGCATC
The DNA here is from genome assembly GCF_055570355.1 of Streptomyces sp. NPDC031225. Lineage (NCBI taxonomy): Bacteria > Bacillati > Actinomycetota > Actinomycetes > Kitasatosporales > Streptomycetaceae > Streptomyces > Streptomyces sp. NPDC031225. The sequence goes on along the minus strand of NZ_JBVIHJ010000032.1, from coordinate 58,738 downwards.
ACAGCCACCGCGGATCACACCTGCTGCGGCTCCAGGTCCCGGTCGATCCGGCGCCACGCGGACGCCGCCTCGCTCAGCGGATGCGTCTCGCCCAGCCGCTGGACCAGTTCGGTCTCCGCTTCCCGGTGGAGTCTGGTGGCCTCCTTGCCCCGGCCAAGGTCGCGCAGCGTGATCGCGAGGTTGGCCACGCCGGCCAGGGTGTCGGGATGGCTGGGCCCGAGCCGTTTGCGCAGGCCGGTCACGGCAAGCCGCTCCCAGTGCTCGGCCTCTTCGAGGCGGCCGAGGTCGGCCAGGGCGTTGGCGAGGCTGGCTCCCACGCTGAGGGTGGCCGGGTGGTCGTTGCCGAGGGCCGCCGCGAGGGCGGTGCGGGCCTGTTCGGCGAGTTCCGCGGCCTTCTGCGCGTCGCCGAGGGCCCGGTGATAGGTCGCCAGGTTGTTGATGCAGAACATCGTGAACGGGTGGCCGGGACCGAAGGAGTTGCGGTATCCCACCAGCACCTCCTCGACCTGGCGCACGGCCCGCTGGGCGCCCTGCTCGGGATCGGTGGCGAGGTAGTCGGCGGCGAGGTTGAGCCCGCAGGCCAGTTCCTCGGGAATGGAGCGGCCGTACCGGTCGCGGTAGCGGGTGTGGGTCTCCCAGGTCTGCTCGCTCAGCCGCAGCGCCTCCGCGTGCCGGCCGGCCTTGCGCAGGGACACGGCGAGGCTCTTGTCGACCCGCAGCACCTCCGGCACGTACGGGTTGAGCACCTGGCCGAAGAGATCCCGCACCTGGCGCAGGATCTCCACCGACTCGTCGTACTCGCCGAGTTCCCGCAGGTCGCGGGCGTAGTGGCTGCGAGTGGTGAGGGTGTAGGGGTGCAGCGGGCCGTCCAGCGCGGTACGACGGCGCACGGTGTCCTCGTCGAGCCGCCGGGCGGCCTCGCTGTCCCCGGTGAGGCGGTGGTCGATGGCGAGGTTGTTGGCGGAGCGCAGGGTGCGGGAGTGGTCCTCGCCGAAGATCTCGCGGAAGCCGTTGTAGTTCCGCTGGTCCAGCTCCAGCGCCTCGCTGAACCGGCCGAGCGCCCGCAGGTCGGCGGCCACGTTGCCGGAGGTGATGAGCAGGGAGGGGTGGCCCTCGTCGAGGAGCCGGCGCTGGCGGGCCAGGGTGTCCTCGTCCATCGCCCGGGCGGCCTGGTACTCACCCTGGGAGCGCAGGATGTTCGCCAGCTCGAAACGGAGGTTGAGGATCTGCTCGTCGTTGGAGTCCCGGAACTCGGTGCTCCAGAACTCGTCGAGCTGGGTGCCCAGGGTGCGGGCGAGATGCAGTTCGCCGCGCTTCCACAGATAGCGCATGCGGTCCACCATCAGCTGCCGTGGCTCCTCCTCCGCGCACTCGCGGATGTTGGAGGGGACGAGGTGCGGCCAGATCACCTCGAACTCGGGCCACTTGGCCGGGTCGTCCACCGCGTCCTCGGAGGGCCGTATGGCGGCGAGGATGCGGTGCACCTCGTGGACGGTCTCCTCGGCCACATCCGGGGCCATGCTCTCGCGCACCGCGGCCTGCACCAGCCGGTGCACCTGGATGGAGTTGTCGGTGGAGTCCACCTTGGCCAGCGCGAACCGGTTCAGCGCCTGGGTGACCTTGCCGAGCATGTACCGGGCGCGCAGGTCCTTGTCGTACGGCAGCAGCGCCTTGATCATCGCGTCGCTGCCGACGAGGGCCATCGAGATCGGCTCGGCGGACAGGAAGCTGCACAGTTCGAGCAGCCGGGCCGCCGCCGGGGACTCGTGACGCAGCCGGGTCACGGAGATGTTCCAGGTGGCGCCCACGGAGGACGGGTACTCCACGGCGTTGACGGCGGCCTGGACCGACAGCACCTGGGTGCTCTGCTCGCGCAGCTGCTCGATGTACTCGCCGACCGGGGTGGCCGTCGTGGCCAGCCAGGCCGCCGCGACCTCGATCGCCAGGGGAAGGTCGCCGACCGCGTCGGCCACCAGGGCTGCGTCCTCCTCGCGCAGCCCCGGCACGCGCGCGGTCAGGTGCTCCACGCTCTCCTCCCGGGTGAAGACCTCGACCTCCACGGTCCGGACCCGGGTCGTGGCCGGCTTGGTGCGGGTGGTGACCAGGAGGTGGCCATAGACACCGTCCGGGATCGGTCCGGTCTGGTCGCTGAAGCGGTTCAGCACCTCGTCCAGGTCCTCGACGTTGTCGAAGACCAGCAGCCAGCGCTTGTACGGGTCACCGGCCCGCAGTGCCTGGAGTGCGGCCACGGCCGCCTCGGAGACGTCGTCGCCGATGCCCGGGGCGAGCCGCCGGCCGAGGTCGGCGAGTTTGGGGGCGACCAGGTCGGGCTGTTCGGCGTCGACCCACCACACCAGGTCGTAGTCGGGCTTGAAGCGGTTGGCGTACTCGCGGGCCAGCTGGGTCTTGCCCACGCCGCCGAGTCCGTGCAGCACCTGCGGCAGCGGTTCCCCGGAACCGCCGGTGACGAACTGCCGGCGCACCTGTTCCAGGATCGAGGAGCGGCCGGTGAAGAACGGGTAGCGGGGCTGGACGTTGGACACGCTGGTGCTGCTGTTGGGGAAGCGCGCCCCGTGCGGACGTCCGGCCGGCTGCGGTGAGCTGGGCCGGCCCAGACCCGTGAGCAGCGTGGTCGCGGCCGTCTCCTCGTCCAGCCGGGCCAGATCGATGGTGCCGCCCCGGCTGGCGTACGGGATCTGCTGCACGTCCCCGACCCGCAGGGCGACCGGCTGGTGCTTGTGCGAACCCCCCGAGTGCACGGTGGCCTCCCAGGCGGCCCGGGCCGTGCGGGAGCCGAGGAAGGCGGGTGAGACCACGGCGAGCGCCCGCTGCGAGCCGCCGGACAGGGCCTCGCCGCCGACCTCCAGGGTGGTCATCGACCGCAGGTCCTGGGAGACCACCTCGAAGCGCGCCTCGCGCAGCACCGCCTCCAGCCAGTCCACCCACATCCGGTCCTCGGAGACGTACTGGAGCAGCAGTTTCGACGGCGGCAGCGGGCGGCGGCGGGTGTAGGCGGACACGTACTGGTTGCGCTTGACCTCGTTGATGGGCGGCAGGGAGCTCACCCGGCCCGAGGTGACGACGTGGGTCAGCCGTTCGCAGGCGGTCAGCATGGAACTGGCGACCTTGGGCGGGTCGCCGAACGGGGCGAGGATCTCCTCGTAGGCGTAGTAAGGGCGGTAGGGGATCTCCAACGACCCCCAGTAGGCGGTGAGCTGCTCGGGGTCCATGCCGCTCGGCAGGCCGTCGAAGCGCTCGCGTGCCAGGGCCCGGCCCGCGTCGACCTTGTCCTTCTCGCCGTCGTCGATGCGCATGGCGACCGGCAGGATGCGGATGCCCTTCTCGCCGTACCGCTCCTCGATGTCCTGGGCGACCGCGGCGGCGCCCTCGATGCTCTGGTCGCTGAGGGTGTAGCAGACCACCAGGGTGCTGGGCATCTGCACGGTGCAGATGTCGGCGAGGTCGCTGTGGCCGGTGCGGCTGTCGATCAGGGTGAAGTCGTAGTACCGCTCCATGTCGGCGCGCATCGCGTCGAAGAACTGGCCGCCGCCGTAGCTGCTGTAGAAGCGGTCCCAGTCCATGTTGCCGACGATCGGGTAGTCCCGGTGGCGCATGCCGGCCGACAGGAAGTCCAGGCTGCCGCGATCCGGGAAGGCCCACTCCAGGGAGATGGCGTGGGGGCGGACGCGGGCGTAGCGCCGGTGCCAGTCCGGCGCGCGGTCGGGGAGGTCGCGCAGGGCCTCGCGGCGGTAGTCGTCTATGAGGTTGATCAGGCCGGGTGTCTCCCGCAGTAAGGAGGGCTTCAGGAACGGGTGGAAGAACCTGTGCAGACCCGGCGCCTCCAGGTCCCAGTCGACGGCCAGCACGCGATACCCGTTGGCGGCCAGGATCCAGGCCACGTTGGCGAGTGCCATCGTGCGCCCGGTCCCGCCTTTGTACGAGTAGAAGGTGATCACTGAGCCCTTGCGGTTCTCGGTCATGGAGCCCTCCGCTGTGTCGGCCTTGCTCTTCCCTCGTGCCGTGTGCGCCGGGTCCTGCGGGCGGGTCCGCGCAGGGGGCCGGGCGTCGCGCTCAGACGTGGTATCCCAGCCTGGGCAGCCGCGGGGGATCGGTGGGTGGCCCCTTCGGCGGATAGGTCTTCGCATGGGTCTCGTAGTAGTTGGCCGCCTGCCGTACGGCTTTCTGGAGTTCGAGCTGGAACGCCTCGAGGGTGCGTATGGCGCCGCCCGGCGACCGGTGGCCCGAGCCCACCACCTGCCGCGCGGCCAGCACCCGGTCGGTGAGCTCCTGCAACTGCCGGTCCCGTTCCGGGGGGATGGCGTCGTCCCGGTGCTGGGGGATCATCACGCTGATCCAGGGGCGCTGCTGCTCGGCCAGCTGCGCCATGAGTTCCTTCACGCGCGGGGAGTCCAGAGCCCACCGGTCGAGCAGCAGCAGGGCGGGCGTGTTGGGCGGGCCCATGGTGAGGAGGCGGTCGGGCTCGTTCTCGAAGTCGCTCACGGTGACCCGGTAGTTCATCGCCCTGACGAGGTCGGCGGCGTGCTCCGCGAGGGAGCGGGTCGACACCGGGTGGTACGGGTTCCACTCCAGCGCGGTCTCCCCGTAGTAGTCGGGAGCCCGGCCCGGGGGCAGGTCCGAACGGGAGCGGGCGATCACCGTGACGTCGAACTCGGGTGGATGGGCGCCGTCCCCGAAGGCGCTGGGCAGTGACTCGTACTGCCGGTAGACCTGGCCCTCCCCGAGATCTATGGCCCGGCTGGCGCGCACGATCCGCTGGGCGAGCCGGTAGACGGCGAGTTCGTACTGGTCCCTGAGATAGCTGAGTTTGGTCAGCCCGTAGAACCCCTCCGCCGCGTAGTCGTCCCCGAAGTCCGCGTGCTGGAACTGCAGGTCCTTGGCCACCTGGGGGAGTTGGGCGAGTTCGACGGGCACCCATAACGCCGGGACGATGGCGCTCTCGCGCGATTCCCCGCGCAGGGTGCGGCGGTAGATCTCCCGCTGGGAGAACGCCCACCACTCGCGGCCGCACTGTTCACTGATGAAGTACCGGGGTGAGTACAGCGGTACGAACACCTGGCAGCGGGCCAGGTTCTCCGACAACTCGTCCGTCCACCGCGTTCCGAGTGCGATCCCCTGGTCCAGGAATCCGGCCCTGGCGCCCATCGGTAACGACGTCATCTCCAGGATGTGCGCGCACAACCCGTCGTACAGCTTCTTCACCCACGCGTTGGGGCCGGCGATCTCGGAGTCGTTGCGCGGTGTGTGCGCGTAACTGAGAAAGAAGTACGGCCGCCCACTCCTGGGATCCTCTGCGTCCCCTCGCACGAATACCCCCGATACGCCGCCCGACGGAGCCTCAGTGTAGGAACGACCGCCTCATCAGCGGAATGGTGCGGTGAACTCGACTATGGCGCAGTGGATGTGACGGGACGTCAGTCGGCCAGTGCGCAGGGCGGGGCGAGAAGCCACCCGGACGGCGACCGGCGCGCAGGGCTTCCGCCCGCCGCGCGCACATCACCGTGCCGTACGGTCCCTGTGGTCCGCCGCCGTTCTGCGGGCGCTGATCAGCGCGTCGGGGCTCACCGGGTCCGTCAGCCGCGTCGAGACGGTCTCCCCCATGGCCGTCACGAAGCGCTCCCCCAGTTCCGTCAGGGCGCCGGAGCCGGCCAGGGTGTCCACCGCCTCCGCGGTCTGCTCGCGCCATCGGGCGAACCGGACCTCGGCATCACGGGCTTCGGCGCCGCTCGCGGTCCGGCGGCGGGCCCGCCAGTAGTCGACCACGGCGATGTGTGCGTACGTCCCCTGCAACAGCCCTTCCAGCGGGCGCGGATCCGGACGCCAGGGAGCGTAGAACAGCTCCTCGCAGGCGGGGTCGTAGAGGTCCGTGAGATCGAGTACGGCGCCGAGCTTGACGTGCTGGAACTCGTGGACCAGCAGACAGGCGAGGGTCTGCGGCGTGCCCGGCCGGGCGATGCCGACCGCGCCGAAGGCGTCCCGGGCCGCGGAACTGATGTCCGCGCCCGCGGCAGTCTCCCGCAGCGGGGTGACCACACTCAGGCCCGCGGCGAGTCCGGGCGCGTACGCGGGCAGTTCGCGCCGGATCCACTCCCACGCGGCGGCGAGGTCACCGCGCCACTCCTCGGCCGCCGCGGCGGACAGCCGTGCCCGCACGGGATATCCGTGGGCGTCCCGCCAGGGGTCCGTGTCCTCCAGGACGACGGCCCAGCCCGGCAGTTCGAACCGGTGCCGGGCCAACCACGCAGGATCCGCCGCCGACTTGGGCCCCACGGTGTGCTCGCGCTCCCCGACCCGCACGGTGAAGCTCCCGTCCGCGCCGCCGGTGACCTGCGCCTGCGCCGCGTCGCCCACGACCAGCGCGCCCAGGGTCGGCAGCCGCAGCACTCCGGAACCGGTCGGCACGGTCAGGGTGCCCGCGCGCCCGGCCCGCAGCAGCGCCGCCGCCGCGAGCTCCGCCACCCCGCGCATCGCGATCCGGCCGCCCTCCTCGTCGCCGCGCAGCGCGCGCTGTGCCCAGGGCCGTAGATAGGGGTGGGCCAGGACCGCGTCCACGGACTCGGGAGCCTCGGCGTCCAGGACGGCGAGGGTGTCCCAGGCGGCCGTGCCGGTCGTACTGTGCGCGCTCTCCTGCCAGACGGCGGCGAGGAGTTCGCGGTTCACGCCGAGTTCGCGCCGGGCCAGCAGCTCGACGGCGTCGGCCCCGCCGAAGCCGGAGGCGATCTCGTCGAAGCGCGTGTCGTCCAGGGGCAGGTGCGTCATCGGTGTCCTCTGGGCTTCCCTGTCGCGGATCCCGGTGATGAGCTGTTTCAGGTCGGCGCAGTACACGGACGGGTTCATGAAGTCGCCGGCCCCGCTCCCGGAGCGGTAGCGGTGCGCGTACAGCCCGCCGCCGCAGGAGCGGACGACGGGACAGGCGCGGCAGGTCCCGCACAGCCCGTCCAGCCCTTGCTGCCGGGCCACGATGCCGGGGTGCACGGCCATCTCGTCCAGGGAGTTGACGCGTACGTCCATGCCGGTGCCGGGCGCTCCGTCGTACGCCGTCTTCAGTGAGTCCGCCTGTTCGAGCGCGCCGTCGGTCTCGATGACGGCCAGTTCCACCGGGGCAAGCCCGAGGGACTCGGTGAGGCTGCTCGCGCCGCGCAGGGTGCGCAGCACGGAGTCGAGGACCCGTACGCCCATGGGTCTGCCCGCGGCGGTCCAGCGGTCGTGAATGGCCAGCAGCCACTCGCCGTACGAGGGGGTGCCGGCCGGGCGTGCCGGTGGTTCGTCCCAGGTGGCGTGGGGGAGCAGGAAGTCGATGCGGGGCGGGTTCAGTTCCGCCAGCGCGTCGTAGACCGTGACGGGGTCGTTGCGCAGGTCGACCGTGCAGAGCAGGCCTGCGAACAGATGCCGGTGGCGGGGGTTGTTGAGCAGGCCGATGGCGGCAAGGACCCGGTCGTGGCTGCTGCGGCCGTTGCGGTAGCGGCGGTGCAGGTCGTTCGCGGCACGGTCGCCGTCGAGCGAGATGCCGACCTTGATGTCGAACTCCGCGAACAGTTCGCAGAACTTCTCGTCGAGGGTGACGCCATTGGTGTGGATGCGCAGGTCCAGCGCGCTGACACCGGCCAGGGCGGTGCGTAAGCCCTGTGCTGCCTGGCGGAGTCTTTTCCGGCCGGCGAGGAGGGGCTCCCCGCCGTGCAGGACGACGTGAACGGTGTCGAGCCGGTGGGTGCGGGCGTGCTCGGCGATGCGCCGGGCGGTGAGGTCCAGCACCTCACCTGAGATCACCGCCGGCCGCCCCCGCCAGCTCTGGTCCGCGTGTTCGAAGACGTAGCAGTGATCGCACGCGAGATCGCAGCGGCTGTGCATCTTCAGTACGAACTGGCTCAGGGGGTGCGGCGACGGGTCCATCAGCGCACGGCGCGTTTCCTGCTCGCGGGGGCAGGGATCAGACGGCCGACTGGAACGCCGCGACCGAGACCCGCGCGGGACCGCGGTCGGGGGTGTCCTGCGGCACGACCCGGGTGAGGGCACCCGACCGGAGACCGTCGGCCCGGGCGGCGAGCCGCACCAACGGGACCCGCTCCCCGGCGGTCGACTGCTGCCCGGGCTCGTCGGCCGAGGTGATGGTGGGCGTGTTCATGGACGAACCTCGATCTTCCGTGTGCCCGCTGGTCTGCAAATGGACAAGGAACGGTCCACGCAAGGCGGATATTACGGACATCCGGAGCGTCCCGCGCGCGAACACGCTCGTGAGAGTGAACAACCCCGGAGCAGGGGTCGCAGAGCAGATATGAAACCACAGGGCGGCCCAACTGCGTTCCCCCCTGCGTGAGTTGCGCATGTCAGCGCCCACCTCGGGTTTTACGGCCCTGAGGGGGGTCTGAGCGGTGGCGATGAACCCGAAATCGTGCACGGGATCGTGCTCGTAGGGAGACAAGGAAAGCCCAACCCCCTCCATCCTCAAGATCTGTTTGCGAAGATTTTGCCCCATCGGGACGTTTGAGAAACGGCGGCGCCCGCTCGGAATTCACCCGACCGAGGGCGCTCCGGTACGCCCGCCCGCGGCACCCCTTCGGCTTTGCCGCATTCCCAGCCCCCGCACAGCGTCCCCTCAGGGTCCTGACGGCCCCCCTCCCTACGGTCCCGGTCATGACGGGAATCCACAGGAACACCGACCTCACGTCGACCGGCGGCACACCCCCGGGCGACGCTTCGTCCGAAAGTGCCGGTCCCGCCGCCGCGGCCTCCTCGTAAGGTACGGCCATGAGCAGCCGCGAGGACGAGGCGCTGGCGCTGGCCGCCGTGGACGCGCTCACCGGGCAGCTGGCCCTGGCTCCCAAGCCGGGCCTGCCCGACCCGCGTGACCTCGGTGCCCGTGCCACGAGCAAGGATCACTGCTCCCTGCGCTGGTCGGCCAAGGCGCTTGCGCCCGGCCTGGCGGCGATGGCCGCCGCAGCCCGCCGCACCGGCGAACCCACCCCCGGACTGCGCGCGGAACTGGGAGCGATCGGCCGCTGCACCGAACACTCGGTGGGCCTGGCCGGCGGCGGCCACCGCGGTGCCCTGTGGACCCTCGGTCTGCTGGTCGCCGCGGCCGCCCTCAACCCGGGGGCGCGGTCGAAGGACGTGGCCGCGACCGCCAAGAAGATCGCCGCGCACGCCGACAGACGGGCCCCACGCCGTGCCTCCAGGGGCTCCTCGGTCTCCGCGAAGTACGGCGCCGCGGGCGCCCGGGGCGAGGCACGCGCCGGATTCCCGCACGTAAGGCGGGCGTTGGACGCGCTGGCGGGGGCCCGCAGGGCGGGCGCCGACGAGTCCGAGGCCCGCCTGGACGCCCTGCTCACCGTGATGTCCAGCCTCCAGGACACCGAACTCCTCTACACGGCGGGCCCCTTGGGCCTGCGCCACGTCCAGGCGGGTGCCCGGGGCGTCCTTGAGGCGGGCGGTACGACGACGGAAGCGGGCCGCGAGGCCCTGCTCGCCCTCGACGCCGACCTGCACACGCGCGCGTGGAGCCCCCGCGGCAGCGCGGGGCTGCTCGCGGGGGCCCTCTTCGTGGACACGCTTCCGGCGACCCCGGGCGAACGCTTGACCTGACACGGCCGGCCGTCGTTCGGGTGGGGTTCCGCGGTCACCGTTCGCTCGGCACCGCCTGGGCCGGGCGTCGCCCGGGAGGGTGTCGGTTCGCGGTCCGCCTGATCCGGCTGGTCGGGCATCGGTTCTGGCGCTGCCCGGCCCGGCGCCAGAACCGACGCGGGCCCCCGGACACCGTCCGACGCGTGTCCGGTTCACCGGCACGGGCCCTGCCGCTGTCACATCCCTCAGTTCGCGGACGCGGACGCGGACACGGCCCGCCCGACGCCCGGCAGCGAGGCACGGCCGGCGGCTCGGCGGGCCGCCGGTCCCATCGCGTACGACGCCATGAGCGTCACCCCGCCGAGGAGCAGCCAGCCCGGCGTGCCCCACTCCACCAGCAGCGTCGTCAGCACCAGCGGCCCCAGGGTCCTGGCCACCGTCACCCCGGTCCCGAAGAACCCCTGGTACTCGCCGACCCGGTCGGCCGGAGCCAGGTCGAAGGAGAGCTGCCAGGACCCCGCCGACTGACCCATCTCGGCCACCACCTGGAGCACGGCCCCGACGACCAGCGCTCCCACGGCGACCCACGGCGAGGCGCCCGCCGACAGGGCGAACACCGCGCAGGCCGCGAGCATGACCCACCCCGACCGCCGCACCGCGCGCGTGGCCGACGCGAGCCCGCTCACGCCGCGGGCCATCCGTACCTGGAAGACCATCACGGCCCCGGTGTTGAGGACGAACAGCGCGGAGACCAGCCAGGTCGGCGCCGCGGTCCGCTCGGCGATCCACAGCGGAATCCCCAGGCTCAGCAAGGGCATCCGCAGCAACAGGACGGTGTTCAGGAGCGTGATCACGGCGTACGGCCGGTCGCGCAGCACACTCGAACCGTGACGCTTCCCCGCGGACCCCGCGGACCCCGCGGCCACCCGGGGTGCCACCGACGGCAGCCTCAGCAACAGCACCGCGCACACCGCGAAGCTCGCCGCGTCCACCGCGAACACCCCGAGATACGCCGCCCGCGTCCCGGCGTGCAGCGCGAGCCCGCCGAGCCCCGCGCCCACGGCCAGCCCGGCGTTCAGCGTCGCCTGGAGGTGGGCCAGCAGCCCGGTCCGTTCCCCGGCGGACACCAGCCCCGCGAGCAGCGCCTGCCGGGCCGCGGCGAGCCCGGACTGGGCGGAGGCGTAGGCGCAGGCCGCCAGGACGAACGGCACGAAGTCCCGGACCACCAGGAAGGACGCCACCGCCAGCCCCGTGGCCAGCGCCAGCAGCACCGCCGTACCGCGTGCTCCACGCCGGTCCGCGAGCCGCCCCAGCGGCACCCCCACCACCGACCCGACCGCCCAGCCGACGGTCAGGCCGAGCCCCACGCGCGCGGGGTCGAGCCCGACGACGTGCGTGAAGTACAGGGCCGACGTCACGTAGTAGGCGCCGTCCCCGACGGAATTGCTCAGCTGGGCGAGTGCCAGAACGCGTTGCGGCCCCGCGGGCGGGACGAGTGAGTTCGTCATGCAGACGACACTAGAAGTGCAGTGGGCCACTCGACAGACCCAATGAAGATGCTCAGGACTGGCCCAATTCCAGGACCCGGGCCAGCACCTCCAGCGCCTGCGGATACGCCCCCTCCCGAGGCGTCCCGTACCCCACCACGAGCCCCTGGCGAGAGCCCGCCGCGTGCCAGTGCTCGCCGAGCGCCCCCACCGCGAGCCCCTCGGCGCCGGCCCGGGCCAGCACCGCCTTCTCGTCGTCGACCTCGATCAGCGCATGCAGCCCGGCCGCGATCCCCCGCACCCGCCACCGCGCCCCCAGCCGCTCCATGAGCAGGTCCCTGCGCCGCCGGTACCGGAGCCGGCACGCGCGCACGTGACGGTCGTACGCGTGGCTGCGGATCAGCTCCGCGAGGGCGAGCTGCCCGATGGACTCCGTGCTGTGGTCGCTGTGCAGCTTGGCGTCGGCGACGGGTCCGACGAGCTGGGGCGGCAGCACCATCCACCCGAGCCGGAGAGCGGGCCCTAGCGTCTTGGACGCCGTCCCCAGGTAGACGACCTGCCCCGGAGCCATCCCCTGGAGCGCCCCGACGGGCTGCCGGTCGTAGCGGAACTCCCCGTCGTAGTCGTCCTCGACGACCAACGCCCCACGCGCGCGTGCCCAGTCGGTCAGCGCGCGTCGGCGCGAGGGGTGCAGGGTCACGCCGGTCGGGTACTGATGGGCAGGAGTGACGACGACGGCTGCAGGATCCCCGAGAGCGTCGACCTGGACGCCCCGCTCGTCGACCGGCACCGGCACCACGCGTCCGCCACCGCGCCGTACGACCTCCCGGTGGAACGGCAGCCCGGGGTCCTCCATGGCGATCGTGCCGCCCTCCAGGACCCGGGTGAGCAGCGCGAGCCCCTGCACGGACCCGGAGGTCACCAGGATCCGCTCGGGAGGCGCTACGACCCCGCGGGCCCGCCCGAGGTACTCCGACAGTGCGGTCCGCAGCTCGATACGCCCCAGGGGGTCGCCGTAGTCGTACGCGGAGACCGGCGCGGTGGCGATGGCCCGCCGCACGGCCTTGAGCCAGGCGGCGGCGGGAAACGCGCCGACGTCCGGACTCCCGGGCCGCAGATCGAAAAGCGGCGCACGCACGCGTGAAGCGGACTTCACAGGTGCGGCCTCAAGAGGCGGCAGAGACGCGACCTCGGTGCCGGCCCCCTGCCGAGCGGTGAGAAACCCTTCGGCGATCAACTGGTCATAAGCGGCCTTGACGGTCCCCCGGGAAACCTCCAACTCCTCGGCAAGCCGCCGAGTGGCAGGCAGTCGGGCTCCAGGAGCCAGCCGCCCACTGCGAATGGCGTCGCGCAGGGCCCGTTCAAGCCCGGCGCGACGCCCTTCACCAGGGGCGGCTTCCAGATGCAGGTCCACCGCAACCTACCCAGGGGCGCGGGGAACTGCGCGACAAGCCACGGAGCACCCGCACCCGAATCTCAACCCTTGAGACCCGCCATCCACGTCTCGACCGCGTCGGACTCCCGAGGCAACCCGGACGACAGGTTCCGGTTACCGGAATCCGTCACCAGGATGTCGTCCTCGATCCGCACTCCGATCCCCCGGTACTCCTCGGGCACGGTGAGGTCGTCGGCCTGGAAGTACAGACCGGGCTCGACCGTCAGCACCATCCCCGCCTCAAGGACCCCGTCCACGTACGACTCCACGCGCGCGGCAGCGCAGTCGTGCACGTCCATGCCGAGCATGTGCCCGGTCCCGTGCAGCGTCCACCGCCGCTGCAGCCCCAGCTCCAGCACCCGCTCCACGGGCCCCTCGACAAGACCCCACTCCACGATCCGCTCGGCGAGCACCCGCTGGGCCGCGTCATGGAAGTCCCGGTACTTGGCACCCGGCTGCACGGCCGCGATCCCGGCCTCCTGGGCGTCGTACACGGCGTCGTAGATCTTCTTCTGGATCTCGCTGAAGCGGCCGCTGACCGGCAGGGTCCGCGTCACGTCGGCGGTGTAGTACGTGTGCGTCTCGACGCCCGCGTCGAGGAGCAGCAGGTCACCGGAGCGCACCGGTCCGTCGTTGCGCACCCAGTGCAGCGTGCAGGCGTGCGGCCCGGCCGCGGCGATCGTGCCGTAGCCGACGTCGTTGCCCTCGACGCGCGCGCGGAGGAAGAAGGTGCCCTCGATGTACCGCTCGGAGGTGGCCTCGGCCTTGTCGAGGACCTTCACCACGTCCTCGAACCCGCGAACGGTGGAGTCGACCGCCTTCTGGAGCTCCCCGATCTCGAACTCGTCCTTGACGAGCCGCGCCTCGGACAGGAAGACCCGCAGCTCCTCGTCCCGCTCGCCGGTGACCTTGTCGCTCAGCGCGGCCTCGATCCCGGCGTCGTGGCCGCGCAGGACCCGCACCGGGCCGGTGGCCTCGCGCAGCGCGTCCGCCAGCTCGCGCACATCGGAGACGGGCAGGCCGTACAGCTGCTCGGACTCGGTGAGCGAGTGCCGCCGCCCCACCCACAGCTCGCCCTGCCCGGAGAGCCAGAACTCACCGTTCTCGCGGTCGGAGCGCGGCAGGAGGTAGAGCGTGCCGGTGTGACCGCCGGAGGCGGCCGGTTCGAGGACGAGCACGCCGTCCTCCGTCTGGTTGCCGGTGAGGTAGGCGTACTCGACGGACGCCCGGAACGGGTACTCCGTGTCGTTCGAGCGCGTCTTCAGGTTGCCGGACGGGATCACCAGGCGCTCACCCGGGAAGCGGGCGGACAGCGCCGCACGACGGGCCGCGGTCTCGGCGGCCTGCGCGATGGGCCGCAGGTCGTGCAGTTCCGTGTCGGCCCAACCGGACTTCATGTTCTCGGCCAGCTCGTCGGACACGCCCGGGTACAGTCCGTTCTTCCGCTTCTTGATCGGCTCTTCGGGCTCGGCTTCCGGGCCCGCTGCGGCGGCAGCGGGTGTCTCGGCCGGGTTGACCTCTTCGGCCACGGTCATCCTCCTAGATACGACACTGGACCCCGTCCATCGTACGGTCGTACGGAAGGGGCCCAGGGTCGAAAGACCTGTTACCGACCGCTACTCGAAGTGAGCCGCCAGCAGGACGACGTCCTCCTCGGAGGCCGCCTCGTCCCGCCCGTCCGGCAGCACGGTCCGCAGGATGTGGTCGGCGATCGCCCCGGGGTCGCCGCGCAGCCCCTTCGGCACCCCGGCCGCCGCCGAGTGCAGGCGCGCGAAGGCACGGTCGGTGGGGTCGCCGGTGCGGTGCAGCAGCCCGTCGGTGTACAGCAGAACCGTCTCGCCGGGTTCGGCGCTCAGCTCCACGCTCGGCGCCTCCCAGCAGGCGAGCATGCCGAGCGGCGCGGACACGGAGGTCTCCACGAACTCGGTGCGCCGCTCGCCGATCAGCAGCGGCGGGCAGTGCCCGGCACCGGCCAGCGTGATCTTGCGCAGCGCGGGCTCGCAGTAGGCGAACAGGGCGGTGGCCGAGCGGGCCGGTTCGGTCAGGCGCAGCAGCAGTTCCAGGTCGGACAGGACCGCGACCGGGTCCTCGCCCTCCATCACGGCGTACGCCCGCAGGGAGGCTCTGAGGCGTCCCATCGCGGCGATGGCGCTGGCGCCGCTGCCGGTCACCGAACCGACCGCGAGGCCGAGTGCCGCGTCCGGGAGCGGCAGTGCGTCGTACCAGTCGCCGCCGCCGCGCGGACCGGTGCGGTGCCGGGCGGCGAGGCGCACACCGGCGACGCGGGGGAGCCGGGACGGCAGCAGCTCCTCCGCCATGGTCGCCATGGACGCGCGCGTGCGCTCGACTTCGAGGAGCCGGGCCAGGTGCTCGGTGGCGAACCGGGTGTACAGGCCGATGAGGTGGCGCTGGCGCTCGGCCGGTTCGGCGGGCTCGTCGTAGAGCCACACGGCGGCGCCGAGGCGGCCGGCGGCGTCGGTGGACAGCGGGAGCGCGTAGGAGGCTCCGTACCCCAGGCGGGCGGCGACCTCGCGGTGGCGGGGGTCCAGGCCCTCCTCGGCGAGCAGGTCGGGCTGGGTGATCTCGCCGTCGCCGCCGGGCAGTCCGTCGAGGATCTTGCCGTACGACATGGAGCTGCGCGGGACGGTCTCGATGTGCCCGAGGTCGGCTCGCGCGAGGCCCAGGCCCAGGGTGGTGTCGGGGCCCAGTCCGTCGTCCGGTTCGAGGACGACGAGTCCGCGCCGGGCGCCCACCAGGGCGGCTCCCGCGTGCAGCAGTTCCTGCAGGGCCTCGGTCAGCGTGTCCGTGCGCGTGAGGCGTTCGGTGAGCTCGTGCAGGGTCGTGAGGTCGGAGACCCAGCCGGCGAGACGGTCCTGGAGCAGGGCGCCGGGTGCGTTCGGGGAGGGGACCGATGGGGTGGCCGTGGCGGCGGTCGCGGGCGCGACAGTGTGTGCTGGTGCGGGAACCGTTGAATCGATTCCAGCCACTTTCGGAGGGTGAGGGGCGTTCATGTCGTCCGGCTTTCCGACCGGTGCGTATTGCTCAAAAGCATCGCAAACCCCCATGTCATTCTGCGCCGCTAGCAGTGTCTCCACATGTACACGCACTCGTAAGGGGATGTCCAGCATTGTCCTGCCGGGATTCCTGGTGTCCGTGGGTAACGGGTGGGGAGTGGGTCTATGGGTTAAGTTGGCTCAAAACTGCATCGGGTTACGGTGTATTGAGGTCGACTGGCCTTGCTCCACAGAGCGTCACAGCGGTCGTGATGGGTACGTACTCGGTAAGGGCCAGGGGTGGTGGACAGCCACCCGGAACCTGGTGACCGGCCCGGGCGTCTTAACCACCGACGACCGAGCCCCATCCTCCCGTGGCGGAGGCGGAGAGAAATACGCGCGACGGCAAAACGCCAGACTTCGCCACCCCCCGCCACGCCCATGCTTTTGATAGACGCAGTATGGGGTTCCCCTTGTCTCGGACAAGGGTGTGATGCGCCAACAGGTACGCACAGTGAAGTGATCGACACATGGTGTGATGTGGTCCTCGGTGTTGCCAGCGGTGCAACGGAAAGGAACGAGCGCTCATGCGCGAGATCCTCGGAAGGCGACGCAGGCTCCTGTCCCAGCGCAACGACGGAAGGCCTGAATTGATCAGCGCGGCCCTGACCATCGCTACGGAATGGCAGTGGCCCGTACTCCCGGGTGTGGCACCGGACCCCGAGGGCCGGGCCCGCTGCGGCTGCCCCGACCCGGAGTGCACGGTTCCCGGCGCCCACCCCTTCGACCCCGGCCTCCTCGCGGCCACCACAGACGCGCGCATGGTGCGCTGGTGGTGGAGCAACCGCCCCGCCGCACCGATCGTCCTGGCCACCGGCGGCACGGCACCCTGCGCGGTCAGCCTGCCGGCGCTCCCGGCCTCCCGTGCCCTGGCCGCGCTCGACGCCAAGGGCATCCGCCTCGGCCCGGTGGTCGCCTCGCCGACCCGCTGGGCGATCCTCGTCAAGCCGTACTCCCTGGAGCAGCTGGGCGAACTGCTGTACGCCCAGGACCACGTCCCCGGCTCCCTCCGCTTCCACGGCGAGGGCGGCTACCTCGCCCTGCCCCCGTCGGAGACCGGGCACGGTGACATCACCTGGGAGCGGGCTCCGCTTCCCGGCTCGGCCTCCCCGTGGGTCCCCGACGTCGAGGCCGTGGTGGACGCCGTGGTCGAGGCCCTCACTCGTACGGGTGTGAGCGCGCCCGAGTTGTAAGGGTGTCGGGCGCGGGCGGAACCGGGTGCCCGCGCCCTGTCGTTATCGTCCGCTTCATGCTGCGCCATTCCGGGGGACGCCCCCCAGCCCCCCGACGGGACCCCCGACGGATCCGTCTGTTCGCCCTGTGCGGCGTCGTGGTGTGCGCGGTCGCGCTGCCGCTGGCCGTGGCCTCCGCGGGACAGGTGGGCGACGGGGGGCGCGCCGCCGTACGTGATCTCGTGCGCCCTTCCGTACGGCCCTCCGCCCGCGAGGACGAGAAACGGCCCTCCGCCCGCGAGGACGAGAAAGAGCCCCGAGCGGCGGCGAGCGGATCCCCGCTGCTGCTCGGCCTGGGTCTGGCCACCGCCGCCCGCTGCGGTCCGGACCTGAACTCCCCCGACGGTGTCGAGGCACAGACCTGTGTGCTCACGCAGGGCGAGCAAACGTGGGCGCGCACCTACTACCGCAACGCGACCGGCGCGGCGCTGGACGCCGTGCTCAGCCTCATGGGGCCCGGCGCGCGCTCGGTGCAGATGCACTGCGTGGTCGGCGCCGACGACGAGCCGGACAGCTGCGAGACACCCCGGCAGCAGACCAGGGGGACGCCGGACGACTACACGGCGGTCGCGGAGTTCGCCGCCCGGTCGGAAGACGGGCCGCTGCTGCTGCGCTCCGGGAGCAACTCCGGGGAAACCACGGGCAGTTGACGGACGGATCCGTTGCGTAAAGGGTGCCCGGACACAGAAAGACCCGGTTGCTGGCGACGGGGGATGCACCAGCAACCGGGCTATTGGAACCGTAACAAGAGATCGGCCGTTCGCAAATTCGACCGCGACGCTCCGTGGCTGATTCGGACACCGACTCACCACTTTTTGGCGGGAGTTGTGAGCGTACCCGGTCGGAGCGTGAAGGAGCGGTGCGACTGACCGTCCGGTCAGCCGCACCGGATCTGTCAACTCAGCGTGACCTGGCGGTTGGTGAGGCCGCCGCGGGCGCGGCGCTCGTCGGGGGTCAGCGGAGCGTCCGTGGCCAGCGCGCCCGCGAGCCGCTCGGCGAACTCGGCGGCCGGCTTCTCGACATCCTCCGCGGTGACCCCGCTCGGCAGGTCCCAGACGGGGACCGTGAGCCCGTGAGCACGGAAGGAACCGACGAGCCGGGTCCCCTCGCCGAGGCTCGACCGCCCGGCCGCGTGCAGCCGCGCGAGCGCGTCCAGAAGCTGCTCCTCGGGGTGCGGCATGACCCAGCGCAGGTGGTTCTTGTCCGGGGTCTCGCACCAGTAGGCGGCGTCGACGCCGGTCAGCCGGACCGTGGGGATGGCCGCGGCGTTGGCCCGCTCCAGGGAGGCGGTCACCTCGGGCGTGGCGTTCTCCGCGTCCGGGACCCAGAACTCGAAGCCCTCGTGCACAACTGGCTCGAACGTGCCTTCGGGGTCGAGCAGGTCCTGGAGCCGCGGACCGTCGGCGGGTGCGCGGCGGCCCTCCACCGGGGTGCCCACAGGCGCGGTCAGCGCGCGCTGGAGGGTGTCGGCGAGGTCGCGGCTGATGTCGCCCGACGCCGTGTCGTTCTGCAGACCGAGGAGCACCGAGCCGTCGTCGCGGCGCAGGGCCGGCCATGCCATCGGCAGCACCGTGGCCAGCGTGACCGACGGGACGCCCTCGGGGAGGCCGTCCTTGAGGGGCAGTTCGACGGTGGCGGCGGGGACCAGCTCGCGCAGGGCCACCCAGTCGCCCTCGCCCGGCAGCCCCTCGAACGGGCGCTGCACCAGCTCGGTCGCGGCCTGCGCGGCGGCCCGGCCGTGGCAGGCCTTGTAGCGGCGGCCACTGCCGCAGGGGCAGGGTTCGCGGGCGCCGACGACCGGGACCTCGCCCTCCGTGATCTGCGGGCGCTTGGCCTTCGTCTGGGGTCGCTTCTTGGCCATCGTGGCTGTCTCCCGGTTACGGCTCGTCTCGTACGGCGGGAGCCTAGCCGTTCGTGACTTGGCCGACGGGAGCCTGTGGACAACGCCCGGTGTTTTCAGGGGCGCGGACCTGTCGCATATACGGCTCCACCTCGACAAGCCACGACAGACCGCGACGAGCCCGCAGCCGACGGACGGCATCTCCTGGCCCCGCGTGGGCCTTCAGTCGAGATCGTTGAACGCGTCCGCGAATCCCAGGTCGGATATCGCGGACACCGAAGGAGCGGTGACCCGTGACGCGAAATCGTCGCGACGGCGCCCCGCGTCCGGATCGTGAACGTCCGAGTGCACGATCACCCAGACCGTGACCTCGCCCCGGGCGTCGTCCCTGACACCCCAGTCGTCGGCCAGCGCGGTGATGATGTTGAGCCCCCGCCCGCCGTGCGCGGTGACCGAGGGCGTGGCCGGAGCCGGGCGGGTGGGTCCGCCGCCGTCCGTCACCTCGACCGTGAGCCTGCCGCCCGCCTCCACCCGCCAGGCGGCACGGACGTCACCGTCCCCGGCAAGGGCGTCGCCCAGCGGCCGACCGTGTTTGCACGCGTTGCTCAAGAGTTCGGAAAGAATGAGTACGGCATCGTCGATGACCGATTCCGCCACGCCGCCCGTGCGCAGTTGCACGCGCATACGGTGTCTCGCTGCCCCCACGCCCGCAGGGCCATGGGGTACGGCCATGCTCGACGACGTGGGCACCTCCTGTGCCACCACCAACGCCACCCCCGAGACCTCCTTCGCCCCACGCCACGGTGTGGATGCCCCATTGGCCTGTACCGGAAACCGGCCAATCCCCTTCCGCCGACGCATTCGCCACGCTCGAACACGCACCGAACGCGCCGGGGCACACCCTGTGACGGAGACGACGTCAGCGGCCCAGGCGGTCCAGTACCGCGCGGGGGCGGTTGGTGATGATGGCGTCGACGCCCAGGTCCACGCAGAGGTCCACGTCCTCCGTCTCGTTCACGGTCCACACGTGCACCTGGTGGCCCGCCTTCTTCAGGCGCTCGATGTAACCGGGGTGGTTGCGCACGATCCGGATCGAGGGCCCCGCGATCCGCACCCCCGCGGGCAGTCGGCCGTCCCGCAGCCGGGGCGAGACGAACTGGAGCAGATAGACCGTCGGCAGCGTCGGTGAGGCCGCACGCACGCGATGCAGCGAACGGGCCGAGAAACTCATGACCCTGATCGGGGACTCGGCGGCCGAGGCGGGGGCGTCGAGGCCGAACCTCTTCAGGAGCGCCAGCAGCCGCTCCTCCACCTGGCCCGCCCAACGCGTCGGGTGCTTGGTCTCGATGGCCAGCTTCACGGGCCGCCCCGCGTCGGCGACGAGTTCGAGCAGCCGCTCCAGGGTGAGGACGGAGGTGTCCTCCCGGTCCTCGGGCCGGTACACCCAGTCCGGCTCCTCGTCGCGGGTGCGCCACAACTCCCGGGTTCTGCGGGAACTGAAGTCCAGGGCGGCCAGGTCCGCGAGCTCCAGCGCCGAGACCGCGCCGCGGCCGTTGGACGTACGGTTGACTCGGCGGTCGTGGACGCAGACGAGATGGCCGTCCGCTGTGAGACGTACATCGCATTCGAGGGCGTCCGCGCCGTCCTCGATCGCTTTCCGGTACGCGGCCAGGGTGTGCTCGGGGGCGTCTTCCGAGGCACCGCGGTGGGCGACGACCTGTGTCAGCTGCTGTCGTGCGTGGGTCACCGCGTCATGGTGCCACCGCGCGGGGGTACGCGTGCGAACGGAGGCACATGGATTGCGCCTCTTTTGTCTTACATGGCCTATATAAAGAACGGCCATGGACGCACAGGGACCGCTTATGGTGCCCTGACGGCCCATGGGAAAAGCTGACGGCATACAAAAGGACATGCACAGCTGACGCACGCCGGACACCGAGCGGCACTGGCCGAGCGTGACCGTGTGCGACCCGACAACGACAGCCGTGGACCGAGGAGAGAAGCTGTGAGCACCGAGAACGAGGGCACCGCGGTACCCCCGGCCCCGTCAGCACCCCCTGTGCCGGTGGACGCTCCCGCGGCTTCGGCGCCCCACGCCTCCGACGCGGGCGCCCCCACCACCCCGATCCCGCCGGTACCGCCGAACGCCTCCGGCGGCGCCCACCAGGGACCGGAACTCGTGCACGCCGGACAGGCTCCGGCGTACGCCTCCACGGAGGGTGTGGGCGGGGCTCCGCAGTACCCCGGCCCCGAGGGCGCGTGGCCGCCGCCGCAGGCCCCCAACACGCCGTTGTACGCCGACGGCGGCGCGGGCGCCGGTGAAGGTGCCGGTGGCGCGGGCGGTGCCTGGGGCGCGGCCTACCAGCAGCCCGCCCCGAAGCCCAAGAGCGGCCGTGGTGGCCTCGTCGCCGCGATCCTGGTGGCCGCGCTGGTCGCCGGCGGTCTGGGCGGCGGTCTCGGGTACACCCTGGCCAAGAACAACGACGACGGCTCCTCGACCACCCTCTCCGCCTCCGACAGCGGCGGCAGCGTCAAGCGGGACGCCGGCACCGTCGCGGGCGTGGCGCAGAGAGCCCTGCCCAGCACGGTGACCATCGAGGCCGAGTCCACCAGCGGTGAGGGCGGCACCGGCACCGGGTTCGTCTTCGACACCCAGGGCCACATCGTCACCAACAACCATGTGGTGGCCGACGCGGTCGACGGCGGCAAGCTCACCGCGACCTTCCCGAGCGGCAAGAAGTACGACGCCGAGGTGGTGGGCCACGCACAGGGCTACGACGTGGCGGTGATCAAGCTCAAGAACGCGCCGAGCGACCTCAAGCCGCTCACCCTGGGCAACTCCGACCAGGTGGCGGTCGGCGACTCGACGATCGCCATCGGCGCCCCCTTCGGTCTCTCCAACACCGTCACGACGGGCATCATCAGCGCGAAGAACCGCCCGGTCGCCTCCAGCGACGGCAGCGGCTCGAACGCCTCGTACATGAGCGCCCTGCAGACCGACGCCTCGATCAACCCGGGCAACTCGGGCGGCCCGCTGCTGGACGCCCAGGGCAACGTGATCGGCATCAACTCCGCGATCCAGTCCAGCAGCAGCGGTGGCCTCGGCGGCACCAGCCAGTCCGGTTCGATCGGCCTCGGCTTCGCCATCCCGATCAACCAGGCCAAGTACGTCGCCCAGCAGCTGATCGCGACCGGCAAGCCCGTCTACGCCAAGATCGGCGCGTCCGTCTCCCTGGAGGACTCCTCGGGCGGCGCGAAGATCACCAGCGAGGGCGCCGGCGGCTCCGCGTCGGTCGAGGCGGGCGGCCCCGCGGCCAAGGCCGGCCTCAAGCCCGGCGACGTCATCACCAAGCTCGACGACTCTGTCATCGACTCCGGGCCCACCCTGATCGGCGAGATCTGGACCCACAAGCCCGGCGACAAGGTCAAGATCACCTACGAACGGGACGGGAAGACCCACACGGTCGACCTCACCCTGGGCTCCCGCACGGGCGACAGCTGACACTGAGTGAGGCGGTCGTGCCGGAAGCGTGGATTCCGGTACGACCGCCTCAGCTCGTCCCGGGGTACCGGATCAGACAAGCGCCCCGTCGGTGATCTGGGTGGCGATGCCGTTCTTGAGTTCCACCTGGGCCTCAACGCCCTTCTTGGCCGCCTTCTCCAGGTCGGCCTCCTCGCACGGGGCGTCCACCTTCGAGCCGCCGACGCCGCAGATCTGGCCCCCGCCCAGGATCACGGTGTCCTCGGCGACGTAGAAGATCTGCTGCTCACCGCCGGAGCCCTTGGCCGCGGGGCCGTCGACCAGGTACTTGCCGGGTGCCACGTACCGCACGATGCCGTACCAGGTGCCGTTGACACCCTTGCCCTTGTTCAGGCCTTCTACGACAGTCTCGCTGCCGCCGGTCGTGCCCCCCGAGCCGGAGGTGCTGCTGCCGGACGTGTTCCCGGAGCCGGGGGTGCTGCCGCCGCCGGACGTGCTCCCGGAGCCGGCGGAGGGCGAGGAGGCGTCGCTGACGCCCTTGTCGGCGGACGTGTTCGACGTCGCAGTGGCCGTGCTCTCCTTGCCGGAGGAACTGTCGGCGGCGTCGCTGCCTTGGTTGCACGCCGTCATCAGCACCATGCCGCCCATGAGCGCGGCAGAGACGAGGAAGGCCTTGCGGCGGTTGAGGATCATGGGTCGATTCACCTGAGTATTCGCTTGGTCGGAGCTGAAGCGCGGTCGGTTCCTCAGCGGGTTTTCGCTCACTATGAGAGGGCCGGGACCCGAACGGTTGCCTCGGTCCTTGATCCAATACAACGCTGTCGCAGTCCCGTGACATGAACAACTCGGCTGTACAGAACCGGGGTTGCCGCCCACCGCCATGACGTGATGGCCGGTCGTGGAGGGCGGCGCGGTAGGTGCGGCTCGCGGAGAGGAGCGGCTGCGCACTCTTTGTTCAGCGCGGGATCTGCTCCTGAGCGCCGGCGAGGTGGCGGGCCTGTGGGCCATGTGTGGGCCACGCCCCACCGCACGGACTGCGACCGGTACTCTGTACAGGCTCCGCCCCTGGTGGGCGGGTGCACAGGTGGGTTGCCCGAGCGGCCTAAGGGAACGGTCTTGAAAACCGTCGTCGCAGCGATGTGACCGTGGGTTCAAATCCCACACCCACCGCGGGACAAGCAGTGTGAACGGCCCCCTGACCAGGCAAATCGGTCGGGGGCCGTTCTCATGTGCGCTGGTGGGCGACGGCCGTGGTCCGTCGTCCTCACCAGTTGGCCGTAGCCGCGTCATCACCAGGACTCGGCCTGCAGGAACAGTGCGATCACCTCCGCGACGAACCAGACGGAGAACACCAGACACGCAAGCCACAGCCCCCAGAGGAGCCGGCGAGCCTCTCGTCGTATGCGCATGAGCGGATCGTCCCCTGTCATGGTCCTGGGCCTGCCCCCGGACCGGACTTCCCGTCCCGGCGGTGGGCGGCTCCCTGCGAACCCGCGGTCGTGAACGGTGCCCACACCGTCCCGGTGCCGGGCTGATACCGCGCCCGAGGGGTCGTTCTGGCCGTGGCCGTGCGTGCCCGGGATTCTGCCCGGGGCCGGGCCCTGTGTCCCCTGGGCGGCACCGAGCCGCACCACAGCCACCGCGAGTGAACGGTGTGAGGGGGAGGGGCGTCCCCCCGAAGGGGGCGCCCCTTTCGGGTGCCGGGGTGCGGGGAGTGGGTGGCTTCGGCGTCGGGACTGGGTAGGGAGCAGGGCGTCCCGGCCGGTTCTCACGAGGGGGCGGAGAGCGTGGAGCGTACGACTCGGATCGGAGTCACCGGTCACCGGGACATCCCCGAGCCGGTGGTGGAGCGCGTGCGCACGGGCATTATCGAAGAGTTCGCGAGCCGGGCCGCGCGTGGCCCCGTCGAGGCGTTCAGTGCTCTGGCCGCCGGCGCCGACCAGCTCTTCGCCGACCTCGCGCTGCGGAACGGCATTCCCGTCACCGCGGTCATCCCCGGCATGGACTACGAACGCCACCTGGGCGGACAGGAGATCCGTGCCGCGTTCCGTCGTCTGCTGCTGGCCTGCGCGGACCGGGTCGACCTGCCGGTCGAGCGGAACCGGGAGGAGGCGTACCTGGCGGCCGGACGCTGGATCGTGGACCACACGGACCGGCTGGTCGCCGTCTGGGACGGTGAGCCCGCGCGGGGGCTGGGGGGCACCGCGGACATCGTGGCGTACGCGAGCCGGGTGGGCGTACCGGTGAAGGTCCTGTGGCGTCCCGGCGCGCGGCGCCCCTGACCCGGCCGCCCGGGCCGCCGCCCGACGGTTCAGCCCCCGAAGCGGGCGAGCCAGTCGGTGTGCTGCGGCAGCATCAGGTGTTCCGTGTCGGACACGGCTTCGGGCCACCGTTTCTCGGTGACGCTCTGGGCCAGGACGGCCCGCTGGGTCTCCAGTCCCTCCCGTACCAGCGCGTGCGCGTACGAGAGCGGGTGGTGGCGTCGTGTCTCCAGCCAGGCGACGCCGGTGGCGGCCGAGGCGGCGAGCAGGCCGCTGAGATCCCAGCCGGAGAGGACGCCGGTGCTCCGGACCACCGCGGCGGCCAGGGCGAGCAGGGTCAGCAGTGCGGTCAGCGCCGACCAGAGGGCGGCGGACCGGCGTGCCTGGACGGCCCGGCCGCCGTACCAGCCGAGTTGGTCGAGGACGCGGTCCCGCAGGTAGATGTCCTTGCGGACGGTGAACGGTTTGTCGCGCACCGCCCGCATCGTGCGGGTGATCTGCGGGTGGCGCGGATCGTCCGGCTCGTGACGGCCGGCCGGGTACCCCGGGGTGTTGCTTACGGGGGCCGGGCCCGAGCCGGGGTCGTGGGTGGGCTCCTGCCACCCTATGCGCCGTAACGACCGCAGGTGTTCCTCCAGTTGCTGGTTGAACAGCCCGTCGGGGTCGGGCACCTTGGAGTGGAACGGCCCGCCGTGCACCATGTACTGCCACGCCAGCGACTTGACGGTCTCGGCGGCGTCGCGGTGCGCCTGCCAGTGGGCGCGGGCCCGGCGGCGCTGGATGACGACGCCGGTGACCACGGTGAGCCCGTAGAGCAGGGCCGACAGTGCGGTGAGGGCGTGGCTGTCGAAGTGGTCGGCCAGGGTGGCGCAGACGGTCGCCACGAGCAGGAGCGCCAGCTGGGTCATGGTGGCCCTGAACGCCTCGCTCTGACGGTTCATGGCCCACCGGTCGTTGGAACGGAACAACGGCGGCAGGTCGTCGTTTCCTATCGTCGCGCGCGGCCCCGGGACGTTGTGCCCAGGTGTGGTTGCCGCCATGGATGAGTCACCTCGCGAGGAAGGGGGGAAGACTCATGGTGACGTGGAGTCGTCCGGGTGCCAACACCGCGTGTCCGGCGAGGACTTGAGACCGGCACCGGAACGGGAACCGTGCGGGGCCACCCCTTCCGCGGCGCGTCGGACCGCAGTCTGATGGTGACGACGGTGCTCGGCGGGACCTCCGCGTGGCTGCGCTCAGCGTCGAGCAGGACTTCGAGTCGGGGCGTATCGCGCCCCGGGTGAGTGGGTGACCGCAGGCGCATCGACGTCGTTCTGGAGATGCCGCCGATCTGAGTCCACCGCACGATGCGAACGCCCGGACCGGATCACGGACATCCCATGCGACGACCCGTACAGAGCCACCGACATCCTTCAGGGAGCGTGCGTTGACCAGCCGTGCCGTCCGACTCGCCGAGCCGCCGCCCGGGTCCTTCCTCGATCCCGACGAACTGACCGCCCAGCTGCGGGCGTTGGGCGTCCGCCCCGGTGACACCGTGCTGGTGCACGCGTCCCTGAGCGCTGTCGGGCGGGTGCGCGGCGGTGTTCGTGCGGTCGTCGACTCGTTGCTGGACGCGCTCGGCGGGGACGGCACCCTCGTCGTCTACACCCAGACCCCCGACAACTCCGACCCGTCCCGCTGGCCCCTCACCCGGGGTCGCGCCGTGCCGGCGGCGCAGTGGTCCCGGCTTCGGGAGACCCTGCCCGCCTTCGACCCCGGGCTGACCCCGAGCTACGGCGTCGGCGTACTGCCGGAGGAGGTCCGCACCCGGCCCGGCGCCCTGCGCAGCAGCCATCCGCAGAGTTCGTTCGCCGCCCTGGGGCCGGCCGCCGCACGGATCACCGCCGGACACGCCCTGAACTGTCACCTGGGTGAGGAGTCCCCCCTCGCCCGGCTGGAGGAACTGGACGCCCGCGTCCTGCTGCTGGGCGTCGGCTACTCCGTCTGCACGGCCTTCCACCTGGCCGAGTACCGGGTGCCGGGCCAGGGCAGCCGCCAGTACGGCTGTGCGGTCGCCGACGGCTCGGGGCGGCGCTGGCACCGGTACCTGGACGTGGACTTCGACACGTCGGACTTCCCGGCGCTGGGGGACGCCTTCGAGTCACTTCCGGAACGTCCGGTGGCCCGGGGCCGGTTGGGCGCCGCCGACAGCCGCCTGTTCGATCTGGCCCCGGCGGTGGCGTACGCGTCGAAGTGGCTGACCGAACACCGCCCGAAGCGGAGCCCCGTCGAGTAGGGGGCGATCTTCTCCCCCGCCATCTCGACCGAACGGACAGGGGCACCCCGCCCCCTCACCTCGCCCCCTTACGGCGCCCGATGCCCCGACATCCGTGCCGCTGACGCGATCGTCGCCCGGGCTTCCCGTTCCGTGAGTCCGGTGTTGAGGGCCGCGTCCACCAGGGGGGCGACCAGGGCGGGGCCGATGCCGTTCTCGTAGGCGCGGCACGCGGCCCAGAACAGACGGGTGTTGCGCTGGCCCTCGTGGGCGGCGAGGACGAACTGGACCAGGCCCTGGCCGTGGTCGCCGGCCGAGGGATGGGTCGCGGGGTGGGTGGGGCGCGGTGGCGGGAGGAGCAGGCGGAGCAGGGCGGGCGGGCAGGTCGCGGGGGCCAGGTGGGCGGTGCCCGGGGCCGTGCCGTAGACGCCGTGGTCGGTCGCCGAGCCGGGGCCGACGAGGTAGCCGCCGGCGCCCCGGATGTCGATGCCGGGGGCCAGGCGGCCCGCCGAGTTGGGGACGGCGGCGTCGGGCGGGCCGGTCAGCCACAGGTGGCGGCCGCCGCTCGGGGTCAGGACGACGACCGTGTCGGGGATCGTGAAGAGGTGGCGCAGGGCCAGTTCGCGCAGGGCGGCCGAGGAGTCCGTGCCCGTCTTGGTGTCCAGGTCGATGCCGATCAGATGGTGGGGCGGCAGGCCGCACGCGATGCCGTAGCCCGTCGCCCAGGGGGCGGCGGCGAAGAGCTCGCGGATGCGGACGGGGTCGGTCGAGGCGTCGTAGACCCCGTGGCCGAAGCGGCCGCACTCGCCGTGGCAGGGCGGTGCCGGAGGGCCTTCGGGGTTTTCGTCTCGGTGGGGGGAGCGCAGGGCCGGGAGCTTGGTCCGGGACAGGGGGATGACGGCCAGTCCGCGCTCGGCGGCTGACAGGGCGTGTGCGAGGGCCAGCGTCGTGGCCTGCCGGTCTGTGGTGGCCATGCCTCTATGTTCGTACGAGTGTTCGAAAAAAGGAAGGGCGGGAGGGCTCGACTCGCCGGGGTCGACGGATTGGCCGGAAATCTGCCGGAACGCTTCCTCTGGTGTCCCGCTTGGCGATCAAGAGCTCTCGTCGTCCCGGCGTGGTGCAGGAAGTCGCGAAAGGGGTTTATCGACTTGTCCTCACGCTTCAGGGGGAATAACCCCTTCCGCTCTGGTTCGCCGGGGATTCGGTGGGCAACTCTGGTCCTGCGACGTCGTGCACAACACCGGGGCAGTCGGCCAACTGCCCTGAAAACAAGCTGACTTGACGTACCACCGGCAACAGGCCGGGTTCTGGAGGAAACACCATGGCAAGCATCCGTACCGCCCGCGTCATCGCCGCCGTCTCCGCCCTCCCGCTCGCCGCCGCTCTCTTCACCGGCGTCGCGGCGGCGGGCAACGGCGGCGTCGCGGACGACGGATCGAACGCGGGGGTCGCGAGCATCGTGGGCAGCGGTGTCGGTCACGACAACAACGGCAACTCGTCCACCACACAGCAGAGCGCCGTCGGCTCCGGCGCCTCGAACCAGAGCAACACCGCGCAGGTCAACGGCTCCGCGTTCACGGCCGTGAACCAGGGGAACAGCAACACGTCCGTCAACTTCACCCCGCTGTGGTGGTGATCCGCGAGGGCTGACCGGACCTCGACGGGGGGCGGGTCGCGCGGGGACGGGGGTGCGGGGGGACGC
The DNA here is from genome assembly GCF_055570355.1 of Streptomyces sp. NPDC031225. Classification (NCBI taxonomy): domain Bacteria; kingdom Bacillati; phylum Actinomycetota; class Actinomycetes; order Kitasatosporales; family Streptomycetaceae; genus Streptomyces; species Streptomyces sp. NPDC031225. The sequence continues at coordinate 30,417 of NZ_JBVIHJ010000032.1, read as the reverse complement.
TCAAGGGGGGTTGGCAGCGGGGCGCAGGGGGCGCAGGGGGCGTTGAAGGCGGTTCGCGGGGGACGCTCAAGGGAGGTGTGCAACAGGACACTCGCTACAGGGGACTCGCAAGGGACTCACCGGGGATGACACGTCTGCGCGGCGGTGCTTCGGCGCCGCCGCGCAGACGTGTCGTGGCGTTTCGTGGCGTGGCGTGTCGTATTCGCGGACCCGATGACGACCTTGACATCCCGTCACATCTGACGGACAGTCAGAAACCGGTTCGAGGGAGGGAGCACGCGCCCATGAACACCGTGGACCCTGTGGATCCCACGGAACCTGTGGACAACTCGGAGCCCGTGGATACCTCGGAGTCTGTGGGCCCCGGGGGCGAGGGCGACCCGACGGCCCGTCTCAAGGCCTACGAAGGACTCCCCGCCGCCGTCGCCGGCACTGGCAAGGACCCCGTCAACGCCCCCATGATCCGCCACTGGTGCGAGGCCCTGGGCGACACCAACCCGGCCTACACCGGCCCCGACGCCATCGCCCCGCCGACCATGCTCCAAGCCTGGACGATGGGCGGCCTGACGGGCCACACCACTGGCCGCTCGCAGGCGTACGACGAACTCCTCACCCTCCTCGACGAGTTGGGCTGCACCTCGGTCGTCGCCACCGACTGCGAGCAGGAGTACCTCGCACCCTTGCGCCCCGGCGACGAGATCACCTTCGACTCCGTCATCGAGTCGGTCTCGGCCCGCAAGACCACCAAGCTCGGCGCCGGCCACTTCGTCACCACCCGCACCGACGTCCGCGTGGGCCGGACCCTTGTCGGCACCCACCGCTTCCGCATCCTCAAGTACGCGCCCGCCCGGCGGAAGCAGGCCCCACCCCGCCCCCGGCCCGTCGTCAACCGCGACAACGCCGGCTTCTGGGAGGGCGTACGGCAGCGCCGGCTCCTCATCCAGCGCTGCACCGCCTGCGCCGCCCTGCGCTTCCCCTGGCTCCCGGGCTGCTCGCGATGCGGCGGCCCCGACTGGGACACCGTCGAGGCGAGCGGCGAGGGCACCGTGTACTCGTACGTCGTCATGCACCACCCGCCCTTCCCGGCCTTCGATCCTCCCTACGCCGTCGTCCTCGTCGAACTCACCGAGGGCGTCCGGATGATCAGCAATGTGGTCGGGACGCCGTACGACAAGGTGCGGATCGGGATGCCGGTGCGGCTGGAGTTCCGGTCCTACGACGACGACCTGGTGCTCCCCGTCTTCCGCGCCGCCGCCGAGGAGGCCGTCGTATGAAGCTGCCGTATGAGGGCCGTCGCATGAAGGCCGGAGACCGGATACCGCCGCTGGAGATCCCGATCACGCGCACGCTGATCGTCGCCGGGGCCATCGCCTCCCGCGACTACCAGGACGTGCACCACGATCCGGAGCTGGCCCGGGAGAAGGGGTCCCCGGACGTCTTCATGAACATCCTCACGACGAACGGCCTGGTCGGCCGCTACCTCACCGACCACTTCGGACCACGGGCCGTGCTCACCAAGGTGGCCATCAGACTGGGCGCACCCAACTACCCCGGAGACACCATGGTGTTGACCGGAACCGTGGAAACCCTCGAAGACGCCACCGTGACCGTCCGGATCGTGGGGTCCAACGGCATCGGCCACCACGTGACGGGGACGGCCACCCTCAGCCTGCGGAACACCCTGGGGAGCGCGGAATGAGCGCACGCGCGCGTGACCGGCTCGGCGGGCAGGCCGCGATCGTCGGTATCGGGGCCACCGAGTTCTCCAAGGACTCCGGCCGCAGCGAGCTGCGCCTGGCCGCGGAGGCGGTCCGTGCGGCGCTCGACGACGCAGGGCTCACGGCGGCCGACGTGGACGGCATGGTCACGTTCACCATGGACACCAGCCCGGAGATCACCGTCGCCCAGGCCTGCGGGATCGGCGAGCTGTCCTTCTTCTCCCGCGTCCACTACGGCGGCGGCGCGGCCTGTGCGACCGTCCAGCAGGCGGCGCTCGCGATCGCGGCGGGCGTGGCCGAGGTGGTCGTCTGCTACCGGGCCTTCAACGAGCGTTCGGGACGCCGCTTCGGCTCCGGCGTCCAGCACCGCGAGCCCTCCGCCGAGGGAGCCGCCCTCGGCTGGTCCCTCCCCTTCGGCCTGCTCACCCCGGCCTCCTGGGTGGCGATGGCGGCCCAGCGCTATCTGCACACCTACGGCCTGACCCCGGAGGCCTTCGGACACGTCGCCGTCATGGACCGCGCGCACGCGGCCACCAACCCGGCCGCCTGGTTCCACGGCCGCCCCATCACCCTCGCCGACCACGCGGCCTCCCGCTGGATCGTCGAACCGCTGCGCCTTCTGGACTGCTGCCAGGAGACCGACGGCGGCCAGGCGATCGTCGTCACGTCCCTGGCACGCGCGCGTGACCTCCCCCGCAAGCCCGCCGTCATCACGGCCGCCGCCCAAGGAGCGGGCCGCGCCCAGGAACAGATGACCAGCTTCTACCGCGACGACCTCACCGGCCTCCCCGAGATGAACGTGGTCGCCCGCCAGCTCTGGCGAACCTCCGGCCTCACCCCCGAGGACGTCGACGTGGCGATCCTCTATGACCACTTCACCCCGTTCGTCCTGATGCAGCTGGAGGAGTTCGGCTTCTGCGGGAAGGGCGAGGCCGCGGAGTTCGTACGCCAGGACCGGCTCCCCCTCAACACCCACGGCGGCCAGCTGGGCGAGGCCTACCTCCACGGTATGAACGGCATCGCGGAAGCGGTACGGCAACTGCGCGGCACGGCGGTGAACCAGGTGCCGGAGGCGGGGCGGGCGCTGGTGACGGCGGGGACGGGAGTGCCGACGTCCGGGCTGGTGCTCACCTCGGACGCGTAAATCGCCGAGGCCCCCAGGGGTAAACCCGCAGTACTGCGGCCCGGCTCGTCCACCTTCAGGAGGTGCAGTCAGCACCACTTCTACAACCTGAGGGGGAGTCGCCTTCGGGACTTGTGGCCGATGAGCGGGAGGCGGTCGCGAATCTAGCGTGGAGTCATGACCACACTCGTCTGCACCAGTGCTTCGAAGGCCGCCGTACCGGCGACGCAGACCCTCGCGTACCCCTCGTTCGCCTCGTACGTGAAGGCCCGCCAGCCGGTGCTGCTGCGTACCGCCCGGTCGCTGACCGCGAACCCGTGCGATGCCGAGGACCTGCTGCAGACCGCCCTGGCCAAGACGTATGTCGCCTGGGAGCGCATCGAGGACCACCGGGCCCTCGACGGCTATGTGCGCCGGGCCCTGCTGAACACGCGGACCTCGCAGTGGCGCAAGCGCAGGGTCGACGAGTTCGCGACCGACGAGATTCCCGAGCCCGACCCCGTGCCCGCCGGCGACGACCCCGCCGAGCAGCAGGCCCTGCACGACGCGATGTGGCGGGCGATCATGAAGCTGCCGGACCGGCAGCGCGCGATGGTCGTCCTCAGGTATTACGAGGACCTCAGCGAGGTGCAGACCGCCGAGGTCCTCGGAGTCTCCGTGGGGACGGTGAAGTCAGCGGTGTCCCGAGCACTGGGCAAGCTCCGCGAGGACCCCGAGCTGGTACTCGCCCGGTAGGCAACCGGGGTTCGCCGGGCGAGGGCCGTGGTGGGCAGTCGGAGCATGTGCCGGGGGCCGTCAGGCAGGGGCCCGTGGCAGGTAACCGGTCTGGCGCCGGGGTTGGTCGGGTGGGGGCGGTGGCAGGTAACCGGTCTGGCGCCGGGGTTCGCGGGGTCGGGGCGGTGGCAGGCGGCCGGTCCCGCGCTGAGGTTCGCCGGGCAGGGGTCGTGGAGGTGACCGGTCTCGCGCCGGGGTTCGTCAGGCAGGGGCCGTGGTGGGGCACCGGGTCGCGCCGAGGCTCGTCAAGCGGGGGCCGTGGTGGGCAGTCGGAGCGTGTGCCGGGGGTCGTAGGCAGGGGCCGTGGCAGGCGACCGGCTTGCGCCGATGTTCGCCGGCCGGGGACCGCAGCGGGCAGTGGGAGCGCGTGCCGAGTTCGCCGTGCTGGGACCCAGGAACGGAACCGGTGCGAGCGCCGGAGCCCGGCAAGCGGGGGACCACGGCGGGGAACCGATCGTGACGGTCGGCCGTTGTGAGGGCATCGTGACGTGATCGATCGCCCGGCTCTAGTGACATACCACGTGGTATGTGCGCAGAATCGGCGCGACCCTGACCACCGCGAAGGCAATGTCGCCACCGGGAGGACGCCGTGCTGAGCACCATGCAGGACGTACCGCTGACAGTCACCCGCATCCTCATGCACGGAGTGCTGGTGCACGGACGGTCCCAGATCACCACCTGGACCGGAGAGGGCGAGCCCCAGCGACGCAGCTTCGCCGAGGCCGGCACCCGCGCGGTACAGCTGGCGAACGCCCTGCGCGACGAACTGGGCGTACGGGGCGACGACCGGGTCGCGACCCTCATGTGGAACAACGCCGAGCACGTGGAGGCGTACTTCGCGATCCCCGCCATGGGCGCGGTGCTGCACACGCTCAACCTCCGCCTCCCCGCCGACCAGTTGGTGTGGGTCGCCAACCACGCGGCCGACAAGGTCGTCATCGTCAACGGCTCACTGCTGCCGCTGCTGGCCCCGCTGCTGCCGAAGCTCGCGACGGTCGAGCACGTCGTGGTCTCGGGCCCCGGCGACCGCTCCCTCCTCGACGGCGCACGCCCCCGGGTCCACGAGTACGAGGAACTGATCGCGGACCGGCCGAAGACCTTCGACTGGCCGGAGATCGACGAACGCCAGGCCGCCGCCATGTGCTACACCTCCGGCACCACGGGCGACCCCAAGGGCGTGGTCTTCAGCCACCGTTCGATCTATCTGCACTCCATGCAGGTCAACATGGCCCAGTCGATGGGCCTGACCGACCAGGACACCTCGCTCGTGGTCGTCCCCCAGTTCCACGTCAACGCCTGGGGCCTGCCGCACGCCACCTTCATGACCGGCGTCAACATGCTGATGCCGGACCGCTTCCTGCAGCCCGCGCCCCTCGCAGAGATGATCGAGAGCGAGCGGCCGACCCACGCGGCCGCCGTCCCCACCATCTGGCAGGGCCTGCTCGGCGAGCTCACCGCCAAGCCGCGTGACGTCTCCTCCCTCACCCAGGTCACCATCGGCGGCTCGGCCTGTCCGCCCTCGCTCATGGAGGCCTTCGACAAGCTCGGCATGCGGGTCTGCCACGCCTGGGGCATGACGGAGACCTCCCCGCTGGGCACCGTCGCGCGCCCGCCGGCCCACGCGGTCGGCACGGACGAGGAGTTCGCCTACCGCCTCACCCAGGGCCGCTTCCCGGCGTCCGTCGAGGCCCGCCTCTCCGGCCCCGGCGGCGAACGCCTGCCCTGGGACGGCGAGTCCGCGGGCGAGCTGGAGGTCCGCGGCCCCTGGATCGCCGGTGCCTACTACAACGGCCCGGACGCCGAACCCCTGCGTCCCGCCGACAAGTTCAGCGAGGACGGCTGGCTGAAGACCGGTGACGTCGGCACCATCTCCGCCGACGGCTTCCTCACCCTCACCGACCGCGCCAAGGACGTCATCAAGTCCGGCGGCGAATGGATCTCCTCGGTGGACCTGGAGAACGCGCTGATGTCGCACCCGGACGTCACCGAGGCCGCCGTCGTCGCCGTCCCCGACGACAAGTGGGGCGAGCGCCCCCTGGCCACGGTCGTCCTCAAGGAGGGCTCCACCGCCGACTTCGAGTCCCTGCGCGCCTTCCTCGCGAGCGACGTCTGCAAGATCGCCAAGTGGCAGCTCCCGGAGCGCTGGTCGATCATCGCGGCGGTCCCGAAGACGAGCGTCGGAAAGTTCGACAAAAAGGTGCTGCGCAAGCAGTACGCGGAGGGCGAGCTGGACGTCACCCAGCTCTGACAAGCAGCACGAGGGATCATGAGGGTACGGCGATCGGGGCGCCCGGGTGGGTCGGCACCGGGGACCCTGACCGCCGTAGCGGAACAACCCTCACCTCGGCGGCCACCGCGTACCGAAGCAGCCTCACTGCCCCACCGCAGCAGCCCTCACCGCCGTACCGAAGTGCTGATCCACCCCAGCCCCAGCCACGCACCCGCCACCGCGCACACCCCGCCCCAGCCCCACCAGCCGAACGCCGACGCGGCGAGCGCGGACGCCGACGCGCCGCCCGCGAAACCGGCCACGACGTAGGCCGTGTTGGCGGTGGCCGGGGTCGACGTGGTCGTCAGGGCGAGGGTCTGGTTGGCGATGTGGGAGGCGACCAGGGCCGCGTGGACGGCGATCGCCGCGACGAACAGTGCCCACAGCGCGTGCCCGCCGAGCCAGAACAGCGGCACGGAGAGGGCGGCGAGCAGATACGCCGACCGTACGACCGTGGCGGCGCCGAAGCGGTCCACGAACCCGCCGGCCAGGGGTGCCACCACACTCGCGGCGAGCCCGAAGAGGCCGAAGAGCCCGGCGGTCGCGGTGGACAGGCCGTAGGTGGGGCCGGTCAGCAGCAGGGCCAGTGAGGTCCACAGCGCGCTCCAGGCGCCGTACATCCCGGCCTGGCGCACACACGCGCGCCACAGGTCGGGCGAGCGGCGGACGAGCGAGGGCAGCGCGGTGAGGCCCCCGAACAGCGGGCCGGAGCGCTGACGGCGCTCGACGGGCAGGGCGTACGCCGTGGCGAGTCCGAGGACGGCCGTCAGGACGGCCGCGCCCACGAACACCACCCGCCAGCCGAAGGCCTGACCGACCAGGCCGCCGAGCACCCGGGCGGCGACGATGCCGGTGAACAGGCCCGCGATGACGGCCGCGACGTGGCGGGCCCGGCGGTCGGCGGGGGCGCGCTGGGCGACCAGCGGGACCAGCAGCTGGGGCACGACGGTCACCGCGGAGGCGACCAGGACGGCGGCCGCGAGGGCGGTGGTGCCGGTCGCGAACGCGGCGGCGGTCAGGGCGGCGGTGGCGACGAGCGAGAGGGCGGCGACCAGGCGGCGCCGGTTCACGCGGTCGCCGAGCGGGGCGAAGACGAGCAGCCCGAAGGCGTAGCCGAACTGCGCGACCGAGGCCACCCAGGCGACCGCCGAGGGGGTCGAGTGGAAGTCGCGGGCGATGAGGGGGAGCAGCGGGGCCGCGAGATAGATGTTGGCGGCCGTGACCGCGCTGCACACGGCGATGAGAACGAGGAGGAGGGAGTTCGCCCGCTGGGCGGGGGACTCCGTGGACCGTTCCGTGGCAGCGGAGGCGGAGGCGGAGGCGGATGCGGAGGTGGCGGCTGGTGGCATGGCCGGGGACTCCTTCGAGTACGGGCCGGATCCCATAACTACCGGGTAGCTACCGGATCCCATAACTAACCGGTTGGTTGGAACAGCTCAACAGTCTGGTGCGCCCGTCGATTCCCTGTCAACCAAATAGTTGGTTACTTGGCGCGCTACCCTGGCCCCATGGCAGCAGCAAGGGACCCCGAGGCCACCAGGGCCCGGATCTTCGAGGCGGCGGTCGCCGAGTTCGCCCGCCACGGCATCGCCGGCGCCCGCATCGACCGCATCGCGACCGAGGCCAAGGCCAACAAGCAGTTGATCTACGCCTACTTCGGCAACAAGGCGGAGCTGTTCACCAAGGTCCTGGGCAAGGCCATGCTCGACCTCGCCGTCGCCGTCCCGGTCGACCCGGACGACATCGAGAACTGGATCGACCGCCTCATGGACTACCACGAGGCCCACCCCGAGGTGCTGCGCCTGCTGTTCTGGGAGGGCCTGGAGTACGGCTCCACCGGCGAGCTGCCCGACGAGACCGAACGCCAGGAGCACTACCTCCGCAAGGTCGCGACCCTCCAGGACGGTCAGGACCGCGGCGTGGTCACCGACGCCATCCCACCCCGCGACCTGCTGTTCCTGCTGATCGCGGTGGCGAACTGGGCGGCCGTGGTCCCGCAGATGAAGCGCATCCTGGTGGGCGGGGAACAGACCGACCGTGACCGGCTACGGGCGTCGGTGAAGGAAGCGGCACGGCGGCTGGTGGCCAAGTAGAGGTCTTGGCCCAGTAAAGGTCTCCAGGCGCGCGGCGGAACCGCGCGACCGGCCGCGACGAGCCCGCAGACGACGACGGCGCCCCCGGTTCGTCTAGTTCGTCCCGATCCTGGCCAGCAGATCCACGATCCGCGACTGGACCTCCGCACTGGTCGACCGCTCCGCGAGGAACAGAACCGTCTCCCCGGAGGCCAGCCGAGGCAGATCGGCCTGGTCCACCGCGGCCGTGTACACGACCAACGGCGTCCGGTTGAGCTGCCCGTTCGCCCGCAGCCAGTCCACGATCCCGGCCCGCCGCTTGTGCACCTGCATGAGGTCCATCACGACGAGGTTGGGCCTGAGCTGCCCCGCGAGTGTCACCGCGTCCGCGTCACTGGCCGCGCGCGCGACCTGCATCCCACGCCGCTCCAACGTCGCCGTCAGCGCCAGCGCGATCTCCGCGTGCTCCTCGATGAGCAGTACGCGCGGCGGATGCTGCTCGCTGTCCCGCGGCGCCAGCGCCTTCAGCAGTACGGCGGGGTCGGCGCCGTACGCCGCCTCCCGCGAGGCCTGCCCCAGCCCGGCGGTCACCAGGACCGGCACCTCGGCCGCGACCGCCGCCGTCCGCAGCGACTGCAGCGCGGTCCGGGTGATCGGCCCGGTCAGCGGGTCCACGAACAGCGCGGCGGGGAAAGCCGCGATCTGCGCGTCGACCTCCTCCCGGGAATGCACGATGACCGGCCGGTACCCGCGGTCGCTCAGCGCCTGCTGGGTCGTCACGTCCGGCGCGGGCCACACCAGCAACCGCCGCGGATTGTCCAGCGGCTCCGGGGGCAGCTCGTCGTCCATCGGCTGCGGCCGGGGGGTGTGCGGGATCTCGACGGCCCCACCGGGACCGTCCAACGGCTCGGGCCCCTCGGCGGCGTTCTCGTCCGGTGCCCCTATGGCGTACGACCGTCCGGCCGCCTCGGTGGCGTGCGCGAGCCGCGACTGCCCGGCCAGCGAGGGCTGCGGCTGCGGTGCCTGTGCCGGTACGGCCTGCTCGGCCGCCGGATGCGGACGCGCCGCCTGCTCCGGTGCCCCGGCGGCAGCGGGCTCGGGCCGGGTACCGAGCTTGCGGCGCCGCCCGGAACCGTTCGACTGATGCGGCGGAGGCGTGGCCGTCCCCTGCTGCTGCACCTGTGCCGCCTGCCGGGTGAAGGGGACCCCCTGGCCCAGGGTCCGCACACTGAACGCCCGGCCCTGCGTCGAGTTCGGGTCGACGGGCGCGGCGGCCGCTTCGGCGGGCAGCGGGGCACCGGGCGGCAACGCGCCCTGCCCGGTCTGCGGGACCTGGGGCGCGGGCTGGTTCGGGGGTACGGCGGTGGCGGCGCCGGAGGTGTCGTGGGTGCCGGGCCACGCCTGGGGAGCGGACGCGGCTTGTTCCTGCGGCTGCGCCTGGAGCTGTGGCTGCGCCTGCGGCTGTGGCTGGGGCGTCTCGGCGGGGAGGGGCGCGGCCTGCGGGACCGGGCCGGACTGACCGGCCGCGTTCTGCACGGGAACGCCCGGGAACTGGGCCGGCGGCACCGCGCCGGGGACCTGCTGGGCGGGCGCTGCGGGAACTCCCACGGGAACCGGCTGCCCGGGCGCGGCCGCCTGCGCCGGAACATCCTGCGCGGGGGTATCGGCTGCCGCCTCCACCGGCTGGGCCACGGCCCGTCGGCGACGGCCCGTCGGCGCGCTGGTGGGGTGCGGCTGCGGCGGGGTGTGGTCGTCGGCCTGGTCGTGCGGCACGGCGTCGTGCCGGCCGTCCTCGCCGTGGCCGTCGGCGGGCACAGGCCGGCCGGGAACGGCGACGGCCTGACCCGGCACCTGGACGAGCCCGTTGGCCGGGACCGGGGTCGAGGAGGGAACGGGGGCCTGCCCCTGCCCGGGGATCTGGGCTTGAACGGGAGCCTGGGCCTGGGCGGGGCCGGGAACCTGCCCCGGGCCGGGCATCTGCATCTGCCCCGGAACCTGCGCCTGAGCCGGGACCTGTCCTGGCATCTGCCCCGGCCCCTGCGCCTGCGCCTGCGCCTGCGCCTGGGCGGGCATCTGCCCGGGCACCATCTGGCCGGGCATCTGGGCCGCTGCCGCTGCCGCAGGGGCCGGGGCCGTGCCTCCGTCGGCCGGGCGGTCCGCGTCGGCCGGCGGGAGGGCGAACACCGCGCGGGGGGCCGCCTCCTGCGCGGCTGCCCGCTCCGACGCGGCGGCCAGGGCGCGTCGGCGGCGCCCGTCCTGCTGCTGTGTGCCGTTGTCAGGCACGTTCTGCCCGGACATCTGGACCTGAACCTGGCTCTGTCCCTGTCCCTGGCCGGACTCGGGGGCGGAGACACCAGTGCCCGCGGGCAACGCCGCCGGCAGCGCGTGCTGCTCACTGCCGTCGCCCAGGGCGCGACGCCCCGCGGGCGCGGGCACACCCTGCGGCGGCACGGTCCCGCCGAGACCGGTCCCCGCGGCCGCGGCTCCCGCCGCGTGCTCCGCCGCGGTGACCACGGCGCCCTCGGAAACGTCGTCCCCGTCGAACACGTCGGCTTCGCCGGGCTCGGCACCCTCGGCGGGCCGTCCGCGGCGCCGCCCGGTACCGCCCGAGCCGTCCCCGTCGTCGCCGGAGACCTGCGCCGGTACGGACCCGAGCTGCTCCTGCTCGGCCGCCGCCCGCCGCCTGCGCCGACCGGTGGGCGCCGTCGCGGTGGGCGCGGCGGGCTCGTCGGCCTCGGCCGGGACGTCGCCGTCGAGGAAGGAGTCGGTGGACGGCCGCCGGGCCCGGCGCCGCCCGCCGCTCTCGGCGGGAGCGAGCTCCGCGAGGCCTGTCCCCGTGGGCGCGGCAGCCGCGGGAGCGGCCTCCAGCGCGGCCGGGCCGGGAAGCGCGACGGCCCCGGCCCCACCCCCGATGGGCACTTCGAGGACGTACGCGCTGCCGCTCATGCCGGGCACTTCGTGCGTCTGGAGGACACCGCCGTGGGCGCGCACGATCCCGCGCACGATCGGCTCGTGCACCGGGTCTCCCCCGGCATACGGGCCGCGCACCTCGATCCGTACGACCTCACCGCGCTGCGCGGCCGCCACCACGACCGTGTTGTCCATGTAACCGCCCGCGGACACGGGCGAGTTGCCGGTCGCGTCGACCCCGGCGACATCCGCGATGAGATGCGCGAGCGCGGTCGCGAGACGCAGGGCGTCGACCTCGGCCTCGATGGGCGGCGCGTGCACGGCGAACTGGACGCGTCCGGGCCCGATGAGCTCGACCGCACCGTCCACACCGGCGGCGACGACCGCGTCGAGCATCACGTTGGTACGGGTGATGGCGTCGCTGCCCGCGTCCAGGCGCTGGTAGCCGAGGACGTTGTCGATGAGGTGGGTGATGCGGGAGTAGCCGGCCGAGAGGTGGTGCAGGACCTGGTTGGCCTCGGGCCACAGCTGGCCCGCGTCGTCGGCGGCGAGCGCGGACAGCTCGCGGCGCAGTTCGTCGAGGGGACCGCGCAGGGAGCGCCCGAGCAGCGTCAGCAGCTGATCATGCCGACCGGAGAGGGCCTCGTAGCGGTCCTTCTCGCGCTCCCCGAGTGCCGCGTACCGGTCCTCACCGGCGGCGAGTTCCTCGTCGTGCTGCTCCTGGAGCTCCTCCAGCTCGGTGATGTGCTTCTGGCGCAGCGCGGTCAGCTCGGAGGCGTGCTCCTCCTCGATCCGCTCCAGCTCCTCGGCGTGTGCCTTCTCGGCGGCGGCCTTCTCGTCGGCGAGGGTGTCGTAGGGCCGCCGGTCGGTGAAGGTGAGCACGGCGCCGACGAGCTGGTCGCCGTCGCGCACCGGCGCGGTCGTCAGGTCGACCGAGACCTTCTCGCCCTTCTTGGACCACAGCACCTGCCCGCGCACCCGGTGCTTGCGCCCGGAGCGCAGGGTGTCGGCGAGCGGGGACTCCTCGTACGGGAAGGGCGTGCCGTCGGTGCGCGAGTGCAGGATGAGGTCGTGGAGCTCGCGCCCGCCGAGATCACTGGCCCGGTACCCCAGTATCTGGGCGGCGGCCGGGTTGACGAGCACGATCCGCCCGTCGGTGTCGGTGCCTACGACCCCCTCCGCCGCGGCGCGCAGGATCATCTCGGTCTGCCGCTGCGAACGGGCCAGCTCGGCCTCGGTGTCCACGGTCCCGGTGAGGTCGCGCACGACGAGCATCAGCAACTCGTCGCTGCCGTAGCCGTAACCGTCGTAGGCCTGCTGGCCGTTCTCCAGGTTCGCGCTGGTGACCTCGACGGGGAACTCGGTGCCGTCGGTCCTGCGGGCCATCATCCGGGTCGGCTTGGTCCGCCCGCGCGGGTCCATGTGGTCGGGCCGCCGCATGGAGCCCGGGATGAGCCGGGAGTCGAAGTGCGGAAGCAGATCGAGCAGCCCCCGCCCCACGAGAGCCGTCCCCGGCGCCTCGAACGCCTCCAACGCGATGGTGTTGGCGTTGACGACGGTCCCATTGGCGTTGACCAGGACCAACGCGTCCGGAAGCGCGTCGAGTATGGCTGCGAGGCGAGCAGCGCCTCGGGATGGCCTGCTGCTCACGAGACGCTTCCTCCCTGTTACCGCACCTTGCCGACCGCTCGGGCCATCTTGCCAACCTGCCCGCGACGTGTCACGCGAGGGAGTCTAAGCGCAGGGATTGTGCGGGGGGTGCTGGATGAGAGGGAGGTCGCACGACGAAGTGAAGTAGAACGTGTGCCCGTACGTCGACGTGCTGATCCGGTCTACGACCCGACTTTGGGCAGGAGCGGCACGAACCGGTCCCAGCGCGCGGTGCCGCAGCCGTCGCTCCGGTCGAACCGGGCGTCCACGGGGCGACCGGCCCACGTCCCCGTGACATGGGCGGTGGCGGGACCGCCGTAGAGCATCGTGCAGACGCTGCCCTCGGGGACGGGGGCGAAGGTCTCGCGCCCCCACCGGGTGTTCCTGTCCAGGGCGGCACAGGCACCGGGGGCGTCGGGGTGGGTGCCGCGTGCGGGGTGACAGTCGACCTCGAAGGTCCCGTCGGCACCACCACCCGCGTCCTTGACGGTGACGGTGAGGTGGTCGCCGCCGGGCTCGTGGGCGGAGGCGGGCGCGGGGGCCAGGGCGACGAGGAACAGAGGGAGAGGACTCAACCGTGCGAGCCGGCGGAACCGGATGACGTGTGACATGCCCTGACTAACGCCGGACGCGGGCGTACGTTGCGCGAAAGCACTTTGCCCTGCGCCCCGCCCGCCTAGTACCGTGGGAGCCGATTGGTGGCGCGACCTTCGGCTGTGTCATCATCTGCACGCACCACTCGCGCTCGCGCGGGCGGCTGTGCTGGAGGCGTCGCCTAGTCCGGTCTATGGCGCCGCACTGCTAATGCGGTTTGGGACGCAAATCCCATCGAGGGTTCAAATCCCTCCGCCTCCGCGCAAGATCACCGAAGCCCCGGTCCACGGACCGGGGCTTCGTCGTTGCGTTGACCGCTCTCGAACGCGTTTCCGCAGGTCGCAAGGGCTACGGCAAACGGATTTCACATGGCGCCAGCAGTCATGTAATGTTCTTCCTGTCGCCGCGGGCGGCCCGGAAGGGCAAGAAACGGCAAGAAAAAAGAACAAGCACTCGTAGCTTAACGGATAGAGCATCTGACTACGGATCAGAAGGTTGCAGGTTCGAATCCTGCCGAGTGCACAGCAGATCAGAGGCCCTAAGGATTGATCCTTAGGGCCTCTGGCTTATGTCTTGACGGCAGTGTTTGACGGCACCGCTTGAACGCTGCCTGACGGCGTGCTCCCGACGAAACCGGCTATGAAGGTCGCAGCTCGGCGCTTGTGTCTTTGGGCGAGCCCGTGGCTCAGGCTCCCGCGTTGGTTGCGACGCAGACGTACTGAGGGGGTTGCGCCCCGCCGTCGTTCGGGAAGTCCAGGACGGCCGGGTAGGTCATCCGGGTGTCCGGGTAGGACTGGGCGCAGTCCCGGGGGCTGGCGTAGAAGACGGATGTTCCGTCCGGTTGAATCGCTTGTCCGTCAGCGCCGACCAGACCAGCCCCGCACTGATATCCCGGTGCGTTCATGAGCAGGGTGGCATCCTTCCCCGCACCGTCACTGCTGCCGGTCCAGGCGAGACAGTAGCTGGAACCGGGATCTCCGCCGGTGGCCGGCTCCGCGATGACATGGATGGCCTGGAGGGGCGTGGGCCCACCACAGAGCGCCTCGATGTCAGTCACGTACCAGGGCGCCCCCGGGCTGCAGACGTCCGTCTTCGATTCACAGCCTGCATCGCCGCGAGGGGTCTTGTACGTCACGTGAACGCATGCCGGCACCTTGCTCGCCGAGGTCGGCACGGTCGTGGCCACCGAGGGAGATGCTGTCGTCGTCGGGGAGGAGCCAGCGGCCTTCACACCTTGGGCTCCTGGAGTGCTGCGCATCGCTGGCGTATGGGCTGTAGCGTCGGCAGCCTGACCGCTCCCGGCCGGGTGCCGCAGGAGCAGAGCTACGCACACTCCGAGGATGATCGCGACGGCTCCCCCCGCCATCGTGACCTTCCAAGGGAAGCGATGCCGCGCGGTCTCACGGATGACGGGGATGTTCCCCAACGTGTCGCCGTTGTGGAAGGCGAGCACTTCATCAGGACGCGGCGGTCTCTTCGGCGATTGTGGCGTACCCACGGTTGCCCGATTCGGTTGACGTGGGCGGGCCGTTGTGAGGTGATCCACTCCACGCATCGTGATCATGGGGGGGCAGTGCCTTGTCGTATGTGGCCGTGACGCTGGCCGGTGCCGATACGCCGGCTGAGCATCTCCAGCTGTCGGCCTTCACGGCCGTGGCCGCGGTCGTCTTCATCTGGCTGGGGCTGCGGCAGCGCAGGACCGGGCGCAGTGCGCTGGCTCCGGGCGAGGTGATGAGGACCACCGATCGCCTGATCCCGCCGACGCCTCCGAGCCGCGGGCAGCGCGCAGCGGGGTGCATGTGGATCGGCTTCGGCGGCGTCTTCATCCTGCCCGCTGTGTTCAACCTCCTGGCGGCGATCCACGAACTCATCGGCTGAGGCAGAGGCAGAGGCAGAGGCAGAGTCGGCTCGCGTTCGTCCCTCGGGGCGTCGGGGCGTCGGGGCGTCGGGGCGTCGGGGCGTCGGGGCGTCGGGGCGTCCGGGCGAGGCGTATCGGCGGACGGGCGCCGTCATGGATCTCAGGGTTAAGGGGAGGATGTGCAGATGACCACGCAGACTCACCCCGTCGACCTTGAACTCGTCGAGGCCGCGGCGCATGTCGCTCGCACGCGTTGCCGGGGCGACAACCACACCATGGCGGCCGCGGGCCGGGCCCGGGACGGCACGATCGTCACCGCGGTGAACGCCTACCACTTCACGGGCGGCCCCTGCGCCGAGTTGGTCCTCATCGGTACGGCCGCCGCTCAGGGCGTCCACGAGCTGGAGACCATCGTCGCCGTGGGCGACCGCGAGCGCGGGGTCGTTCCGCCGTGCGGTCGGTGCCGGCAGGTGCTCCTCGACTACTTCCCCGGCCTCAAGGTCATCGTCGGCGCGAACGACCGTCTCCGAGCCGTCCTCATCACGGACCTGCTGCCCGAAAGCTACGTCTGGGCCGACCACCAGCTCGACACCGGGTGAACGACGAACCGTCGTGCGCTCATACGGCGCTCATACGGCGCTCACGGCCAGGCTGTGGAACGCCTGGATGGTGCCCGGGTGGGCGAGTTCGTCGAGCAGGTGGCGCCAGTCGGGGTCGGCCGCGGCGGGGTGGGCCAGGTCCCAGGCGGTGAGGAGCGGGGTCAGCTCGCTGTCGGGGGAGGGCTCGACAGGAGAGAGGGAGGACAGGAGCGGGCTCATGGGAGTTCCTTCCTGAGGAGGGCGGTGAACTCGGGGCCGGGGCCCGGGGATCCGGGATCCGATGGCTTCCACGATGCCTCCGATCCCGGGACGGCGACATGTGGCGGCCTGCCCGATCCGGGGTGGGGCCAGCTGTACCCCCAGGGGGTCGTCACCCCTCCCACAGAGCCTGCGGAGTTCCGACGGCGGCGCTGTGTCGTACCTCTCTGCGATCGTCGCCGGCATGGGTGAATCGGTGGAGCGGGTGGACGAGTACGACCGGGTCGTCGCAGTGGTGGACCGGGCGGAGGCCATCGAGGAGGGGTGGCTGCACCGGATCGCGGTCACGGTCTGCCGTGATCCGGGTGGGCGGATTCTCGTGCACCGGCGGCCGGACGACGTCTCCCGGTTCCCGGGCCAGTACAACTGGCTGTTGGGCGGGGCCGCTGCGGTCGGGGAGTCGTACGAGGAAGCGGCGGCTCGTGAACTCGCCGAGGAGTTGGGGGTGTTCGGGACGCCGGTGCGCTTCGTGTTCAAGTTCCTGTGCCGTGGGGAGATCAGCCCCTACTGGCTCGGGGTGCACGAAGCCGTCGTGACCGGAGCGCTCGTACCCGATCCGGCGGAGATCGCGTGGCACGGCTGGCTCGGTGAGGGCGAGTTGGTGGAGGCGGTCGCGCGCGGGACGTTCGTGTCCGACGGGGTGGAGGCCCTGCGGCGGTACCTGGCGCTTTGAACCCCACTGCTCAGGCTTCGGTAGCGGTGCTCCCGTGGTCCGTGCGCGCGGCGGCCCGGTCAGCAGGCGGCGCTCACCGCGGTCCGGGACAGCACCGGGCGGGGCAACTGCGTGGTCCGGGCGAGGCGTTGCGGCTTGCGGGTGCCTGCGAAGACGAACAGGCGCAGGACCAGGAAGCGGCCGATGCCGGCCAGGGCGGAGGCGGTGAGGTAGACCGCCTGCTCGGTGACCATGCTCGGCGCCGACTGGACGGTGTGAAGGAGGAACATCGCCGCGCACGTGACGACGTACGCGGCGACCGCGGAGCCGGAGGACTGCACGTGCCGGCGCAGGCCCGGGCGGCGGCCGGTGCCGAAGGTGAACAGGGCGTGCAGCTCGGTGCAGAGAAGCGTCGAGAGCACGGTGATGACCGCGTTCGCGACCGCCCACGGCATCGTCATGGCCACCAGCGGCACGGCGAAGCTGGAGAGGACGCCGATCCCGCCGCCGCAGACGACGAAGCGGACGAAGGAGGCGAGGGGGCCGGGAGTCGAGGGGGAGGAGAGCTCGGGCGAGGACGGGGACTGGGTTCTGTCGGCCGTCTGCGTCTCCATGGTGTGCCCCTCCGGCGTGGCTTCTGCGATCCGCTCGATCCCGGTGGATCAGCTGAGATCAACGATGCCGTCGCAAGCTCGCCGGAACGATGGAGTGCTCTACCGGACTCATGGTGGGGCTGGCTACACCCCCGGGGTGGGGAGGCCCCGCCCGTCGCCCTCCGCTACGCCCCGTCCGCGTCCTTCGCCCGCAGCTCCTCGATGTAGGCGAGCGCCAGGTCGTTCGTACGGCTGAACCAGTCGTGGAGTACGGCGATCTCGTCGGCGGAGTACTCCGCGAAGACGGCGCCGAGGCGGTCGTAGTACGGCTGGTAGAGGGCGACGACCCGGGCCACGGCGTCGGGCACCGCGGCGACGCGGACGCGGCGGCGGTCGGTGGGGTCGGGGACGCGGGTGACGTAGCCGCCGCGTTCGAGGCGGTTGAGGATTCCGGTGACCGCGCCGGTCGTGACGTGGGCCTGTTCGGCGAGGTCGCCCGCGGTGAGGAGGTCTTCGCCGGCCTTCAGCACGAAGGCGAAGGACAGCAGGTCGGTGACGTTCAGACCCAGCCGCTGGGCCATCTCCTGCTGGCCGAGGTGGGCGGTGGCGATGAAGAAGTCCATCGCCTCCAGTGCCTGGGCCGGAGTGGCGGTGGGGCGGGGCTCGGCGTGCATCGGATTCCCGGTTCTGTGGAGGGTGCTCGCGGTACGAGGATGCAGTTCTCTTAGCTTGTAAGAGGTTTCTGTACTAAACTTCTTAGCCAGTGAGAGACCTGCGGGGTGGAGGAGGAACTGTGAGTGCACATCAGTATGACGAGGGGCATACGGTCGCGGGGTGGACCGGCGTCGCCATCGCGACCGTCGGGACCTCCGTGCTGGGGCTGGGGGTGTGCATGGTGTCCCGTCCGCTGATCGTCGTCGGCCTCGTGATCACCGCGCTGAGCGCTCTCGTCACCTGGGCCCTGCATCTGACCGGCTGGGGCAAGCCGCCCGGGCGCCGACCGCGCGAGCAGTGGGGGATGCGGGTGCGGGACACGGGTGCGCGGCAGGGACATGCCGGGTGCGTCGGGTGCCGGATGGCGGGGCGGGGTGCCCGGAGGAAGCCGGTCACGGTGGTCGAGCCGGGGGGTGCGGCGGTGGCGGAAACCGTCTCCGCGGAGCCGGTGGGCTGACCCTTCGCGAAGTCCGCGCCCGGGCCGAGCCATGAGCACCGGCTGTGGTGTTCTCGCCTCCGTGGACTGTGGACTGCTGAGTGCTGAGTGTGGACTGCGGACGCTGCGGACTGTGGAGTCGACGGCCGGTCCTCCTCGTCCCGCGCGCAGCTCTCGTTGTCAGTGGTGCCCCCTACTCTCGTGAGGGATGGCACAGGCGTGGAAATGCTCGGGGCTGCGATGGTCGGCCGACGGTCCCGTGCTGCAGTGGGACGGCGGGCAGCGCAGTGCGCTGACCTGGGGGAAGCGGGTGGCCTTCGGGGTCGCGGAGGGGGGTGTGCGGACATGCGTGGGAGCGCGGGGGCACGCGTGTGCGGCGCGGGCCGTGGTGTCGGGACGGAGCACGGGGGCGCGGTGCGAGGAGTGCGCGCGGCTGGACCGGTCGCACTCGGTGGCCGCGGACACCTTCGCGGACGATCCGAGGCCGTACCGGGTATATCTGGCCTGGTTCGGACCCGGCATGACCAAGGTCGGCATCACCGCGCACGAGCGGGGATCCGCGCGGCTGCTGGAGCAGGGTGCCGTCTGCTTCAGCTGGCTGGGCACCGGGCCGCTCATGGCCGCGCGGCGCACCGAGGAGCTGCTGCGGGCCGCGCTCTCGGTGCCGGACCGTATCCCGTACGGCGCCAAGCGGGCCGTCCGCTCCGCCCTGCCGGCGTCGGCCGCTGAGCGGGCCGCGGAGATCGCCGGCCTGCACGCGCGGGCGGTGGCACTGGGCGGCTGGCCCGAGACCCTGGAGCGGGCGCCGTACGAACCGGTCGATCACGTCGAGAACTTCGGCCTCGCGGGCCTGCCCGCCGCTGTGGGGGAGGTGCGCGAACTCGTCGCGGGCGGGGCGGTGGGCGGTCGGCTCGTCGCGGCCGCGGGGCCCGACCTGCACCTGGAGACGGACGGCGACGGGGTCGTCGTACTGGACACGCGGCTGATGACGGGGTGGGAGCTGGTCCCGGGCGACGGAGCGAAGAACACCGTGCCGATAAGGGAGTTGAAGGAGGTGACGGAGGTTCAGGACGGGTTGTTCTGACGAGGGGTGGTTGCCTTTGAGGCGCGGTACCGGGCCTCCGTGTGCGCCTCTTGCCCGTGCCGGGCGGCCTGTTGTCCGTGCCGGGCGGCCTCTTGTCCGTGCCGGGCGGGGGCGCTGATGCGGTGATTCTCCCTGCGTAACGCGGGCATGGGACCCTGCCGGACCGTCGCGAGATCGCCTTGGCCCTCCCACCGGGCAAGGGGCTTCCCAGGTGTTGCCTGAGAGGCGCCTGTGCGTTTCTCAGGGAAATCACAGATTTCCGAAAGGGTGTTCTCAGGGGGCCCCGACAGGGTGTTCACCATGACCACGACCTCGCCCCAGGGGCGCACCGAACTGCTGAGGCCGGACGGGAGCCCCGTCCGCGTGCTTGTGGTGGACGACGAGCTGTCGATCACCGAACTGCTGTCCATGGCCCTGCGCTATGAGGGATGGCAGATCCGGAGTGCGGGAGACGGCACGGGTGCGGTCCAGACCGCGCGGGAGTTCCGGCCCGACGCCGTCGTTCTGGACATGATGCTGCCCGACATGGACGGCCTGACCGTCCTCGGTCGTCTCCGCCGCGAGCTGCCCGACGTACCGGTGCTGTTCCTGACCGCGAAGGACGCCGTCGAGGACCGCATCGCCGGGCTCACCGCCGGTGGCGACGACTACGTCACCAAGCCGTTCAGCCTCGAAGAGGTCGTGGCGCGGCTGCGGGGGCTCATCCGCCGTTCCGGTGCGGCCGACCGCCGCTCCGACTCCGTGCTGGTCGTCGGTGACCTCACCCTCGACGAGGACAGCCACGAGGTCTCGCGGGCCGGGGAGGGTATTCACCTCACCGCGACCGAGTTCGAGCTCCTGCGCTTCCTCATGCGCAATCCCCGGCGTGTGCTCAGCAAGGCGCAGATCCTCGACCGCGTGTGGTCGTACGACTTCGGCGGCCAGGCCAACGTCGTCGAGCTGTACATCTCCTACCTGCGCCGGAAGATCGACGCGGGGCGCGAGCCGATGATCCACACCCGGCGTGGGGCCGGTTACCTGATCAAGCCCGCCGCCTCATGAGCGGGCGACGACGGCCGCGCAAGCAGAAACGTGCGGGTAAGCCGCGTACCCTGCGGACGCGGCTCGTCGTCGCGTCCGTGGTGCTGATCGCCGTGGTCTGCTCGGTGATCGGCACGGTGACGACACTGGCGCTGCGGTCGCATCTGTACGACCAGCTCGAAGGCAAGCTGAACGAGGTCTCGGCGCGGGTGACGCCGCGCGGCGGCTTCGGCAACCAGCCGCCCGGCAACGGGCCCGGTGGCGGAAGCGCCGGCCAGAGCGCTCAGGACAAGCAGGACAAGAAGACCAAGGAGATCACGCTCTCCGACTTCGTCAAGGGTCCAGGGCCGGACGGCATCGTCGCGGCCAAGGTGACGAAGGGCAAGATCACCGAGTCCCAGCGCGGTGTGAAGTCGGCGTCCACCGAGAACTACGAGATGACGGCCGTGAACCTCACGGACGCCCAGCTCAAGGTGCTCAACTCCGTCTCCAAGGACGGCAACGAACACAAGGTCGAGCTGCCGGGCATCGGCAACTACCTCGTCCGGTACACCAACAACGACACCTCCGCGTACTACGTCGCCATCCCCACCGCAGACGTCGACGCCACCATCGACACCTTGATCCTCGTCGAGATCAGCGTCACCGCCGCCGGCCTCGGCGCGGCCGTCATCGCCGGTTACGTGCTCGTCGGTCTCGCCACCCGCCCCCTGCGCAGGGTCGCCAACACCGCCACCCGGGTCTCCGAACTGCCTCTCCACACAGGCGAGGTCAACCTCAGCGAGCGGGTCCCCGAGTCGGAGTGCGATCCGCACACCGAGGTGGGTCAGGTCGGCTCCGCGCTGAACCGGATGCTCAACCACGTCCACGGCGCCCTGCACGCGCGTCAGCAGAGCGAGATGCGGGTGCGCCAGTTCGTGGCGGACGCCAGTCATGAGCTGCGGACACCTCTCGCCTCCATCCGCGGTTACGCGGAGCTGACCAGACGCGGCAGAGAGGAGGTCGGCCCCGACACTCGGCACGCTCTGGGCCGTATCGAGTCCGAGGCGGGCCGGATGACGCTGCTCGTGGAGGACCTGCTGCTGCTCGCGCGCCTGGACGCCGGGCGGCCGCTGCAGTTCGAGCAGACCGATCTGATCCCGCTCGTCGTGGACACCATCAGTGACGCCCGCGCGGCCGGCATGGACCACAACTGGCGCCTCGACCTGCCCGACGAACCAGCCCTCGTCTCCGGTGACGCGGCACGGCTCCAGCAGGTGCTCATCAACCTGCTCGGTAACGCCCGCAAACACACCCCCGAGGGCACGACCGTCACCGCACGGGTGCAGCGGCGCGGTCCCTGGATGTGCGTGGACGTCGAGGACAACGGTCAGGGCATCCCGTCCGACCTGCTCCCGCATGTCTTCGAACGGTTCGCGCGCGGCGACTCCTCACGCTCCCGCGCCTCAGGATCTACCGGGCTCGGCCTCGCCATCGTGCAGGCCGTCGCGACCGCACACGGTGGTGCCGTGACCGTGGACAGCATGCCCGGGCGCACCGTGTTCACCATGCATCTGCCCGCCGTCGGTCCCGTGACCCCGCATCCGGCGCCCGAAACGAACTGGCAATCACACTCACAGGCACAGCACAGCGCTGCCATATGGGTACAACAGGGGGCCTGACCAGAGTCGTTGTCATGCGAACCGACTCTTCTCCCGGCACTCTGCCGGCGCGGGAGCACCTCCCGGCCGGCGACGCCGGTACGCCTGTCCTGGACGTAGTGATCCCCGTCTTCAACGAGGAGAAGGACCTCCAGCCGTGTGTGCTGAGACTGCACGAGCACCTCAAGCGCACGTTCCCGTACGCGTTCCGCATCACCATCGCGGACAACGCGTCGACGGACACCACTCCCCTGGTGTCGCGGCGGCTGGAGTCGGAGATACCGGAGGTCAAGGCCTTCCGGCTGGAGCAGAAGGGCCGCGGCCGGGCGCTGCGGACCGTCTGGTCCGCCTCGGACGCCCCGGTCCTCGCCTACATGGACGTGGATCTGTCCACCGACCTCAACGCGCTGCTGCCGCTGGTGGCCCCGCTGATCTCGGGCCACTCCGACCTGGCGATCGGCTCCCGGCTCGCCCGCAGCTCCCGGGTCGTGCGCGGCCCCAAGCGCGAGTTCATCAGCCGCGCGTACAACCTGATCCTGCGCGGCTCGCTCCAGGCCCGCTTCTCCGACGCGCAGTGCGGCTTCAAGGCCATCCGGCGTGACGTGGCCCAGGTCCTGCTGCCGCTCGTCGAGGACACCGGCTGGTTCTTCGACACCGAGATGCTGGTCATCGCCGAGCGCGCGGGACTGCGTATCCACGAGGTGCCCGTCGACTGGGTCGACGACCCGGACTCCACCGTTCACATCGTCAAGACGGCCACCGACGACCTGAAGGGGGTGTGGCGCGTGGGCAAGGCACTCGCCAGCGGCGCGCTGCCGCTGGACCGGATCGCCCGCCCGTTCGGCGACGACCCGCGCGACCGCGATGTGCAGGACGTGCCGAAGGGGCTGGCCCGCCAGCTTGTCGGGTTCTGTGTCGTCGGCGGTCTGTCGACCCTCTTCTACCTCGTTCTCTACAGCGCCTTCCGGCAGTTCGGCGGCTCCCAGATCGCCAATGCCCTGGCCCTGCTGGTCTCCGCGGTCGCCAACACCGCCGCCAACCGGCGCCTGACCTTCGGGGTGCGCGGGCGGGGCGGCGCCGTCCGGCACCAGGCGCAGGGCCTGGTCGTCTTCGGTATCGGCCTCGCGCTGACCGCCGGTTCGCTGGCCGCCCTGAACGCGGCCACCAGCGACCCGGCGCACTCCACCGAACTGGCGGTCCTGATCGCCGCCAACCTCGCTGCGACCGTGCTGCGCTTCCTGCTCTTCCGGGCCTGGGTGTTCCCCGACCGCGACGAGGACCAGCCCCGGTCCACGGTGGTCGCCGGCCACACGCCCGCCTCCCCGGCCCACTTCCCGCAGCAGTCCTACTCCCCGCAGCAGTCCTACGGGCCGCTGCCCCAGCGCCCCACGGCGCCCCAGTACGCCACGGCGCCGCACCCGCCGTACGACACGACCTCGCCGTACGACACGACCGAGTTCCGCGCCGGTGAAGCCGCGGAGCAGCGCTCCTGGAAGGACGCCACCGTGCAGTTGCAGCCGGTGCGCCCGACCGACACCGACCCGAGGAACTCCTGATGACCACGCAGACCGACCATCCGACCCAGCAGGGTTCCGGTTGGGGTCCGGCGGTGACCGTGACGGACGTACGGGAACCCGTCGCTCCCCCGGCCCCCGAGTCCGGTGAACCCCAGCAGCCCTTCGCGCGCAGACTGTGGCGCGGGCGACCCGAGGACCCCCGCTGGGCGCGCCCGGCCTTCCTCGGCCTGCTCCTCGCCACCGCGGCCCTGTACTTCTACAACCTGAGCGCCTCCGGCTACTCCAACTCCTTCTACTCGGCGGCCGTCCAGGCCGGCACCAAGAGCTGGAAGGCGATGTTCTTCGGCTCGCTGGACGCGGGCAACGCCATCACCGTCGACAAGCCCTCGGCCTTCCTGTGGCCGATGGAGATCGCGGCGCGGATCTTCGGCCTGAACTCGTGGACGATCCTGGGCCCCGAGGTCCTCATGGGCGTCGGCACGGTCGCCGTCGTCTACGCGTCCGTGCGCCGCCGTTTCAGCCCCGGAGCCGGTCTGATCGCGGGCGCCGTGCTCGCGCTCACCCCCGTCGCGGCGCTGATGTTCCGGTTCAACAACCCGGACGCGATGCTGGCGCTGCTCATGGCGCTGGCCTGCTACTTCGTCGTCCGCGCCATCGAGGACGGCAAGACGAAGTGGCTGGTGTGGGCGGGTGTGGCGATCGGCTTCGCGTTCCTCGCGAAGACGCTGCAGGCGTTCCTGATCCTGCCGTCGCTGGCGATCGTGTACGCGGTCGTCGCACCGGTCTCGCTGAAGAGGCGCTTCGGCCAGCTGGCCGCCGCGACCGGCGCCCTGATCGTCTCCGGTGGCTGGTGGGTCGCGATCGTCGAGCTGTGGCCGGCCTCCTCGCGCCCCTACATCGGCGGCTCGCAGAACAACTCCTTCCTTGAACTGACCTTCGGCTACAACGGGCTCGGCCGCCTCAGTGGCGACGAGACCGGCAGCGTCGGCCCCGGCGGCGGCACCGCCAGCGCCTGGGGCGAGACCGGCTGGAACCGGATGTTCAACTCCGAGATCGGCAGCCAGATCTCGTGGCTGCTGCCGGCCGCGCTGGTCCTGCTCGTCGCGGGCCTGGTGGCGACGCGCAAGCTCAAGCGGACGTCGGTGACCCGCGGTTCGTTCCTGGTGTGGGGCGGCTCGCTGCTGATGACGCTGGTGGTCTTCAGCTTCATGGCGGGCATCTTCCACCAGTACTACACGATCGCTCTGGCCCCCTACATCGCGGCCGTGGTCGGCATGGGCGCGGGCGTCCTCTGGGAGAAGCGCGCCGAGATGTGGGCCTCGCTCACCCTCGCGGCCGCGGTCGTGGCGGGCGCCGCGTGGGGGTACGTCCTCCTCAACCGCACCCCGGACTACCTGCCCTGGCTGAAGTGGCTGGTTCTCGTCGGCGGGCTGGTCGCCGCCCTCGGTCTGGTCTTCGTGGCCAGGCTCGGCCGGCAACTGGCGCTCGGCGCGGCGGCGTTGGGCATCGTGGCCTCCCTCGCCGGTCCGGCGGCGTACACGCTGAGCACGGTGAACTCCGCGCACACCGGGTCCATCCCGACGGCGGGTCCGGCGGGCGCGAGCTCGATGGGCTTCGGCGGCGGCGGCCGGGGCGGTGGTCCCGGTGGCGGCGGCATGGGCGGCGGCTTCGGCGGCGGCCAGAACCAGCAGGGCAACGGCACCACCCAGGGGCAGGGCCGGCAGGGCCAGGGCTTCCCGGGTGGCGGTACCGGTGGCGGGATGCCCGGCCAGAACCGGCAGGGCGGTATGCCCGGCGGCACCACGCGTGACGGCGGTGGCATGGCCGGTGGCGGCGGTGTGGGCGGCCTGCTCAACGGCGCCACGGTCACCTCCGAGGCCAAGAAGCTGCTGGAGGCCGATGCCGACGACTACACCTGGGCGGCGGCCGCGATCGGCGCCCAGAACGCCGCGAGCTACCAGCTGGCCACCAACGGGTCCGTGATGGCGATCGGCGGCTTCAATGGCACCGACCCGTCCCCGACGCTGGCCCAGTTCAAGGAGTACGTGACGGACGGGAAGATCCACTACTTCATCTCCAGTGGCACCGGCGGCGGCATGGGCGGCAGCAGCAGCGGAACGTCCTCGCAGATCACCTCGTGGGTCGAGGCCACGTTCAAGAAGGTGACGGTCGGTTCGGCCACCTTCTACGACCTCACCCAGAAGGCGAGCAGCTGACGCTGAACCGGAGCAGAGGGGCGGCGACCGCGAAGGTCGCCGCCCTTCGGCGTTCCTCCGTCGGGAAACCGGTCGGCGTCCCTCCGCCCGGAAACCGCGTTGTACGCCGTATAGGAACTGTTCTACGGTGTACAGCATGTCCGCTCCCGCCTCCCTCACCGTCTCCCGGGGCCACCCCCAGCGCTGGCTGATCCTCGGCGTCATCTGCCTCGCGCAGCTCACCGTGCTGCTCGACAACACCGTCCTGAACGTCGCGATCCCCTCGCTCACCCGCGAACTGGGCGCGGCCACCTCCGACATCCAGTGGATGATCAACGCCTACTCGCTCGTGCAGTCCGGCCTCCTGCTCACCGCGGGCAGCGCCGCCGACCGCTACGGCCGCAAGAAGCTGCTGATGGCGGGCCTGGCCCTGTTCGGCATCGGCTCCCTGGTGGCGGGCCTCGCCACCACCAGCGGCCAACTGATCGCGGCCCGCGCCGGCATGGGCGTCGGCGGCGCACTCCTGATCACCACCACGCTCGCCGTCGTGGTCCAGATCTTCGACGACAGCGAGCGCGTCAAGGCGATCGGCCTGTGGTCGACGGTCAACTCGCTCGGCTTCGCCGTGGGTCCGCTGCTCGGCGGGGTGATGCTCGACCACTTCTGGTGGGGCGCGATCTTCCTCGTCAACATCCCGGTCGCGGTCATCGGACTCGTGGCGGTCCTGGCCCTGGTGCCCGAGTCGAAGAACCCGCAGGGCGACCGCCCCGACCTGCTCGGCGCGCTGCTCTCCACGATCGGCATGACGAGCGTCGTCTACGCGATCATCTCCGGCCCCGACCACGGCTGGACCTCCTCCACCACCCTCGTCTCCGCCGCGATCGGGGTCGTGGTGCTGGCCGGGTTCGCCGTATGGGAACTGCGCGTCCCCCACCCGATGCTGGACATGCACTTCTTCCGCAACCAGCGGTTCACCGGAGCCGTCGCGGGCGCGATCCTCGTCGCCTTCGGCATGGCGGGCTCGCTGTTCCTGCTCACCCAGCACCTCCAGTTCGTCCTCGGATACGACCCGTTGGAGGCCGGCCTGCGGACGGCGCCGTTCGCCCTCACGATCGTCGCCCTCAACCTCACCGGGGTCAGCGCGAAGCTGCTGCCGAGGGCCGGTACACCGCTGACCATCGCGCTCGGTATGACCTGCCTGGCGACGGGCCTCGCGGCGATCGCCGTGCTCGGTCGGCACGGGTACGGCGGCATGCTGGCCGGCCTGGTCGTCATGGGCGCGGGGGTCGCCTTCGCGATGCCCGCCATGGCCAACGCCGTGATGAGCGCGATCCCCCCGGAGAAGGCGGGCGTGGGCGCGGGCATCAACGGCACGCTCGCGGAGTTCGGGCAGGGGCTGGGTGTCGCGGTGCTGGGCGCGGTGCTCAACTCCCGGTTCGCGGCGCTGGTTCCGGTGGCGGCGGCGTCGCTTCCGGCGGCGCTGGCGGAGGCGGGCTCGAAGGAGGAACGGGCGCGGATCACCGATGCGTTCGCCTCCGGTCTGGAGACCAGCCAGCTGGTGGGGGCGGTTGCCGTGCTGCTCGGCGGATTGCTGGCGGCGGTGTTGCTGCGGCGGGCCGAGCGGGCGCCGGGCCCCTAAGGCCCTTCTGACGACGGGGACTTCGGCTCAGCGGCGGCAGCGGAAGCGTCGCGACCGGTCATGGACGATCATGGCCGGTCGTGGCTGGTCGCGCTCACGCGGCGAAGGCGCATATCGGTACAGGCCCGCGCCCTCACCGGCCGGTCCAGGCCTAGCATCCTTGCAAGTCAACAACGTCTCGGAAGGTGGGCCATGGTGAAGGCAGGCCAAGGAGCGGCCGCGCGAACCAGTGTCTGGCTGGACGGCAAGGTGCGCCGGGGCGGTCGCGGTGGCGGGCAGCCCTCCGGCCTGGACCGGGACCGGATCACCGAGGTGACGGTCCGTCTCCTGGACGCCGAGGGACTGGCGAAGTTCTCCATGCGGCGGCTGGCCGCCGAGCTGAACGTGACCGCGATGTCCGTCTACTGGTACGTCGACACCAAGGACGACCTGCTGGAACTCGCCCTGGACGCGGCCTTCGGCGAGCTGGAGCTGCCGGACCCGGAGGCCGACGAGGACTGGCGGGACCAACTGCGCACGGTGGCAAGGGAGTACCGGGGCCTGCTGGTCCGGCACCCCTGGGCGTCACCGCTGGCCGGCACGTTCCTCAACATCGGCCCGCACTCCCTGGCCCTGTCCCGGGTCGTGCACCGGGTCGTCCGCAAGACCGGCCTGCCCGCACACGGCATCACCGGCGCGATCTCCGCCGTCTTCCAGTTCGTCTACGGCTTCGGCACCATCGAGGGCCACTTCATCGCCCGCTCCGCCCAGGCCGGCATGACCCAGGAGGCCTTCTTCCGCCACGCCATGACCACCGCCACCCGGTCCCCCGGCGCCGCGGAGATCCTCAAGGAGAACGAGGAGATCATGACGGCGAGGGGAGGCGACACGGTGGAGGAGATGCGGGACAGGGACTTCACGTTCGCCGTGGAGCTCTTGGTCAAGGGAATCGAGGCGATGGTCGATCCGACGTAGGTGCGCCAACCCAGGGGCGCGGGGAACTGCGCGACCAGCCACAACGATCCCGCACCCGCCGACGAGCCACAATCCCCCACCCTCTCAGGCGTCACGCTTCCGGCGAAGCCAACCGAGCCGGAAAACCGCCGGTGGCAACCGGCCCCCATCGCACCGGCGTGACCCGGATGATCGACTTCCCCTGCTTCACCATCGCAGCCCGGTACTCGTCCCAGTCCGGGTGCTCCCCGGCGATGTTCCGGTAGTACTCCACCAGCGGCTCCACGGACTCGGGGGAGTCGACGACCTCCGCGGTCCCGTCGATCTGGACCCACGGTCCGTTCCACTCGTCGCTCAGCACGAGCACGCTGACCTGGGAATCCCGCTTCGCGTTCCGCGTCTTGGCCCGCTCGGGGTACGTCGACATGACGATCCGCCCCGAGTCGTCCACCCCGGACGTCAACGGCGAGGCCTGCGGCGACCCGTCTCCCCGCCGCGTCAGCAGGATCGCCCGGTGCCGGGTCCGCACGAAGTCCAGCAGTTCGTCCAGGGAGACGGCCTTGTTGGTCGCGATGTTCGATGCCATGGGATCAGCCTAGTTGGAGCGCCACGGCGTTCCAGTGCACCGCGTCACGGCCGAGCCGGTCCGCTCCCTCGTCCACGATCCGCAGCAGCCGAAGACCCGCCTCCGCACCCTGCGCGGCGACCTCTTCCGGCGGTATGTCGAACATGAGCCGGTCCGCGGGCGGCTCACCGCGCCGCAGAGTGATCAGCAGGACCCCGCCGGGTGCGAGCAGCCCCGCCAGGCGCCGCATGGCGACAGGCCGCTCCTCCGGCCGCAGATGCATCCACACCGCGGACAGCAGAACGACGTCGTACGGACCCTGGACGCCTTCCAGTCCCGGCAGCGCCCCCGCCCGCCAGCTCACCCCGCAGCCGGGATGCAGCCGCTCGGCCACACCCCGCAGCTCCGCCACCGGCTCCGCCGCGTCGACCGTGAACCCCCGGGCGGCCAGCGCCGCCGCGTCCCGCCCGGTCCCCGCGCCGACGTCCAGCACCCGCGCGGGCGGATCCGGCAGCAGATCCAGCAGCGCCTCGTGCACCACCTCGAACGTGACGCTCTCGTACACCGTCCCCAGCCGCTCAGCCGACTCGGCGTAGTACCCCTGCACCCCCGCAGCCCGTTCCATACCCGAACGGTACGACCCGGCACTGACAACGCCGCGGGTTCAGACCTGCGGCAGCGACTCCCCCTGTACCGCCTGCACATCGAGTTCGACCTTCAGAGTCGTCCCGATGGCGGCGATCCCCGCCTGCACGACCTGGTTGTAGTTCATGGCGAAGTCCTCCCGCTGCAGCTGGGTCGTGGCCCGGAAGGCGGCCCGGGTACCGCCCCACGGGTCGGCCCCCGTCCCCAGATAGGCGAGGTCCAGGTCGACGGGCCGTACGACACCGCGCATCGCCAGCTCACCCCGCACGGTCCACCGGTCGGTACCGGCCACAGTCAGCCCCGTGGACCGGTACGTGATCTCCGGGTACCGCTCGACGTCCAGGAAGTCGGCCGACCTCAGGTGCTCGTCCCGCGTCGCGTTGCCCGTGTCGATGGAGGCGGCCCGGATCACCGCCTCCACCCGGGACTTGGTCACGTCGTCCGGGGCGACCTCGATCGCCGCGGTGAAGTCGGTGAAACGGCCGTGCACGCTGGAGATGCCCAGGTGCTGGGCGACCGCGCTCACCCCGGAGTGGGCCGGGTCCACGGTCCACGGGCCGGGCGGCGGGAGTTCCGTGCCGCCGATGCGGGCCAGGGTGACCGTGCCGACCTCGGCGCGGCCGCTCGCTGTGACGATCGCGCTGGACGCAGCGGGCGCGTACCCGACGGCGGTGACGATGACGGTGTACGGCCCCGGCTCCAGCGGCGTGCCGTTCCGCACGGCACCCTCCGCGTCGGCCTCCGCTCGCAGCACCTGCGTGCCGGTCATGTCGGTCACCGTGACGACCGCGTGCGACACGGCCCACCCGTCCCGGGTGCGGATCCTCGCGGTCAGTCCCATGTCACATACCTCCTCAAAGACGACCGGCCCGGGGGGGGGGGGGGGGGGGGGGGGGGGGGGGGGGGGGGGGGGGGGGGGGGGGGGGGGGGGGGGGGGGGGGGGGGGGGGGGGGGGGGGG